>JAFRUO010000017.1 GCA_017438845.1 Clostridia bacterium | reverse complement strand
TGCACCCAAAAATCAGACTGTTTTTCGTTAGAACAATCGCACAAATCGGGGTTAAGGCTGACGCCTAACCCCGATTTTAAGGCAGTTATAGCGGAAAAGAGGCGATTTTTGGGCTAATCATCCTTATGGACAGCGCCCTAACCGCCTGTGCTTTTTTATGTTTTGTTAAGCGCCCGCTATGTTGTTCATCAGGCTGTCAATACCTGACTTAGTGGTGGTCTCATCCTGCTTTGTGGTAGTCTCGGTCGGAGCCTCGCCCCAGACCTGAAGAATTACCTCCTTGCCCTTTTCGTAGTCGCTTCCCGCCGAAGGCGACATCGAATACACAATATCACCCTCATGAGTTCCGTCGTTGGGCTTTCTGATTCTCGAAACGGTAAAGCCCGCCTGAGTAAGCGTCTGCTCCGCCGAGGAATAATCCTTACCGACAACATTCGGAAGCTTTAATATCTCCGCTCCGTTGCTGACAACAAGCTCCATTTCCGAGCCCTTTTCGGTCTGAGTACCTGCCTCAATGCTCTGCGAAATGATATAGCCTGCCTCCACGTCGGTGGAATACTCATATTTAACTCTGAATTTAAATCTCGTTTTCTGTACGTCGTCGTTTACTATTCTCGAATAGCTTTCGCCGACATAATTCGGAACCTCGATTATTTCGGAAACCGCGTCGGTTGTAACATTCTGTTCGGGTGCACTGCTTCTGTTGGAAACGGCGAAGTAAATGCCGATTCCTATAAGGCCGAGCACAATGACTACGGCAAAGGAAATGACGGTCATTTTAATCTGCTTTTGTTTGTTCTGCTCCTGAATAGCAAGCCTCTCAAGCCTTCTGCGTTCCTTAATTTCCTCTTCCGTGGTGGCTGAGGGCTGAGGCTGAGCATCACGGCTGCGACTGCTTTCAACTGCGCTCGGACTGCCTGCAAGCTCATCCCTGAGCTGTTCAATTGTTTCGGGTCTGTCATTAGGCTCAATTTCAAGCGCGTGCTCAATTGCGGCAACAACATATGCAGGAAGCATTTCCGCAAATTTCGGCGGAATCATCAGCTTGTCATTGGTCGCCCTGTCGGTTGCGGCAGACGGGATACTGCCGATTAACGCTCTGTACACTACTGCGCCGAGAGCATATATATCGCTCCATTCGCCCGTATCCTCAATATCGCTGTACTGTTCAATTGCCGCATAGCCCGAGAAAAGCTCCGAGTCAAACTCGGTGTTTCTGCATCTTGAGTCGGCAATCATAAAGCCTGTAAGCCTGAGCTTTCCATCCCTTCCCAGGACAAGCGTATTCGGGGAAATACCGAGGTGGTAAACTCCCATTGAATGAAGCGTGGATACTGTTGTAAGCAGCGGCATAACAATTGCTTTAAAGCGCTCCCACGAAAGGTAACCGGTTCTGCTTTTCAAAAGAAAATCACGAAGACTTATAGTCTCAACATATTCCGAAATTGCATATGAGGTGTTGTTCTGGTCAATGATGTCGAGCACGGGAATAAGTCCGCCGAGGTTTCTGTTCCTTGCAAGATTACGCCAGAGCTTTAAAAACTCCTTTCTGCCGTAATCGTAGAACTCCTCCTCACCCTCAATGGGTCTGATCTTTGCCGAACCGTAAAACCTTTTTACATATCTTTCAGGCAGGTACTCACGAATAGTAACCGCCGTTTCGCTTTCGGTGTCAAAGCCCATATAAGTAGCGCCGTCGCCGCCCGACTCAATAAGCCTGCCGACAATGTAACGGTCGGCAATTACGCTTTTCAGCGGCAAATACGGCGGGCCCTGCTCAATATCGTTTTGAAAGCCGCAATGAGGGCACCTTGCCTCATCTCCGAGCTCCTTCATACAGCTCATACAGAGCTTTTCGACATTCATACATCCACCTCCAAAAAATCTCCTAATTTATAATAACAACCGCAGACTTTTTTGTCAAGAATTGACGCTTTATTTTGTACCCGTAGAGCCGAAGCCTCCGCTTCCCCTGTCGGTTTCGCCGAGGCTGTCCGTTTCGACGTATTCCGCCTTGAGGTACGGTACTATTACCAGCTGTGCTACTCTTTCGCCGTTTTCAATTTTCTGCGTAATATCGGTATGATTGTGAAGGGAAACCATAACCTCGCCCCTGTAATCGGAGTCGATAACACCGACCTTGTTTGCGGGGGCAAGTCCCCTCTTTGTGCCAAGACTGCTCCTTGCAAACACCAGCCCGACATAGCCGTCGGGTATTTCGAAGGCAAGACCGGTATGAACAAGCACTGTTTCGTGCGGTCCGATTTCCGTAATATGTTCGTCGCAAGCAGCATATAAGTCGGCGCCTGCCGAACCGTCGGTAGCCCGTGAAGGAAGCCTTGCGTCCTCTCTGAGCTTTACAGCGTTAATTTTAAGCATCATTCAACACCTCTGAAATAAAGTCCTCTTGTAAATTCAGCGTCGGGCTTCTCAGCCGCATAGTATGCATTAATGATATTGCTCACCTGTCGTGCGGTTTCCGTTGTAAAGACAAGCATATGAAAATGAAGTCTTCCGAAGGCATCAGCCTTATCAAGCATATATGTCGGTCTTGAATTGAAAAGCTCCGAAAAACCGTTTGTGCATCTTATCGGAAATTCAATTCCCTTGCGGTCGGAAAGGGAGCACGACCTCTTACACTCGGCGCAATTCTTGCCGTTTTTAACAGGACAGTTTGCCGTAATCATAAGAGGCGTTCTGCCGTAAAGCACACAACCGGTTTTGACGCTCTTTGTCATTTTTTTAATCTGTTCCGCGGTAAGCTCATAGGACAACGCGACCTGCTCTGCTCCGAGCTTTCCGATTTCATCAAGCGACAGACTGTTAAAGATATTCAAAAACGGTCCGCCGATTATCTTCTTACCTGCTTTTTTTGCAAGGCTTACTGCGTCAAGCGTGTTGCAAAGCGCATACTCTGCACCTACCGAAGCAAGCCTTTCGTATACTTCGTCGCTGTTAAAAAGCAACCCTCTCGGAACGACAACCCCGGCATTGTATTCTTCAAGAGCTTTGTCAGGTGTGTCAAGCGGCAGGAAAATCCTTCCGCAATCTGCTGTGTCGGGTATCTGAGCGACGCTGTCAAACACCGAATACAGCTCTGCTTTCCCGGGGACGGGAATTGGTTCGGGTATCTCCTCGACATAATCGTTCAATCGCCGCTTTTCTCCGATTATTTTTTTCTCTAAAAGTGAGAGCGCATTCCTTCTTAATGAATTGAGCGTCGACATCGGAACAAAAAGCTCACCTTTAATATTACACTCAATTTCTTCGGGATAGAACACCGTGCCGCCGCATTTTGAAAGCTGACTTACGGCATCCTTAACGGAAAGCGCTTTGTTAAGCGCCCTTTGAGCAGGCTCTGTCCCCTCTGCGGTTACGCAATGCCCTGCCGTTGAAGCCGTGAGCACGGGAGCCTTGCCCTCCTGAGCCGAAAGCCGAAAGCTCACACCGTGAACGGCAATTTCCTTTTCGTAATTCTTTTCATATTTTTTCAAAAGCTCGGACGAGGCGGAAACAACGTTTTCCCTTTCTCTGATGCCGAACATTTCCCTTGAGAGCTTACCCTCAAAGTACCCGTCGGTAAAGCCCGAACGTGAAAACAGACTTTTAAGCTCGTGCTTTCGCTGTTCGGAATATGTTCCCTCAAGACTTTCTCTGCATGCCGTAACGGCGGCGCTGACGTATTCGGGACGTTTCATTCTGCCCTCAATTTTGAACGAGGAAACGCCTGCCCTACTTAGAAAGTCCATACTTTCAATGATTGATAAATCCTTTAAGCTAAGGTCGTGCCCCGTGCCGTTTTCCGCTTTAAACGGCAAGCGGCAAGGCTGTGCACAAAGTCCTCGGTTGCCGCTTCGGGAGCCGAGCATTGAGCTTAAAAGGCACTGACCCGAAACGCACATACAAAGTGCGCCGTGAACAAAGCACTCAAGGTCAATCGGCGAGTGCTCGCAAAGATAAAGAATCTCCCTTTTTGAAAGCTCCCTGGGAAGCACCGCACGCGAAAAGCTGAGCTGTTCAAGCAGCTTCAGCCCCTCAAGGGTGCCCGTTGACATCTGGGTTGAGGCGTGAAGCTCAATTTCGGGACAAAGTCTTCTTACTATCCTCGCGGCTGCTAAGTCCTGCAAAATAAGCGCATCTGCATTCAGCTCGCAGACACGCTTGACCGTTTTCGAAAAGCGGTCAAGCTCACTGTCAAGGACAAGAGTGTTAAGGGTGATATGACATTTAACTCCGTGTAAGTGACAGTAGTCAATCGCCCTTTTAAGCTCGTCCGAGTTGAAATTGTCTGCATTCCGTCTTGCGTTGAAGCTGCCGGTACCGAAATAAACGGCATCAGCTCCGCTCAACACAGCCGCCCTCAGTGCATTAAAGCTGCCTGCAGGCGCTAATATTTCAGTTTTCATTTATTCTCATCCGAAAACAGATTAATCTGATTTGACCTTGATTTTGCTTCAGCCTTCATGCGGTCAAGTTCTCTTTTGTAAAAATCTCTTTCCGACTGAGCTTTAGCCGCATCCTCAAGATAGTTTTTCATCTCTGCGCGCAAAGAAGCGGTGTTCTGTTCTGCCTTCTTGCAGTCGCAACCGTATTCAAGGGCTACCAGAACGGCAATCTGATTTGTGGAAATAAACGGATTTGCCTTTTTGATTTCCTTTATTTTGTCATCAATTTCCTTTGCAAGCTCAAGTGTAAACTTTTCGCTTTCCTCTGTTTTAAGGGTATAACCTGCCCCTGCAATAGTTACCTTAACAACGTTTCCCATATTTTACACCTCTTTTTTGTTCTTTTGACGTTAATATTATAACTCATACTTGCGATAACTGCAACAATTATACGCATTTTTTATAAACGGCTATGCAAAATTCGAGGCTCAGCTCAAGCTGCTGTAAAGTATTTAACCTTGACTGGTTTTCCTCGCCCGTTTTGTAATAATACGGAGTCATCATAAATAAATTCTTTATGTCGGAGTTGTCGGTAATATTCACCTTGTATTTTAAGTCCTTCTTTTCAAGAAGCTCAAAGCCGTCAATTTCAAATTTACCCGGCTCGTTTTTATACGGCGTGTCGTATACCGCACTTTTAAGCTCGATAAGGTGGTTTTCAAGCGGCAGTGCCATGATAAGATATGCTCCGGGCTTTAACACCCTTGCAAACTCCGCCCTGCAAAACGGCGAAAAAATTTCAACAAGCGCGTCAACGCTTCCGTCGGGCAAAGGTATGTCAAACGAGCTTGCAACAGCGAAATCAATATCCTTACTGCGCGAAGAGGCTAATTTGAGTGCGTGCTTTGAAATATCTAAAGCGCAAAGCTCGGCAGAGGGCATACGCTCTTTAAAGCAACGCGTATAGTATCCCTCTCCGCAACCGCAGTCAAGCACCGTACCGTCAGGCTTGCAGTATTCTGCAAGCGCTTCGGAAACTGCGTCACGGAACTTCTCATAATACCCCTTTTCAAGGAAGTCGCGTCGGGCATTTATCATCAGCTTATTGTCGCCGTGATTACCGCCCGAGGAGGTCCTAAGCAGATTTAAGTAACCGCTTTTGGCGCAATCAAAGCAATGACCGTCGGCGCAATAGTAGCTGTTATCCTTTTTTAAAAGCTCCTGCCTGCAGACAGGACACACAAATTTCATTTTTCTCACCTTTCATATAATAAAACAAACAGGAAAAAAATTCAACCCGACGTATCTAAAACAATTCTTTACAAGTGTGTGACTTTAGATTATAATCTAAAGGTAATAAAGAACCGAGGTAATAATATGTTTCCTAAAAGAGCTTACGCTCAGATTGATTTAGACGCGATAACCGAAAATGTTAAAAAGGTACAAAAAAAGGTCGGCCCCTTCGTCAAAACCATGGCTATAATCAAAACCGACGCATACGGTCACGGCGCAGTCCCCGTTGCAGAAGCTCTGGCACAGGAGGGCGTTGACGCTTTCGGCGTCGCAAGCGTGGAAGAGGGAGAGGTCCTTCGCAGACATAATATCAACAACCCGATACTCATTCTCGGCTATGTATACCCCGAGGACTATGAGGCTCTTCTTAAGAGCGATCTTATGCACGCAGTGTTTGAATACGAAACTGCACAAAAGCTTTCAGCTAAGGCAGTCGAGCTCGGGCTGACTGCAAAAATACACATCAAGGTTGACACGGGCATGGGCAGAATCGGTCTTATGCCCGATGACAGCGGTTTGGAAACGGTTAAAAAAATATCGGCTCTGCCGGGGATTGAAATTGACGGAATATTTACTCATTTTGCCTGTGCAGACTCAAGTGATAAAAGCTCGGTAAACGCACAGAAGGAAAGCTTTCTTCGCTTTCTTGACAGGCTGAAGGCGGAAGGTATAAACCCTCCCGTAAAGCATATGGACAACAGTGCGGGTATTATCGACTTTGACGACGGCTTCCTTGATATGGTCAGAATCGGTATCATGACCTACGGACTGTATCCGTCGGATGAGGTCAAAAAGGAAAGCTTCCCGCTAAAGCCTGCACTACAGCTTATCAGCAGCGTTTCATTTGTAAAGGAAGTCAAGGCAGGCTTCAAGGTCGGTTATTCAAGCACTTTCACCGCCGAAAAGGATATGAAAATAGCTACGGTTTCAATCGGCTACGGCGACGGCTACCCGAGGAGCCTTTCAAACAAAGGCAGAGTGCTGGTCGGCGGAGAGTATGCAAGCATTATCGGCAGGGTCTGTATGGACCAGATTATGATTGACGTCAGCTCACTTGACGTAAAACAGGGCGACAAGGTCACGCTTATCGGCAGTGACGGGGACAAATGCATTTCTGCCGAAGAGGTTGCAAACCTTGCAGGCAGCTTTAACTACGAGTTGGTTTGCTCGGTTAATATGAGAGTGCCGAGGGTTTACCTCAAGGGCGGCAAAGTCATTAAGGTCGTAAACTACCTTGATAATATATAAGAGCAAAATCAAAGCCTGTTTGTTAGTTTTTTAATTATTTTTTCGGAATTATTATCTGTTGTTTAAAAGGCGATGTTATTCCTCGCTCTTGTTTTTGAACGGATTTATTATATTATTTTAAAAACCACACTAAACAATTTGGGGTGTCACTATGCTGAATCACAAAGAACGCCGTGACAGAGAATTGCCATACATTTCGGACGCGTCTGTTTTAGCCGAGCAATTCAAAGCGAAGCTCCTTCTGCGCTCATTTAACCGCTCTTTACCGTTCAATGTTCCAAAGGAATATCTGCTCTTTAAGCTGCTTGGAATTAAGCACGGAAAGGGCGTATATATCGAGCCTCCGTTCAGATGTGATTACGGCAAGCATATAGAAATCGGCGATAATTTCTATGCCAACAGCGGTTGCATTATCATAGATGTTGCTCCTGTGAAGATAGGCGACAATGTTATGTTCGGTCCGAATGTTGCCGTCATTACTGCAGGGCACCCCATTCACCACGAAATAAGAAACACAAAATACGAATACGGTATATCAATCAATATCGGCAATAATGTGTGGATCGGCGCAAATACGGTAGTTCTTCCCGGTGTGAATATCGGTGAAAACTCGGTAATCGGAGCAGGCAGTGTTGTAACAAAGGATATTCCGTCCGGCGTTGTTGCAGTCGGAAATCCCTGCAAGCCGATACGGGAAATAACGGAAGAGGATAAGCTGTATTACTATAAAAAGCGCCGTTTTGATGACGAAGCGTGGGAAGAAGTGCAAAGAATAATATCAGGCACCGAAAAGTAACCGTTGAAAATCCGACAGAGGTCGGCTTGGCGGTGTAGGAACAAGCCGCCGATAACAATACCGCAAGGCAAAGTTTAACCCCGAAGCGTTAATCTGCTTCGGGGTTTATGTTTATTAAACGAGTTTAGGCGATATTGTTTATTCTCTTATCAAGATAAAACAGGTCGAAGGCATCAACTGCCTTGTCGCCGTCATAATCGGCGCAGTAATACTGTTGAGTGATTATTGTGCCGTTGGGATAGTTATCCTTTATGCTGTCATATTCGGCAGTAAGATAGCTCTTGTCAAGCAGGTTCGCAGGAGTGTTATTGTCAACGGCTACACCTGAGATATGTGCCTTTGTCATGGCATAGTCTGCAAGGTCGGTATTTCCGTCCTGATTGACATCACCCTTTGCGGTATTGATTGAATAAACATATCTGTCAAGCTCCGCCGCGTCGAAGCCGTCAACAACTCCGTCGAGATTATAGTCAGCTACGATTTCCTGAACCTCGGTCATATTTTCAAGTGAGCCGACAGATGCGCTGAGAATTGTGCTGATATCGCCAAAATCAAATGCCTTGTCGGAATCCATTTCACCCATATAATACTTTGTTGAGTTATTTGTCCAATATGTATCGCCTCTTGTATCTTTGAAGCAGTAATAATTGGTCAGGGCGTTACAGTATGCAAACACACGGTCCGTACCGATAGTTTCTACGGTATCGGGAATGACAATGCTCTTGAGATTTGTGCAGTTGTAGAATGAAAGATTGCCGATTTTTGTAAGTCCTTTGGGAAGTCTGACACTCTTCATTGAGCACCCCATAAATGAGCAATACTTCAATTCGGTAACCGTATCGGGTATAACGAGGTCGGTTACAAGCTCGCCGTTAAGATAAAGTTTGTGTCCTGTTTCCAGCGGGTTTGCATAGTATCCCCCGCCACCGCCGAACTGAACGTTGCACCACGCTTCAAGGTCGGTAATATATGTGCTGCAGTTACTACAATTGCCAAACGCATATTCCTCTGTCTTTGTTATGCTTGCAGGGAAATATACGCTTGTCATATTCTTACAGTTATTGAATGCGTTGCCCTTGATTATCTGAACACCCTCCTGCATTACTGCGGTGGAAAACTTTCCGTCTGCAAAAGCATACGAACCGATTTCGGTAACGTTTCCGGGTATTGTTACATTGTTTGCAAGTCCTGTGAATGCAAACTGTTTAAGCTGAGTAACCGTATTCGGAATTGTAATGTCAGACAAGACGTTGTTTACGTAAAGATTGTGTCCGTAATACAGAGGATTGGACTGCTGATTGCCGTAAGTAATGTTGCACCAAGCTTCAAGGTCGGTTATATATACGGCATTCAGACTGTTGCACCCGTAAAATGCGTTGTTACCTACACTTACAAGTGAACTACCTACAGTTACGCTTTGAAGCCCTAAACATCCATAGAAAGATTCGTTGCTTATTGCAGTTACGTTGTCGGGAATTGTAAGACTTGTTAATCCCGAGCAGTTGTAAAACGTGAACGGCTTAATCTCCGTAACCGTATTCGGGATCACCAGGTCGGTTATCTTATTGTTTCCGAGATAGAGATTTTTCGCATAGTACAGCGGATTTGACGTGTCGTTCGGGAACGGAATATTGCACCACGCAGCTAAATCGGAAATGTGAACCTCTTTAAGATTATTACAACTCGAGAAAACACGGTCATTATGTATCGAAGTCAGCGTACTCGGAATTGTAATGCTTTCAAGGTTTGTGCAGTAATAGAAAGCAAGTCTGCCTATTGTTGTAACGCCTTCGGGAATTGTTACGGTTTTAATACATGAAGCGCCCATAAATGAGCAGTATTTGATTTCAGTAACAGTATCGGGTATTACAAGGTCGGTTACAAGATTTCCGTTAAGATAGAGATTATGACCTGTTTCCAGCGGGTTGGCGTAATATCCGCCGCTGTCGCCGAACTGAACATTGCACCATGCTTCAAGGTCGGTGATGTAAGTGCTGAGCTTACTGCAAAAGTTGAAAGCGTAATTCTCCGTTACGGTAATTGTAGTCGGGAAATAGATGCTTGTCATCTGTCTGCATTCACCAAAAGCGTGTGCCTTTATTGTCTTAACACCCTCTTGTAAGGTTGCGCTCTCAAGCGTGCCGCCGTAAAATGCATAGTTTCCGATTGTTGTAATATTGCCGGGGATTATAACATCATTTCCGAGACCTGCAAATGTATATTGCTTAATCTGTGAAATAGTAGTAGGAACGGTAACTGTCGAAAGAACATTATTTATATAAAGATTGTGAGCCTTATACAAAGGATTTGCATCCACATTTGTAAAAGTAATATCACACCACACTTCAAGGTCGGTTATATAAACCGCATTCAGACTGCTGCAGTTGTAGAATGCGTTGTTGCCTACGCTCGCAATCGAATCACCAACTGTCACGCTCTGAAGTCCCGTACAGCTGTAAAAAGCATCGTTGCCTATTGTTGTAACGCTGTCGGGAATTGTAAGACTTGTTAATCCCGTGCAGTTGTTGAAGGTATTCGGATTAATCTGCGTAACGGTGTTCGGAATTACCAGGTCTGTAATCTTGTTATTTCCGAGATAAAGATTCTTCGCATAATAAAGCGGGTTTGAATAGCTGTTCGGGAACGAGATATTGCACCACGCCGCTATATCGGAAATATGAACTCCCATAAGCTTATTGCAGCCATAAAAAGTATCTCTGCTGCTGATACTTGTCAGGGTTGAAGGAAGTGTAATGCTTTCAAGGTTTGAGCATGATCTGAATGCATATTGATTTATAGTTGTCAAGCCCTCGGGAAGAACAATGCTTTTCATTGTCTGACAACCGTCAAATGCGCCCGCCGAAATACTTGTTACACCGCCGGGAATCACAATGTTTTCTGCAAGAACATAATCGTTTTCGGAACTGTCATAAACATAGAGAATATGAGCTCTCTCCATGGGGTTTGAATAATAACCGCCGCCGTTATTAAAGTCTATTGCGCACCAGGCGGCTAAATTCTTTACATATGTTGCGACTTTATTACAGTTGTTGAAGGCATATCCGCCAATCGAAGTTAAACCTGTAGGAATATATATTTTTTCAAGATTGGTGCAACCGCTGAAAGCATAAGAGCCGATAGTCTGAACCGAGTCGGGAAGGTTCATTTCCGTAAGCGCTGTACAGCCTTCAAACGAGTTCGGTCCGATTATACCTACGGAATTTCCGAAGGTAACGCTTGTCAGGTTAGTACAGTTACGGAAAACATGGTTGGAAATGGTAGTCAGAGTATTCGGAAGTACTATACTCTGAAGATTTGTATTTCCGTTAAATGTGTACTGACCGAGCGATACAACGGGATATCCGCCAAGAGTTGACGGAACGGTAATATCCGTATCCGAGCCGAGATAAGCGCTTGAATTAGTGCTGCCCGAATAGATTATCGCTTCGTTATTCTCGTTAAGGTAGTACATCCATTCGCCGTCGGGACTTGTGTAATAGTCGGTAGCAAAACTTTCTACCGCCGAAAACGGTAATGCCGCCAATACGAGTATCAGCGACAGGAGAATTGATAACGCCTTTTTCATAGTAATTCCTCCTGATATTTCAACTATTAAGTAATGTGCTGAATCATAGGGAATGTGCCGGGAATATGCGCTAAAAGTTTATTAAATATTTAACCATTCTAATTATACAGTACAAGTATATGTGTGTCAACGGAAATAAGTGATTGCTTTAATCAAAAAGAGAGAGCAGCTTATAAAATCAAGCTCCCCTCTCTCATATTTTTATTCGGCGTCGTTGCTTTTACGCTTCTTTTCTCTTGCTTTTCGCTTTGCACGGCGCTGCTCACGGTTATCAGCCTCCGCCTACGGTATTTTCATAGTCAAAAAGGTTATGGACGATGTTAAATATGAATATTCGGACGGGCATAACATCCTGGTTATGACCAAGCACTGCTGAATTGTAATAACAAGTTCCTTTGCGAAAGCTTTAAAAAACGGCAAGGAATCCCGATATTTGACTGCGAAGCATCGGGAGAATATGTCTTAAGACGCCCTCTTATGCGCCAAAAAGCAGGATTGAAAGTTGTTTCAATCCTGCTTTTTTGTATCCGTTTGTATTCAGCCAAATTCTTGCGCTGAAAGCTTAAACAAAACACCAAACTGAGTATTATTGGCCGAATCGTACATTACTCATAAGCGATTTTCAAGTGCGACAATATCGACAGAGGAAGCACAAATAATCCCGCCAATATTCTCTTTGTCATCACACCGCCTTTTATTTGTCAAAGCTCATACTTTCTTCAAAGGCTTTTCTGAATTCGCCGTCGGGCTCGGGATCACATAAAAGTATCCATATACGGGACCAGTCGTCCTCCGCATAGCTTAAATAATATGCAAAGGTATGAGAGCCGGTATTCGGATCAGCCGGAAGCTCGCCGAAAAGCACTTTCCTTCCGCCGAGTTCACGCTCAACAAATCCGCCCTGAATACTCTCTTCAAGCGACGACTTTGTTGCACCGCCATTAGTGCCCTGTCCGAAATGTATATAAAGCCCGTAGGGAGAGCTGTTCGGGGTTGCCGACTCGTCGGAGGGATTAAAGAAATAGTTAAAATTCTGCAAGCCGCTGTAGGCTTCCTCAGAGGTCTTAAAGTTATCGGGGTAGCTATAAGAAAGATAATACGTCTGTCCATTATAGGAATAGTCGTAGCAGTTAAGCTCGCCCTTGACCCAGTTCCAGCCGCTGATGTCGGCTACAGCGGGCTTACTGTCGGTCTGTGCTTCGGTCGTTTGGTTTGTGTCGTTGTTTGCATTGCTTTTGCTGTCATCGGTTTTACCGCAAGCGGCAAGTGAGAATAACAGCAATAATGAAAACAAAACAGCAAATAATTTTTTCATAATAATTCTCCTTTATCTTGTTAGTAAAAACATATTTTTTTACACAATAACCATAACATTATTCATTAAATAATTATATAGAATGTTCCTGCCATATGGCTTATCAATGCGGTTTTTTGAGAAAAAATCCTCCCCGAAATCGGAGAGGAAGCACATTTTTATTTTACCGAGTTTACAAGATTGCTGAGAGCCAAACGCGTCTGTGTGTCGGTCTTTCTGTAAATAGACGTAATATGATGTCGCAGGGTGCTGACGGAAATGTTAAGTCGAGAAGCGATAACCTCCTGCTTGTCATCAGTCAGCACAAGCTCACGCAGTATTTTTAATTCAGACGGTGTAATATTGTAGCTTTTCTGAATAATCGGGAACGGATCAATCTCCGCCTTCGGTTCTTCTTGAGCCTCTTTCGTCGCAGAAAGGTTCAGCGCTCCGCTGAAAGCCATCGTAACTATTACTACGGCAAGCGCGACAACATTGATGAGCAATACCGTAACCTGAGACTGTTCGGAAAGCTTCAGCCCGAATGCGATAATTACGCTTACGCTGTCAATTATGCGACCCATGCATGCCCAAAGAGCAGGCTGCTTTGTATGTTCAGCCAGGCGAAGAAATGTTATATGATAATAGGCTATCACGGCGGTAAGGGCGATATAATACAAACACATATTCAGAAGATAGGTTTCACTCCCGATAAGCGCAGTGTTAAGAAGTGCCATAGCCGCAACGCAAAGAGTGCAAACAGGCAACAGCTTTCCGCCCTTGATGTCACCGAGAACCCCAAACAAAATTATTGTAGGAATCATCAACAGGCGCGGCAGACTGTAAACATTATAGTCAGTGTAACCCGACGCAATCTGCAGGTGATGGATATAACTGTTATAGTAGCTTATAAACAACAGCAAGGCAAATGTAATTACAACACTGAAAATCGGTATTCCTTTCGGATTGGCTGTTGCCTGCCCTTCATCCGCAGAGGCTTGCGAATTATTGTTCTTCAACAGGAAAGCAACCAGGCATACAAATGAAAGCAGCATAAGAATTGTGACAGCCGGTTTAACCGTCCATTGTAGCTGTAACAGGAACTGGAGCAATACTGAGACAGCATACCCGATTCCGATACACACTCCAAGATGCTTCCGAGCATTCGCCGATAACGACAGCCGTTCATAAACCGAGCCGCCGACAAATCCAAGCAGTAAAACATCAATACCCGTAACGATTAAGTAAAATAATGATGCGGGAGAGCAGAACAGTATTATAAAGGCACCGAGAAGGCAAAATGCAATTGCAATAGTCAACAACGGTTTATACAGCCTTTGAATACCTTTCAAGCAACGTAGCAGTGCGTGGCTGAGAAAGCCTATAATCGCTGCGACTTGAATAAAAAGATAGACTTTTTCCTGTTGCGCTTCCGGCAAGAAGCCACGACCCGACTGGTTTGCGAGCCGAAGCACAACAAGCTGAATAAACATAAAGGAAGCGAAGGGTAACGCACAGCGAATATTTTTCTTATTAAAACTCATTTAAACCCTCTTTTATGCCAAGTATTTATTATAATAGCATTTTATCAAAAAAAATATGAATAATCAATACACGGAGCATTAGGATAGTACAAACGTCTCCTTTAGTAATTGCTTCCTGCCGCACGGATATCAGTCAGGGTTAGGTTATTAGCTTTAAAACGCGGGAAAACAAGTCAGATAAAACGACAAAACACACCGTGAAATAATTCTCGGTGTGCTTCGTTATCTTTTTATAGTGTATTCAATTGCCTGCGGCATTAATGATGGCTTCGACCTTGTCCCTGTTCATATAAAGCGTACAACCGCCGATATGGTCGTCAAGGAGTAAGCCCTCTGTCTGCAACGCCCTGAACAAGGGCGACTTCAGCGCCTCCCTTAAGGAGGTGTCCTTAACATTGATGTCGGAATACGGCGAGAACGGACAAGGCTCTGCTCCGCCGTGCGAATTAATATGGAAAAATCCGCGGCCCGCGGCAACACAACCGCCCGAGCTTTTTTCGTCACCCGGGAAGGAAATAAATACCATTCCCCTTTTTCTGCGACGAAGCTTTTTTACGGCTTTGAGCATAAAAGCCTGTTCCTTTTCGCCCGGTGCAAGGTGCCGGCTTTCGTCGGTAACGGGTACAAATTCAACGTAAATAACCGCTTTACAGCCGAGGTTATAAAGCTTATCAAGAAACTCGTCCGAATAAACCTCATTTATATTTTCCGTTGTAACGGTAACGGAGGCTCCGAAAATCATGCCTCTGTCCTTGATACTCTGCATAGCCTCGGTTACTTTCCTGTAAACGCCGTCGCCGCGTCTTTCGTCGGTTATTCTTTCGTCGCCTTCGATACTGATAATCGGCACAAGATTACGGTTTTCGTCAAGCACATCAAGATATTTTTCGTGAAGATATGTTCCGTTTGTAAATATCGGGAACAGTATATCTTTATGCTTTGCCGCCTGTTTTATAACGTCATAACGAAGCATCGGCTCACCGCCTGCAAGGAGAATAAAGCTGATTCCGAGCTCCTCGGCTTCGTTAAATATTTTGTTCCATTCCTCTCCGCTGAGCTGGTCAACCGGCTTTGTGTCGCAACAGGCGTTGTTGCTTCTTGAGTAACAGCCTGCACAGTGAAGATTACAGCTGCTCGTGATGCTCGCAATCAGAAACGGCGGAATATGCTCCCCCTGTTTTTCCGCGGCATAGCGTTTTTTAGACGCAGCCCTTGAAGCCCTTGCAAACTTCTTCATGTAATTATTCTCAGTCTTATTCTTCGAGGTTGCACGAAGCGAATCCGTGACGACTCTGACAACGCCCCATGTCATATATCTCTGAATATTGAATGCCATTTTATTTCTCCGTATCTTCAATAATGTTTTTTGAAACTTTTTTGTGAATCTGCCATAAGCAAAAAGCAAACAGATATGTAGCCGCAAGCATAACGGGTAAGCTTACATACCAGAAGCCGCCTGTGTTAAAGCCGTAAAAATCGGGCCACTTCCCGGTGAAAACAACCATCGCAACATAAACTGCGCCGTAAACCGCCGTAGGCAAAATTCCGAGAAGGGAATATTTAAGCGGCAGCTTTTCGCTTTTCTCAAAGCAGGTGTATGAAATTATGCACAGGAGAGGGTTTATTAAGTGGAGGTAAAGAGAGCTGCCTGCAAACATCAGCCCGTAGCCCATTGTCGGCCCGAGAAAAAAGATAACAGTCAGCAACGTAACCGTAACAGCGGTAGTGCCGACAAACTTAAACAGCGACAGCCATTTCGGAACATCCGTTTTCCCGTCTTTAAGGTGTTTTAAACAGAAAACGCACATAAAAAGAGAAGCAAGCGCCGCAAGTACGTTTGAATCAATTGTAAAAAACATAAAGCATTTTGCCCCTGCGACCTGCATATTGCCGCTGCCCGTGCTTACAAAGAAGCCGATTACCGAAACCGCAACGAGAATTAAATTCGCCGCATTAAAAAGCAGTGAAAATATATTATTCTTTTTGCTCACGTTTTCACCTCCGCTATAAATAATTGTGTAAAATTAAATAGTGCACAATTTATTATACTGTAGCAGATTGCCGCCAAAAAGTCAACCTGATTCCGCATAAATGCACAAAGAGTTAGATGTTGTTGTTTTTTGCCCTGCTGATTATATTGTTATTGTAACCGCTTTTGATATGAGGTATAATTTATTCAACAATTGTCAATTAAGAGGTGACGGTTATGAAAAAAACGTTAAAGATTGTTGCAATGCTGCTGCTTGTATGTGTACTATTGTCCTCCTGCGAAAAGTCCCCTGCCAAGGTTGACAGCAGCAAGTTTGTAACCTCATATCCGTTCATATTTGTTCACGGTCTTTCGGGCTGGGGAAGCTACGACAAGCAGAACAAGTATCTTCCCTATTGGGGAATGTTCACGGGAGATTTGACGGAGTATCTCAACGAAGAGGGCTTTGAATGCTACAGCGCCTCGGTAGATCCCACGGGCAGTGCCTGGGACCGCGCGTGTGAATTGTATGCACAGCTTTCGGGCAGTGTTGTCGATTACGGCGAGGAGCACTCAAAGCGCTGTAACCACGCAAGATACGGCAAGGATTTCAGCGATATGCCGCTTATTGAAGAATGGGACAGCGAGCATAAAATAAATCTCTTAGGCCATTCCTTCGGCGGAGCGACAGTCCGTATGCTTACCGAGATTCTTGCAAACGGAAGCGAGGAGGAAAAGAAAGCAACGGCTGAGGACGACCTGTCGCCGCTTTTTTCGGGCGGTAAAGCGGACTGGGTGCACTCCGTCACCGCCTTAGCCGCGCCTATGAACGGAACGACCGCCTATGATGTTGACGGAAGCGAATCAATCGGAGACGGCTTTAAAGCAAAGCTTTACGAACAGCTTAACAAAATGATGTCAATCGGGACGAAGGAAAGGGACGACGGCAGAGCCGACTTCGATAACGCAAATTACGATATGCTCATTGATAACGCAAAGATAATGAACGAGCAAATCCAAACGCTTGATAATCTTTACTATTTTTCAATCCCCTGTTGCTCGACCTTGCAGGCAGAGGACGGCACGCAATACCCCGACGAAAGCAAAACAGAGCCGTTGTTTATGAAGCCGTCAACACTGATGGGCAGGTTTACCGAGACCACGCTCGAGGGCTTTGTCATAGACGAAAGTTGGCAGATGAACGACGGGCTTGTAAACACAATTTCGGCGACCGCTCCGTTTAATGCACCGCAACAGCCATACGATAAAGGCAATGTACAAAAAGGCGTTTGGAACGTTATGCCCACCTACGACGGTGACCATATGTCGCTTCAGGGCGGTATTACAAAAAAGAATGACGTCAGGGATTTTTATACCGAACTTCTGACAATGATAAACGGGCTGAAAGGTTAAAAACTGCAGTTAATTAAACTCAACCTAAAACAGCTATTGCACCAAAAGCAGGATTGACAAATCTTTTTCCATACGTTACAATTTATTATATTACATGAAGGGAGAAAAGCGTTATGACAAAGCGTTTTAAAAAGCTGTGTACGGCTGTTTGCATTTTGCTGATAGCTTCGTTTGCGTTTTCCTCTCTCTTTATAATCGCAGAGGCGGACCACGACTGCGTCGGCGAAGGGTGCCATGTCTGTCAGGCGGTAAGAGTTTGTCTTAACGCTGTCGGCTCAATTTCACTGCTGCTTGTCGGCATTGTTTCAACGCTTTTTTTAAAGAGCGTCGTTTTGTTCTGCTCTTACAGGAAATACGGTGCTGTAAATACAAACAATTTAATAAATCTTAAGGTTAAACTTTCAATTTAAGTATCACCTGCCAAGGGAATATTGCGTCCTCTTACGGGCGTATTTTAAGGGCGCAGTGCGCCCTTTAGGTCGATATTTATTTTGGAGGTTTATTTTTATGAAAAGAATTATCAGCGCATTAGTTGTGCTCAGTCTTGCAATAAGTATATTTGCACTTTCGGCTTGCTCAGGTAAAAACAGCAACGCACCCGCCGACGGTCAGAACAAAAAGCTTAAAATAGTAACAACCATTTTCCCCGAATACGATTGGGTGCGTGAAATACTCGGGGACAAGGCGGACGGTGCCGAGCTTACAATGCTGCTCGATAACGGAGTCGACCTGCACAGCTATCAGCCGACAGTTGACGATATACTTAAAATCTCAAACTGTGACGTATTTATTTATGTCGGCGGCGAAAGCGACGAATGGGTTGACGACGCTTTAAAGGAAGCGGTCAACAAGAATATGACCGTTATAAATCTTCTCGATGTCCTCGGCGACAGTGTAAAAGAAGAAGAGGTGAAGGAAGGCATGCAGGCAGAGCACGAGGAGGAAGCACACGAAGCCGAAGGTGAAGCGGAGGAAGAAGTCGAATTTGACGAGCATGTATGGCTTTCTCTTAAAAATGCTCAGGTCCTCGTAAAGAAAATAGCCGAAGCTATCGCCGGGAAGGATTCCGCAAACGCAGACAGCTATCTCGCAAACGCAGACAGCTATATAAAGAAGCTTTCCGCTCTCGACGGCGAATATGCGGCGGCGGTTAACGGCGCATCCAAAAAGGTTCTTCTCTTCGGCGACCGTTTCCCCTTCCGTTATATGACCGATGATTACGGGCTTGATTACTATGCCGCCTTTGTCGGCTGCTCGGCTGAAACTGAAGCAAGCTTTGAAACCATAGCCTTCCTTGCAGGAAAGCTTGACGAGCTTTCGCTGAACAACGTTATGATTATTGAAAGTAGCGACGGTAAAATTGCCAAGACGATAATTGACAGCTCAAAGAACAAAGCCGCCGAAATACTGACGCTTGACTCTCTTCAATCCACCACCTCCGAAGATGTTGCCGGAGGTACGACATATATCTCGGTTATGCAGAAGAACTTAGACGTCCTTAAGCAGGCGCTTGCATAATTAATTATTTACGGAGGCAGGAAAATGGCTCTTATCAGTTGCAAAAATCTGTCGGTCGGCTATGACAAAGCAGCCGTACTCAGCGGACTTGATTTTGAAGTAAATCAAGGGGATTATCTTTGTATCGTGGGTGAAAACGGTTCGGGTAAAACAACGCTTATGAAAACGGTGCTCGGCTTACAGCCCCCTTTGGACGGTGAAATAAAATACTCGGACGGTCTTAACAAGAACGAAATCGGTTATCTCCCTCAGCAGACCGTTGTTCAAAGGGATTTTCCCGCCTCAGTCTTTGAAATAGTGCTTTCGGGCAACCTTTCGCACAACAGCTTGAAGCCGTTTTATACCAAGGCGCAAAAGCAAGCGGCGGCAGAAAGCCTCGGAAAGCTCGGAATAACAGAGCTGTCAAAGCGGTGCTACCGTGAGCTTTCGGGCGGCCAGCAGCAGAGGGTACTGCTCGCAAGAGCGCTTTGCGCCACTCAAAAGCTGATACTTCTTGACGAGCCCGTGTCGGGTCTTGACCCGAAGGTTACGGCGGAGATGTATTCGATTATTCAGGAGCTTAACTCTCAGGGAATAGCCGTTATTATGATTTCTCACGATATAAATGCGGCGCTGAAATACAGCTCTCATATACTCCATATCGGCGACAGGGTTTTCTTCGGCACAAAGCAGGAGTACCTGAAAAGCTCACTTGCCGATGGCTTTATTTCATCCGTCGGAGGTGAAAAGGTATGAGTGCATTTTTTGAACAGCTGACCTTTTATTTGGGTCATGATTTTGTAAAATACGCTCTCATCGTAGGCGTGCTTATAGCGCTTTGCTCCTCGCTGATAGGAGTTACACTTGTGCTTAAACGCTTTTCCTTCATCGGAGACGGACTTTCTCATGTCGCCTTCGGGGCGATGGCTGTGGCGGCAATCGCAGGGCTTACCAACGAAATGCTTCTCGTACTGCCCGTGACAGTCATATCGGCAATACTGTTGCTTACAGGCGGAAACAAACGAAAAATCAAAGGCGACGCCGCAATAGCCATGATAAGCGTCGGAGCGCTCGCTATCGGCTACCTGCTGATGAACATCTTTTCCACCTCGTCAAATCTTTCGGGCGACGTCTGCTCCACGCTTTTCGGCTCAACGTCAATCCTTACGCTGTCAAAATTTGAGGTTGCGCTGTGCATACTGCTTTCGTTTGCGGTGGTTTTGATTTTTATACTGTTTTATAACAAGATATTCGCAGTCACCTTTGACGAGAGCTTTGCAAAAGCGACGGGCACAAATGTCAGCGGCTATAACCTGCTTATAGCGGTAACAATTGCGGTTATCATTGTACTGGCGATGAACCTTGTCGGCTCGCTTTTAATTTCCGCGCTCGTTATTTTCCCCGCCCTGTCGGCTATGAGGGTTTTCAAAAATTTTAGGTCGGTAACAATATGTTCGGCTGTTTTTTCGGTTGTTTGCGCCGTTACGGGAATAATGATTTCGATTCTCGCCGGCACACCGGTCGGCTCAACCATTGTCGCAGTCGATATAGTCGGCTTTGCGCTGTTTTCGGCAATCGGATTTATCAGGAGGTAATACTATGAAAAAATACTTATCATTAAGCTTAATCCTGCTTTGCATATCGTTGCTGCTGTGCTCCTGCGGTGATTCAAAGGCAGCCGACAGCTCCAACACGGCAAATGCGTCGGTCGGAACCGAAGCCGTTACGCAACAGGCGGCAATTGATATTGACCTTACCAAAATGTCAAGCACCATGATTTATTCCAAGGTTTACGATATGCTTGATAACCCGGACGCTTATGTCGGAAAAACCGTAAAAATGAAGGGCAGCTTTGCAGCTTACGACGGCAGTGAATACAGGGAGCACTATTTCGCCTGCGTTATAGCCGACGCGACCGCCTGCTGTCAGCAGGGAATGGAATTCCGTTTAAAGGACGGCTTAACCTATCCCGACGACTACCCGACAATCGGCAAAAATATTACCGTCATCGGCACCTTCAACACGTATATGGAGGGTGAACAGAAATACGCAGAGCTTAAGGACAGCACAATTGTATCCTGAGCCGGTACGGTTTTTCGTAAGGCGAGCTTGTACCAGCCGCAGTGAAAAGCAGGATTGAAAGTGATTTCAATCCTGCTTTTTCTGTTGTATTTTAGCTTTATTCAGTTGAATGAATCTCGTAATTATCGTTTATCTTTTCGGCGGGAGCAAGCCCCCGCCCTACAACTCAAACTCTCACATATTTTGTCCTGTGTCAAACAGTGCATTACAATGTTTTCTATTTCGGATATTTCGGAGCAAAAGTGCAGACGAGGTGCAACGGGGAAGCATTCTTATCAAATGATATTACTAATAGTTTTAATGGTTATTGTAAGTTGATTATTTTAATTTTATTTCATTTTTGAAATTTTTTAATTCATTACTGCTATTTAATTCATGATAAGATGCTTCTAATTCATTTTTTGTTTCAATGAATTTTTGCCATTTTTCCTCGCTAAAAGGTGTCTCGCTTGTTGTTGCATTGTTTTTTATATTTATAATTATAGCAATCTTTAGCTTATACAATAAATTTAACATTTCAGCATACGCATCTAAAAAGCGACTTATTCCTTTGTATTTTCTGTCACCAAATTCAATTATTACTTCTTCTGACAGCATTTTTAGTTCCAACATAGTTGACGACATATTAAATGCCAAATCAGTGTCAAATGGTTCTTTAAATGATTTATATAATGAAACCAATAAAGCATTTCTTGTCAAATCTATACATTTACTCTCGATACAGCATATTTTATCAGAATAGTTCGTTGGTGCACTTTGCTCCATTTTCTTTGATAAAGCATAAGTGTTGAGAAGTTCTATTGTATAAGTATATATTTTTTCTCTTCTTTCATATAAAAATTGCTTGTTATTGAGTTTTATTTGTGTCTTTGTTTGGAACAAAGCAATTATAGCTACGATAGCAGTAATAATTGACAACAATGTTTTTGGATTGAGCATCCAATTACAACAACCTTTGAATAGTATTTCTATCATAGTTATTTCTCTTTTCTTGTACTTTAAAGTATTTATTCATGTGTCCAATCATAATTATAATAACTATATGTTTTGTAAAGGTATGAATTGTTATCTGCAGTCCTCTTGTATGCTAACTCAAATGGCCCAAAAAGTGCCTTACTTGAATCAGAGAATTGTTTTGTTTGGTATGAAGCACCAGAGTAATAAGTGATAGTATAACTGAATGGAAACTTTGAATTGTTTTCATCGTTTATATTCCAAGTCCCACTATAGTCAAGCCCTATGGATCCTGTTGAGCCAGCAAAGGCAAAAGCTTTGATAGTTTTAACGCTTGTAGGAATACGTAAAACTACATGCGTTTTTGCAAACGCATATCTACCAATGGTTTGAACACCTGATGAGATAGTTGCATTGGTGAGATTAGAATAATTATAGAAACAATAATCACCAATATAGGCTACAGTGGAAGGGATTGTAACTTCAGTAACAAGGTTATTGTTAAAGTACAAATCCTTCGTTCCGTAATCATTTTCTTCATCGCCATTTATTATCGGGTTTGCGTTTTCATTTTCAAAAGTTATATTACACCAATCCCCAACATCTCCATCGTAATAAACACTTAGGTTTTTACATCCTTTAAAAGCATCTTTTTTAAACAGAGCTATCGATTTTGGCAAATCAATATTCCTAATATCTCTACAACCGGCAAAAGCATTTTCGCCTATTGATGTAATCGTATTAGGCAGAACAAGTTTGTTAGCCCAAGTATTATCTGTAAACCCATTATCTAGAATTGTAGTTACAGGGATACCATTATAAGACGACGGAATGTTGAGAGTTTCCAAATTGCAAGTTGAACTAGCTTTTACACCATAAGTACCATCACCAACCAATTCAAATATAAACGGTCCTGATTCCGTTGAGCCAGAAGATGTTACTGCTCCTGCATCCTGTGTTGTACCGTCAGTATAAGTAACAATCAAATGACCTTCACTATTAATTGAACAGGATTCTATTCCTCTGCCTGTATCTCCCTTGTCGCCTTTTTCACCCTTGATATTACCGAGATTAAGTACAGTTCCGCTTGTAAGGGTAACGCTTAAATCACCCGTTGCCGAAAGGTCAACAGTCTGAATGCCGACGCCATTAGTACCGTTAGTTCCGTTATCGCCGACAACTTTGCCGAGATTTGTGCTTGTGCCGTCTGTGTATGTAAGAACAAGCTCACCGTCGGCGTTAATCTGCGAAGCGGAAATGCCCAAGCCGTCAGCACCCTTGATATTGCCGAGATTAAGAATTGTACCGTTTGTGAGAGTAACTTTTAAATTGCCTGTTGTTTCAATTTCAACAGTCTGAATACCGATTCCGTCAGTACCGTTAGTGCCGTTGGTACCGTCAGCGCCCTTAAGCGTTTCAAGCCATTCGGTTACAGTACCCGTATAGCCGTTGTCCTGTGCAATTTCAAATGCCGATTTGCCGTCAACGCCGTTTGTTCCGTTAGTACCATTGATACCGTTTGTGCCGTCAGCACCCTTGATAACTCCAAGGTCAACTGTTGAGCCGTTTGTAAGGGTTACAATGAGTTTTCCGTCTGTGTCAACATTGATATTGTCAATGCCGACTCCGTCAGTACCGTTCGTGCCGTTTGTTCCGTCAGTACCGTTTGCGCCGATAAGGGAAGTAAGCCACTCGGTTTCTGTTCCCGTGTAGCCGTTGTCCTGTGCTATTTCATAAGCAGATTTACCGTTTGTGCCGTTCTGGCCGTCTGCGCCCTTGATATTACCGAGATTTACTGATGTGGAATCTGTGAAAGTAAGTACAAGCTCGCCTGCGGTATTGATTTCAACACCTGATACGCCTCTGCCGTCTTCACCGTCAGTTCCGTTGATTGAAGTAAGCCACTCGGTTACAGTACCCGTATAGCCGTTCTCTTTTGCTATATCATAAGCAGATTTACCGTCTGCGCCGTTAGTGCCGTTGATGCCGTCTTCGCCCTTTTCGCCTTTGATAACGCCGAGGTCAACAGTGTTTCCGTTGGTTAAGGTTACTGTCAATTTTCCGTCTGTGTCAACATTGATATTGTCAATGCCGACACCGTCTGTGCCATTCGTTCCGTTGGTACCATCAGTTCCGTTTGCGCCGATAAGGGAAGCAAGCCACTCTGCTTCTGTTCCCGTGTAGCCGTTATCAACTGCGATTTCATAAGCGGATTTGCCATCGGTTCCGTTTGTTCCGTTCTGACCGTCTGTACCTTTGATTACGCCGAGGTCTAAGAGTGTTCCGCTTGTAAGTCTTATCTTTAATTTACCGTCAGTATCAATGCTGATATTCTCAATACCAACGCCATCATTGCCGTCTGTTCCGTTTGTACCATCTATACCGTTAGTGCCGTCAGTACCGTTAACGCCGTCGGCACCCTTGAGCGAATCAAGCCATTCTGCTTCTGTGCCCGTAAAGCCGTTATCTACGGCTACCTGATATGCGGATTTGCCGTCTGCGCCGTCAGCACCGTTAATACCTGCTATTGCACCGAGATTTATTTCGCTTCCGTCGCTTAAATTAATTATGAATTGATTTGTATCGTCAACATAGACAGAGGTAACGCCTGTACCGTCCGAGCCGTTTTGACCGTCAGCACCGTTTTTACCGTCCTTACCGTCAGCGCCCTTTGTGCCTGCGGAGCCGTCTTTGCCGTTTACGCCGTTAGCTCCGTCTTTTCCGTCGGCACCTTTAGGACCTCTGACCGAGCCGAGGTTGACCTCTGTGCCGTCGGACAGCTTTATGATAAGATTATCGCCCGAAAAATATGACGATTTAATTGTTGCTGTATTTTGGGAGTTGTTTTCTACTGACTTTACCCATTCGCTTTCCGTGCCCGTGTAGCCGTTGTCAACAGCTATTTGATATGCTGATTTTCCCGAAAGAGATTTCAGCCAGTCCTGCAAAGAGCCGTCAAAGCCGTTCTGCACAGCCAGCTCATATGCCGAAAGACCGTTCGGAATATTTGAAGCGGGAACGGCTGCCTTCTTGACAAAATGATTTGCCACGCCTGCCGAAATGCCGAACATTAAAAGCAGGGCAATTATTACGGCAATTACCGTTTTAATTACACCGTGACCGTTCTTTTCCTTGTCATTTCTGTTTTCGTTTTCGTTTCTGTTAGTATCCACAATATTTACCTCCCGATAAAAATGAATGCAATAAAAAGTGCGCAGCCGAAGCTACGCACAAAAAACGCATAACTCCAACTGTCGCCAAACATCTCACAAACCTATGCGCTAAGGCAAAGTATGCAATTTAGAGCATGCATTTTTATCAAAAGAGATAAAAATAGCATACCTCGCCCTTAGCAAAATATTTATTTGTGAGAAATTTGGCAGTTTCATTTTAACATTTTACATTATATATGTCAACAAAAAACGAACTTGTAATAAGACCGTAAAGTAACGAAAAACATATAAACCCCGAAGCGTTTGCCTCGGCATTATTACGGGACGTAGCAAAAGTTCAAAAGTATATTGATTTTATACAATTATTCTGTTAATATTTAATTATTCTGTATAATTATGCGGGGGATACTATGAAAAAGAAAGCTAAAATTGCAGTTCTGTCAACGGCGGGAGCACTGCTCGCAGGCAACGCCGTTCACGCCGCACTTTACCGACCGAAAAAGGTGAAGTCGCCCGTCCTGCCCGATGAAAAGGTCAACCTTGACAGATATATTGAAACGCTGTGCTCTGCAATTCGCTGTAAGACCGTTTCAAACACGGATGAGTCCCTTGTTGAGTGGAAGGAGTTTGATAAGCTTCATCGGTTGTTTGAAGAAACATACCCTATGCTGCATAAGACTCTTGAAAAACGCATAATAGGCAAAGCGGGAATAATATACGTCTGGAAGGGAAGCGACCCCTCCTTAAAGCCTATTGCGCTTATCGCCCATCAGGATGTCGTTCCCGTTTCAAAGGACACCGTATCGGACTGGACTTATCCCCCCTTTGAAGGCAAGCTTGCACAGGGCTATATATGGGGGCGTGGCTCAACCGATATGAAAAACCATCTTGTCGGCATACTTGAAAGCGTGGAGACCCTGCTTGAGGATGGCTTTGTGCCGAAAAGGACGGTGCTCATCTGCCTTGGCTATAACGAAGAGGTTACTAACAGCGAGGCTTCGTCCGCGCCGATGATTTCAAAGGCGCTTGAAGAGGAAGGAATACAGCTTGAAAGCCTGCTTGACGAAGGCGGGGCGATTCTTGATTTGAATGTTCCTCACGCCATTAAGCACAAATTAGTCGGCGGCGTCGGCGTCGCCGAGAAGGGCTATGCCGATTTTGAAATCAGCCTCGAAGCTAAGGGCGGTCATTCCTCAACGCCTCCTAAGCACTCTGCGGTCGGAGAGCTTTCAAAGGCAATCGTTGACCTTGAAAAGCACCAGTTCCGCTCACATATCACAAAAGAGGTTAAGAGCATCGTTGATACAGCTGCGAGAACGACCACCTTTCCCGTACGCTTAATCGGCTGTAACATCAAGCCGCTTCTCCCTGTACTCAAGCCGATACTTACGCAGATTGCGCCCGTGGCTTCCGTTTTACGTACTACAACCGCAGTTACAATGACCCACGGCAGTCCCCAGGCCAATGTTCTTCCGCAGAAGGCGGCAGCAACCGTTAACTTCCGCATTATGCCGGGAGACACAATATATGATGTCGAAAAACATATAAGACGTGTAATACGCAACAAAAAAATTAATGTCCGTCTGCTTGGCGGAAACGAGCCGTCGGCTATTTCCCCGACAAACACTCCGACAATGGAGGCAATTTCGCAGGTTTGCTGCGGTATCTATGACATGAGCGCGCCGACGCCGTTTATAGTAATGGGCGCCACCGACGCTTTCCACTATCAGAATCTTACGGAGCAAATATACCGTTTTTCTCCGTTTGTGATGCCGCCCGAAATTCTTATGCTGGCGCACGGCACAGACGAAAGGATTGCGGTAGACAGTCTTGAAAAAGCAATAGTATTTTTCAAAAGATATATCAGAATGATGGCAGGAGAAAAGAATGAAGGATAAAAAAAAGAGCATTAATGACACGAAAGAGATTGCGTCTGCAGGTGAAAATGCAAAAAGCTCGGAGGGATTGAACATTGACAAAAAGACCCTGTTCGGCATTGCGGCTTTACTTCTTATAATACTGATTTTCGTCGGTGCTCTGACTCAGGTGCTTCCGCGCGGAGAGTTTCAGGTCGACGAAAACGGCTCGGTAATCAACGGCACATATACCGTAAACGAGGAGTACAAGCTCCCGCTGTGGAAAATTGTTGCTTCGCCCGTTCTCGCCTTTACAAGCGACAAGGCAAGCGTAGGACTGGCAATTATTGCAATTATTGTGCTTGTGGGCGGTACCTTCCTGATTCTTGACAAAATCGGCGTTCTTAAATACATCATGGCGTCCATCGTCAACAGATTTCAGAGCCGACGGTATATGCTGATAGCCGTAATGGTCTTTGCAGGTATGTTTTTAAGCTCAACCGCAGGCGTTCTTGAGGAAAGCCTGACCCTGGTTCCCATAGCGGTTGCAATTTCTCTGGCAATGGGCTGGGATTCACTGACGGGTATCGGAATGAGCTTTGTTGCGGTCGCCTTCGGCTTTACCGCGGCAACCTTTAACCCGTTCAACGTTATTACCGTTCAGAAGCTTGCCGACCTTCCCGTGCTTTCGGGAATGTGGCTGAGGCTTATAATCTTTGCGGTCGTTTATGCGTCGCTGACTGCATTTCTGATTTTCTATGCAAAGAAGATTGAAAAGCACCCCGAAAAGTCTCCCGCATACGAAACCGATCAGAAAATCAGGGACAAATACCCCATTGAGCTTTGCCGCGAAACGCTCGGCAACGAAAAAATCGGAAAAGCCACAAGAGTTTTTGTAATTTCACTTTTCTGCGTGCTTGCAGGCACGCTTGCTTCATTCATTATGAGCATAGCGGGGACAAAGACGGAAAACGAAACCCTGATGACAATCGGAAGCTATGCGTCAATGGGTTGCATGGCGGTGTTCTTCCCCATCGGCGGACTTCTTGCAGGTCACGTAGCCGGACTCAGAGGCAAAAAGCTCTTTGCCGCCTTCTTCCAAGGTGTTAAAACAATTCTTCCCGTGCTTCCGCTCATCATATTCATTCTCGCAATAACCTATGTTCTTGACGAGGGTATGATTATGCACACGGTGCTCAATGCGCTCAGCGGAGCGCTTGAAGGCATTTCTCCGTACGGAGTTATCCTGCTGATGTTCCTGTTTACCGCACTTCTGGAATTTTTTGTAAGCAGCGGTACCGCAAAGGCGTTTCTGATTGTTCCGCTGATGGCAATTTTGTGCGACCTTACGGGGCTTAACCGTCAGTCAGTCGTAATCACCTTCTGCTTTGCTGACGGCTTTACAAATATGCTTTATCCGACAAGCGGTCTGATGATTATCGCTATCGGCATGGTAGGCGTATCCTACCGTAAATGGATAAAATGGACTGCAAAGCTGTTCATAATTGAAGCGTTCATTTCTGTTTTCTTTATGCTGTTTAGCGTTGCCGTAGGTTATCATTAAGCTTTATAAAGGGGTTTCCCCGTATCAAGAACGAGAGGTATTATTATTATGAATTTCCCAAAATTTGTTGCGCCGGATTTTTCCAAGGAGCCCTTTGTTTCTGCGCCCGATGTAAAAACCGAGCCTGCAGGCAACGGATTTCTTCCCGAAAACTTTTATGCAACTACCATTTACCCCGAGTATTTTAAAATAGATGGTAAATGGACCATGCTTCACAAAAGCAGAATGGACTGCTGCGTTGTAATCAAGGACGGAGTTCCGACTGTAACCGAGCCCCGCCGTGTTAAGGCAGGAGATATGGTTGTCGTCGGCAGAAAAGACGACGGCTCAACAGGCGTTTTTGTTCATGCCGACTGCTTCGTTCAGCCCGAAAAGGACTCAAGCAGCGCATTTGCTTTCAGGACGGGTCAGTCCCGTGAGACCTCGTTTTCGTGGGAATACGACCGTCTTTACGAGGTGCTTCGGCACGACCGTGACAACGGATATATCGTCTGGGTGCTCGGCCCCGCCTGCGTGTTTGACTTTGACAGCAGAAGGGCTATGGCAAACCTTATTAAAAAAGGCTATTGCGACTGCCTGTTTGCAGGCAATGCACTCGCTACTCACGACCTTGAGGCGGCGCTTTTCCACACGGGACTCGGCCAGGATATTTACACAAAGAAGCACGTTGAAAACGGTCATTATAACCATCTGCACACAATAAACCTTGTCCGCAGAGCAGGCTCTATCGGAAGCTTCCTTGAAGAGCACAAGCTTGATACGGGTGTAATGCACGCCCTGACAAGCACGAACACGCCGTTTGTGCTTGCAGGCTCAATCAGAGACGACGGACCCCTGCCCGAGGTAATCGGAAATGTATACGAAGCGCAGAATGCGATGCGTGAGCACACTAAAAAGGCAACCACGGTAATTTGTCTTGCGACTCAGCTTCACACTATCGCAACGGGTAATATGACACCGGCGTACTGCGAAACCGAGGAGGGCATACGTCCCGTATATATCTATTCCGTTGACATTTCGGAGTTCGCCGTAAACAAACTTCACGACCGAGGCTCCCTTTCGGTAAAGGGACTTGTCACCAACATTCAGGACTTTCTTGTAAACCTTGAAAGAAATCTGTAAGCATTATATTTTAAAAAGACAAAAGCAGGATTGAAACAGCTTTCAATCCTGCTTTTTGATATTATATACAGTTACTTTCCGCCGTCCGTTTTTTAATCTTTTCGGCAGATGTGCATTTGGAGGATAATGGGTATTTCATGTGTATCCTCCGTTACATTACCTCTTTTTATAAAGCACAAGCTCAGGGTTTGCGCCCTCCGCTTCGTAGGTGCAAATAAGTATAAAATCCATACTTGCCAGTACGCCGAAGCAACGCTCTCCGCCGAACTGACATTCAAGCTGTGTTCCGAGATAGGTTGCGCCGTCGTCAAGGAATTTCGCTTTCATTCCGCTCGGGAGCGGATATTCAAGGTTGACGAAGCTTCCGACAAGAGCATTAAGACTTTCAACCTTCGGCATTCCCTCAATTTCAAGCGCATTAATTTCCTCAATCAACAGCTCTTTAAACTGTTCAAACTCTCCGTTGTCACTGAGTTCTTCGTAGCGTTTCCAGTAGTCGAGAGTCGGCAAAAGCTGCTTCATATAAGCACGCGCCTGCTCCTCTGAAAACTCCTCGCTTACCATATGCTTTACGCAGACGTCAATCAGCGTTTCCATATCGCTGTAAGTGTAGGTGCCGTCTGCATAGCACCATTTACAGTAGTTTTCGTTCGGCGTGCCGTCGGCGTTTCTTGCGATAATTTCAGCGTCCAACGGCATTCCGCAACACTGACAGATTCGCATTGTATTTTTATTACTCATATTAAACACTCCTTTTTATTTAACACTGTTGATAACAATTCTTGAACTGCGGCAATCACGGCTACTGCAAAAACAGGTATGACATAATATTTCAATTCAACAAAACGCACTGCAAACGGAAGAGCAAACAGCAATATTCCCGTTACCTTGTTCATAACAGTATGCGTGACAACAAACCTTTTGAACATTACATATCCGGAAACAATACTAATTGCCTTAATAATTGCAACAATTATTATTAATATATACATCCACACTTTGAAAGCCAAAACGGGAATCAGTTTTACAAGGCAAACTGCAAAAAACATAAAGTCAGCTGCAGTGTCAAACCTTGCACCGAATTCACTTTCAGTCTTAGTTTTTCTTGCTGCTATTCCGTCAAATATATCTGATAATCCTGCGGCAATGTATAGAACGTAAAACTCAACTGAAAGCGGAGAACAAAACAACAACAATATGGTGAATACTATTCTTAAAACAGTTATCACATTTGCTATATTTCTTTTCATATTTTTCCTGATGATTTATCAAGATGTTTTAACAGGAGTTCCGACTTCAATCAGATTTCCGTCAGGGTCATAAAACCGGACAACCTTCTGACCCCAGCTGTGCGTCATCAGTCGATTGACATATTCGATTTCGGGGTAGAGTTTTTCAAGCTTATTAACAAATTGTTCTATGTCTGATTCCTCAAAGTACAATTCGGAATGATTATTGTTTGGAATTGTCTTTGCTCCTATGAAGGCTTCCCAATAACCTGATTCCTGTAAATACAAATTATCAGTAAGTTCCATATTTCCTTCATTATCTTTAATCAGCTGAAATCCAAAAACATCACTATAAAAATTCAGCGATTTTTTGCAATCTTTAACAACTATCAGAGTACCTTTGTATTTCATACTCTCCTCCACAACTCCCGATTTGTTGGTTTTGTTATATCTCACCGCATACAAACAGCACAGCCGCAGGATTAAGCTTAAAGTCCGTTTTGCCATTAAAGTATAAAATGAATTGATTGTCGTTTTGCTCCTCGCCGCTTATCACTGCTTCAACATAGCTTTCTTTCCATGTAACATTCCAATTCTCAGCGTCAATAATTCCCCCGTCGTTTGCCACATCAAAAGAAAGCTTTGCAACTGTTTTGGACTCATCTTTCAAAACTAATCCGGCATGCGTATATCCAAACGACCAGTCGGGTTCTCCTATCTGTTGAAACAGCAGTTCATACTGTCCGTCAGGTGACGCTGATGAAGCAACAACATTGGTTTTATACCTAGTCACATATATAAAGTGTCCGGCTATAATAGCAGTTATAAGAGAAAAAACAACAAATGCTCCAAGAATGAGCCTAACTGACGATTTCTTTACATTCTGTTTCCTCAATCATTTCACCTTCTCATTCCGAATATGCCACACGCGGCAACTTCAGTTCTTTTTCTTCTACTTCATTAGATAAAATCCGGAAGGTTCCGTCATCAAGCGGCATTCCGCAGCACTGACAGATACGGTTTGCGTTTTTATTGTTTTCACTCATTTTTAACAACTCCTTTTTATTTAACACCGCGGTTTACGATTGCGGCATAGTCATTTTCCGGTATCATAGGCGAACAGATTTCGGCTAAGAGCTTTTCATCAATTGCGCCGTTCTCGGCATATTGGTTTCCCGCCTTTTTAACAAGCTCAAGCCTCGGCTTTGTTACCATATCCGCTTCGGGCGCATTGAACATAGGGCTTTCGGGAACAGTGATAACAGTGTGATTATTCGGAAAGCAGTTTTTAAACTGAGCCACCGCAGGCTCAAAATTATGCTGACTGTTCGGGAAGCCGCAACCGCATATCATTATGTATCTGAGGTGAGAAAAATCCGCCTGACCGACATGCTCATATCTATCGCCGACCTTCTGCATCGCCATACTTGAGAGCGGCAGTGTACGGTCAATCAGAGCTTTGAGGGGCGCAGGCATACCGTAGCAGTAAAGCGGATAACTGAAAATCAGCAAATCGCAGTCGAGGATTTCTTCGAGAATAGCGTGCATATCGTCAGCGTGAATACACACTCCTCCGTTTCGCATACACGAAAAACAGCCCGTACAGTATTCAATGTGCCTGTCAATGACGTCAACGGTATGTACTTCGTTACCGCTCGCTTCGTTCAGCCCGTCAAGAAAAGCGCGGGTGATGTGCATAGTGTCGCTTTTATCCCTCTTGGGGCTTCCGTTTAATACTAATATTTTCATTTTATCACCTTGTTTTTGAAAGCTTCATTACCCGTCTGTAACTGATAGCAGAAAGGATTACTGCTATAAAAATAAATGCGAGCGCTGTTATTCTGTGGTCAAGCCTTGTGCCGAGGAAAACCGCAAGCACGCAGACGCCCATATTCGCAAACATATTCGGCAGCAAATAAATCATAACGCCTGCGCCTTGTTTGATTACCTCAATCTCATTTTCCCAGTCAAGTCTGATGTGCTTTATTCCGCATACACAGCCCCATGATGTTGAAAAAGCGCAAAGTGCAAGTCCGAGTATCAGGTACAGCAGGGTGTTTACTGCGGATACCTTTGCCGAAACACACATACATACGGTTGAAAATGCCATAAACGGAACTGTCAGGTACATATTAAAAAGCATTTTCCCCTTATAAATCGTTTCTTTTTCAATCGGAAGGCTTTGCATAATCCAATAGTTTTTACCTTCAAGTGATGGCGAGCATACCGTGGTCGCCACCATACCTATGAAAAAGTAAACAATAAACGGGATAGCCGGCTGAAGGATAGCAGGGTCAAACGGTGCGTTATTCGTAACGGTTGCAACAATTTTATCAAAGCCGATAATGAGCGTTACAACGCCGAGAAGGAAGGCAAGTATTTCGCCCATTGCGCCGTTAACCATATATGCGGTGGAGCCTGTCATTCTTTTAAATTCCTTGAAGGCGACAGCGTTTACAACGCTTTTCTTTTTCTGTCCGGACATACGGTAGCGTTTGGAAGCGGCGTGTGATTTAAGCGCTGAATTGATATTCCTGTATGATTTGCCGACAATGGCAAACAGTGCGGCAAACAGGATAACGCTGACACCAAGCAGCAAAAGCATATCCGTAAGTGATTGCCCGATTATCGCACCCGCAAACCATCCCGCCGGCAGATAATAGTTTGCGGCATTGCTTGTAGCGTCAGAAATTGTACTGAGCGTTTCTTCAATCTTGTCGTTTTTAAACAAATCCTCAATTATGAATCTGGAAGAAAAGCAGAAAATAACAAATATAAATGTCAGAACCGTCTGCACGATATTTGTTTTTCTGAAGCCTGCGCTGACTCTTGCAATCAGAAAACCGATGAAAGCAGAAATAAGCATCGGGATAATCGGAAGCACGAAAGACAAAGCAATCCATACGGGATATGTTAAAAAGCACGGCTTTGCAAAATATCCGTAACCTGCCAGCATAGCAATTGAAATGCTGAGATACCATGGCAGGCACTTTATATACATATACAAAAACTTACACGCTGCAACGGCGCTTGATTTAAACGGCAGCGCCATCAGCATATCGTATTCCCTGAAGTTGAACAGATAGCCGTTTGTACGAAACAGTGTTAATATAAAACCGAGTGCGCTGACAATAATCGCGTACATTACGGGCGCGGCGTCAATAATGCCGTATTTTCCGAAGCCGATACACAACGATACGCTGTATGCCATAATCATAACGTAAATAACTACAGTGCCGATAATACCTCCCGTAATCTTTTTGCGCTTTTTGGCATCCGTTGTATGCCTGTAAGCATTTACACGACTTGCGGACAAAAGCAACGCTTTCATAAGAACGATACTATTATTCATTGTCTGCCTCCAAGAACACTTCCTCAAGGGAATGTCCTTCCGTAAGCTCCTTCATACTGCCCGAGGCAATAATTCTGCCCTGCTTAATAATTGCAATCTTATTACAAAGCTTTTCGGCAACGTCAAGCACGTGGGTGGAAAAGAATACAGCTGTTCCGTTTTGGCACATCTCATGCATAAGCTCTTTTAGCGTAAACGTTGCCTTCGGGTCGAGTCCTACGAACGGCTCATCAAGAACAAGCAGCTTCGGCTTGTGAATGAGCGCGGAAATGATGGCTGTCTTTTGTTTCATACCGTGCGAATATGAGCTGATAAGATCACCCAGCGAATTTGTAATCTCAAACAAATCCGCATATTTCTTAATGCTTTTCTCTCGCTCCTCAGCGCTGATACCGAATACATCCGCAACAAAATTCAGATACTGAATACCTGTCAGGTTTTCATATAAATCGGGATTGTCGGGAATATAAGCCGTTATTTTTTTACATTCAATAGGTTCGTCTTTTACGGAGTGCCCGTCAATAAAGATTTCGCCCTCGGTAAAATCCAGTACGCCTACAACTGCACGGATTGTAGTTGATTTACCGGCGCCGTTATGACCGATAAAGCCGTAAATGTCGCCGCTTTCAACCGTGAGACAGACATCGTCTGCGGCTTTCGTCCCTTTTCCATATGCTTTTGAATAGTGCTTTATTTCAAGCATTGCTTTTTCACTCATAATATATTTCGCTCCTTCATTTATTGTTGATAAACTTTTCCATTTCCTTGCCGAGCAAATCGAACACCTTTGCCACGAGATAGCCGTCTGCTATTGCGTGATTGAGGCGGACGGTAACGGGCATCATCAGCCGTCCGTTTTCCTCACGGTATTTTCCCCAATGAACAATCGGCGGAAAATAGAGATAGCCGTCAGGCAGCTCCGTATGCAGGGAATCGTAGGATACCCACGGAATATACGAAGCGTCAAACCAGTTCGGATGGCTTTCGTCAAAAACGGCAGGCTCGTTTGATTGCTTCGCCTTTTCAATATCGTTGAGTACATTTTTGTAAAAGGCTTCGTAATCCTCGCAGTATTCCGAGTAAACGGGTGTACAGGTTTCCGTTTGATCACGGAATACATAGTGCGTGGGATTTATCACATCGTAACAGACAAGCTCGTCCGTTTTATACAGATAATCCATTTTATAATCGTCGCGGGAATTGAGTACCTTTGAGAAGATATAAAGAAAATTGATATAAAACTTTGTGTCGGTCTTTTGGGAATACTCCGCAAAATCCGTTACGTCAAGCCTTGCCGTCATTGAAACGGAGCATTTGCAGTCCTCGGTAAAGCGGCGGTAGATATCCTTGCGGTAGTAGGTGCTTTTGTCAATAATTTTATAATTCATTTTTCCATTCCTCTTTTGTCATACAGGACATAATCTCCGTGCGCGTTTCGTTAAAAGCGGGAACAAATACATCGTCTTTTGTATACTGATATTTGAAGCCGAGCTTTTCCTGCACTCTCTTTGATTTTTCGTTGCCGTCATAATAGCCGCACCAGACCTTGCTCATTTTCAAATCCTCAAAGGCACGGCACAGCATTTCTTTTGCCGCCTCGGGAATCAGACCCTGTCCCCAGAACGGCTTTGCTATCCAATAACCGAGCTCACATTCATCCTTTGCCGAAACGTCGGCGGAAGAGCCGTAAAGCTTAAGCGATATTGCACCGATTGCCCTGCCGTCCTCTTTAAGGCACACGGCGTAGGTTTCGGGCTCGCTCAAAACTCCTTTAATGCTTTCAAGGCTTTCCTCCTCGCTTTCGTGAGGCTTCCAGCCTGCCGCAAAGCCTATATCGGGATCACTTGCATATTTATATAAATCCTCGGCGTCGCTCTCTTCCCAGCGACGAAGAATTAAGCGTTTAGTCCTCAGCATATTTTCACCACATCACTTTTCAACAAGTTCTCTGAATACGGCGTCCTTATCAAAAATGCCTTCTGGCAGACCGGGAATTTCCTTGTACGCTTTACAGATTGATACGCTGAACTCCGTAAAAAGATTGTTGATTTCCCTGTCTGTATAGGGACATCCGTCCGTTACAATCAGTGTAGTAATACTGTATGCCACAAGCCATAAATCACGGAAGTATTTATCCGCCGTGTCAGCGTCCATGTTATAAATACGCATAAGCGATTCACGCACCAAATCCTGCGAAAGCTTCAGCGCGTCCATAGCACTGCCCTTTACGTCTGCAGGCGGATTTAAAAACAGATACTTATATAGCTCAGGCTCCTCTTTTGCAAACTTTATATAATTCTGACCTACTCCCAAGAACGGTATCTCGGCTTTAAGACCGTCCTTTACGCATTCTTCATATAAATTTTTGGCGTAAAGCCAAACGGCTTTTTTCAGCTCGTCTACCGTATCAAAATAAGTAAAAAGCGGGCGGGAGGACACGCCGAGCGCTGCGCCTACCTCTCTTGCCGTAACTGCATTTATGCCTTTTACTCTTGTGATGTCGGCAGCCGCCTTCACGATTTCTTCTTTTTGAAATTTAACCTTCGGCGCCATTTAAACACTCCTGTCATTTTTTGCAACGTTAGTTATGCAACAGTTGTTGCATAATATATTATACTGCTTCCCTTTTCTCTTGTCAATGCTTAAAAGTATTTTGGGCGAACCTGCATGCTTTGTCCTCCGTTTTACTTTACCGACTCGGTCCGTGGCTGAATATCGTTTCCGAAGCGTTACAGTTTTTTGTTTTATTCCGGAATAAATACAGTCACTGTTGTTCCGCCGTTTTTATGTGACGATATATTCAGCGAGCCGCCGCACTGGTCGTGAAGCCTTTGACGGATATTTTCAAGTGCCGTGTGCGGAGTGTCTTTGTTTATGGTATCAAAGCCCTCGCCGGTATCCTTTACGGTAATCTCACTTCCGTCGTCGGTTTTCTTTGTATGAATAGAAATATGAAGCGCTTTAAGGTCGGGGCTGACCCCGTGAATAACAGCGTTTTCAACAATAGGCTGTAAGGTCAGCGGCGGAAGGCGAAAATCCGTATGCGGTGTATCATAATCAACAAATAATGCGCCCTCGTGGCGTACCATTTCCACCGAAAGGAACGCCTTCGTATGCGCAAGCTCTTCTTCAAACGGAATAGTATCGGGCTTTGCAATAGCGGTAAAATTATTACGTAAATAAGTGGTGAAATCCAGCGTTACCTGCTGTGCCTTTTGTGCGTCCTGCGGTATAAGATAATAAATGCTCATCATTGTATTGCAGATGAAATGCGGACGCATCTGAAGAACATTGATGCTTGCCTGCTGACGGGCGATTTCCTGCTGTTGGCGCAGGTTCTGTTCAATCTGTTCTGACATAATAAGACCGAACATTGAAATGGCGGAAAGCACCGTGCTGATGTCAATCAGCGCCGTAACATCCACAAAGATATGTACCAGCAGAGAGACCGCCAGCGGAGACAAGGCTGTAATAAAGGCAAAATAATATTTGCGTGAAAGCAGCTTGCGCCAACGGATTAAGCATACAAAATTCAGCAGCATAATCGCATTCATCGGAATGATCAGAATGGGGAACCATTTTCCGCGCATGAATTGTTCATTTGGCGTGATATAGTAAATATATTTAGTAAAAAAAGTGCTGATGAGCAGAAGCAAAAACGCCACCCAAAAGCAATTCGCAATGCGCATAACAGGGCTTCTCTTTATAACTTTTCGGCAACAGTGAAGCAGGTAAGCCGTCAGCATCGGCAGCGGTAAAGAAAGCAACAGCGATTCAAAAAAGCCAAAGATGATCATTACCGTTACATCTACATATAGATAGAGGAACATATCGGCAAGGCTGACAAGACTGCACAGCATAATGACAGCAAAATAGGCAAGGAAAAATTTTTTGCTCAAGCGGTCGATAACGGGAATAATGGCAGTAAACCACAGCCCGAGTATCGCCAGCATAAGCGCTGCGCTGATGATGGAATAATTAAAGATTGTGTACCACGTTATCATTCGTCCCGACCTCCCGTTATCAACGGATAATGCATCTTTGCAAGCTGCTTGCGTATGCCGTCTGCGGTGATAGGCTTGAGCATAAAGCCGCTTGCTCCCGTACTCCACGCGTCAAGAGAATAATCCGTATAAGCGGTAAGAAAAATAACATTCATTTTAGGGTTACAATCTAAAAGCTCTTTGCAAACGTCAAGACCGCTTATGCGTCCCATTTTTATATCCAAAAACGCCAAATCCACCCGATTCGTCTTGGCGTATGCCAACGCTTCTGAGGGAACGGTAAAACCGCTGATTTCTGCATTAGCCAATACTTCCTTCAAAATAGCAAGACTGCCCTGCATGATAATTTTCTCGTCATCAAGCAATATAACGCACGGCGTTTCATTCTTTTCCGCTGCAAGGTTCATCAGCGTTTCTACATCTGTGTCCAGGCGGTCGGCGATTTTTAATATCATCACTGCATCGGGCATACGGCTGCCGTTTTCCCAACGTGCTATCGTAGAACGGTCAACAAACAGCTTATCTGCCAGTTCAATTTGTGACAGACCTTTATTTGTTCTTAAATTCTTTAATGCTTCTCCGAATTGTATATTCATTTAACAGTCTCCGTAAATACAAATACTAAGTGTTAATATGTTTTAGTGTTTCTACAGTATATTTTATATACTTTTATAATAAAAAACAATATTGAAATATTAAAAATTCAAAAAAACGACAATTTAATGTGACAATGCGGAACACTTGCTTGAAAACAAATATAAGATATTATAAATTAAAGGCAAAATTCGTATGATTAATAAGTTCAACAAGGAGTATAACTTTGCGGAAAAAACTTATATCAATAATTTCTATAGTATTGATAGCGACTCTGCTTCTGGGTATTCTGCCTGCAATTCATACAGTTAAGGCAGAAGGCGAAGGCGTGGCTACAAGGGGAGATTATATCTATTCCCTGTCCGCCGACCCGGATACAGGGTCTGTTCCTGCAGGCTTCGGTACTCCCGAAAGCAACGGCAGAATCTGGACGGATAAAAGCGTTGCGGTTAACGGCGAGCAGTTTGATGTAAACCTCAAGGTTCTCGCTCAGGAATATATTTCTTCATACGAATCAACCATAACATCTTCAATTGCCGCCGACGTTCTGTTTATACTCGACTTTACAGGCTCAATGACTCAGAACGGTAACACGGTTACAAAGGATGACGGTACAAAGGTTTCAAGACTTCAGGCATTGGTTGACGCCACCAATGAAGCTATTGAGATTATTACGACTACAAACCCGAACAACCGTATAAAGGTATTCAGCTTCAGCGGCTCAAGCTCAACTTGTGCTACCAATTCAAAGGAGATTATGCCGCTGGCGCACTACACAAGCACCAACACCTCTACCGAAACAAAGGATAAATACATTTATCTCAACGGTTCAACGGTCAGGTCAAGCAGCGGTCTTCTTAAAGACGGCACTGCGTTTTCATTCTCTCAGTCAACAGCAAACGGCACCTGTACCCAGTACGGTATTGCGGCGGGCGTCAAGGACTTTGTTGATGATATTAATGCAGAGTCGGATAACAGCATTGAGCGTAAGCCGTACGTTATAATGCTTACCGACGGTGAGCCGACTTTAGCAAGTAAGAACTGGAATGCCGAAGATATTTCTCAGCTCAGAACGAATACGATTACGAATTCCAGCGGCGGCGACAAATACGAGCTTATGGCAACGGGTGCTATCCTGACATCAGCTATCTGGAAGGACAGACTTGCCGAAGCTTATACGCAATACAACGGCGGAACAAAGGATGTCAAGGTCGATTGGTTCAACATAGGTCTCGGTATTGCCGAACCCGAAGACGGAGAAGACCCGAACTACACCGCCTGTCTTCTTAACCCCTATTACCTCGTCGGAGTAGAGGGAAAAAACGGATCAGGCGCCACCTCGGCAGAAAAGATTAAATATTATATGAGCCAAAGTGACTGGGCTCCTAAGGTAACCGAAAAGGATTATTCCGACGACAGTAATTACACTTACGTTAACGAGGGCGATGGATTTGTAACCTTTGCAAACACCTATTCGGTGCTTATGAACGCATTCGTAACCCTTGCGAATATAATCAAGCAAGGCTCAGCCGAATATACTATACCTATTATATATCACGAAGGCTCGGGCGAACAGCAGAGCGACGTTAAATTCACCGACGTTATCGGTCAGGGAATGTATGTTACGGATATTACGCTGAAGCCAAATTCCTCAACAACGCTTGTCGGTGATGACAGCGATATGGACGGGGTTTATACATTTGGCGATTACTCGACAACCGTTAAACTGACCGAGGACGCTTCGGGACAGCAAACGCTTGAATGGACCATCCCCGCAAACGAAGTTGCGATGTTCACCTTTGCGGACCGTGACGACCTGAACAGCGGAAACTACGTCAGCGCCGAGCCAACAACCCTGACTTATTCGGTCCAGCTGACAGACGAAATCGGAGAGGGTCCCGGCTACTCAAACGCCTTTGACGATTCAAAGAATCCGAGGACAACGGTAACATACGAAATACCCGGCGATAACACATATTATTTCAATGTCAACACGGATTCTTCTCACTTGTATGTGAACAGTACGCTTAAATCCGGCTTAAACAGTTCAACGGATAAGACCGAAAACAAAACGGATTCAGCGGCGACATCCTCAACTTATTCATACACTGCCGTTAACGATGGAACAGCTACCGCGAGTGCAGTTGCCAACGTAACGCTCGGCAATAACGGCAAAGCGACGCTTTCGGGGTACCACACCGAGCTTGACATTCAGGTCGTTAAAAAGTGGCAGGATATAAACGGTAATGAAATAACCGACACCTCCTCACTTCCCGAAATCACCGTATACCTGTACAGAACCGCCGACGGCGGCGCCACCACGGAAACGGTAGACAGCAAAAAGCTGAACAGCTCAAACAACTACACCGGTTTCTGGAACGTACCCCGTAAGGACGGGTCGGGAAATGTATACAGCTACTCTGTTGCGGAAACTCCTCCGGAGGGCTATTACATCGCAGGCAATACGGGGCCGCTTAACGGCACAGACGGCGTAATAACCGTTACAAACCGCGTAATGCCCTCAAGCGGCGTTGTTTCAGTACAAAAGCTATGGAAAAACAAAATCGGTGCTTCTTATGCCGACACCTCATTGTTCAGTCCGATTCACGCAGAGCTGTGGCGTAAGGTTTCGGTTTACACACCGGCTAAGGTAAATGTAAAAATATACTGTAATGACGGTACAAACAACTATTTGGTTGATGACCTCGACCTTGAATACGGTTCGGAATTAAGCTTTAAGCTAAGAACATACATTCAAAGGCAGGCAAGAGCAGAAAGCGCGGTAATCACCTATAACGGCGCAACGGTCGCTTCCTCACGAAGCTCCGTTTACAGAAGCGGAAGAACGCTTCACTACCGTGAAACGGATAATCCTCAGGTATTTACCGTCACTCAGGATATGGTTATCACCTACAATGTCAGTGAAACGCTGAACTCCGCGCAGCTGGATCTCCCGTGCGAGCTGATTGACCTTACAAAGGTTGACGCAACCGGAACCGAAGGCACAACGGTTTCTGCTCCCGACGAGCTTGTTTCTTCAACTGCCCTGAGCAAGGCAAACAACTGGACAGATTATTTTGACGGACTTGTCAGCGCAGAGGTAATTGACGGAAAGACCTACACTTACAGCTATTACGTCAAGGAGATTTCGGAGGTCACGGGCTTCACGACTTCATACAGCCCAAACAATACGGACGGTATTACGGGCGGACAGCTTGTGATTACGAACACCTCGAACTCCAATGTTCCGATACTTCCCGAAACGGGCGGCATAGGTACGGCTCCCGTAATTACTCTCGGCATACTGCTTGACGTGATTGCCATTATCGGAGTTTTATGGTATTCAGGCTTTTCACCGCACAAAAAGCGGAGAAAATATGTTGATACGGTTTATAATTTTTAATTATATATATTTCAGAAAGGTGTAAAAATTATGAAAAAGACAGCAAAAATCATCTTCTCGGCAGTACTTGTTATGCTTGTGCTTGCTACAATGATTGTCCCCGGCTTTGCAGCTACCGGTTCAATCACCATCACAAACAGCAACGACGCTGTTTCGATGAACGGCCATACCTACAAGGCATACAAAATTTTTGACGTTACATATGACGCCGGAAAAACAGTATATGACTACAAGATTGCACCTGCTTTCAAGACATATTTTGAAAGTCTTAACCTCCCGGCTTCTCTCGGCGAGGATCTTGATGCAAGAGCGTATTCATACGTTTCTTCAATTTCCGGCGATGCGGCTCTTCAGGCATTTGCAAAGCAGATTTACAACTACAAGGGAGACGCTGCAGGCTCAGTAACTGCCAACAACGCTAACAGCGCTGTTATCTCCGGGCTTGACAACGGTTACTATCTCGTATACGACGAGGGCAACGCCGCACCCGGCAACAATGCTGAAAAGGCGATTGCAAACATCGCTCTTACAACAACAGATCCCGACGCTACAATTGTTCTCAAGGCTTCTGTTCCCACAATCGACAAGAAGATTACGGGCGTTTCAAATGCCGCTTCCAATGCAGCTTCGGCAACAGGTGAGGACGCAGTTTCGGCTACAGTTAATCAGCACGTAGGCTTCCAGATTGATTCGATTGTTCCCGACCTTACAGGTTATACAAATTACACCTACAAGGTAAGCGATACTATGAGCGACGCTCTTATCCCCGATGAGAACGCTAAGGTTACAATCGGTTCGGACGACGTTACCTCTTCAAGCACAATCGTTTACAGCGGCCAGACAATGACAATCACAGTTCCGTTCTCGGTTCTGAGCACTTATGCAAAGGACACACCTATCACTATCACCTACTCTGCAAGGGTAAGTGCTAACGCCAATGTTTATCCTGACGCAACAGGCAACTCAAACGAGGCTACTCTTGAATACAGCAACAATGTCGACGACCTTACCGTTAAGGAAACAACACCTCCCTCAGAGGTTCATGTTTACCTTTTCAGCATTGATGTTACAAAGGTAAACGACAAGGACGAAAAGCTTGAAGGCGCAAAGTTTGTTCTCAAGGACAGCAGCAATAATTATATCCCCGTTTCACTTGTTTCGGGCAGATACAAGGTTTCCGACACACTTGCAGCTACGGAAGCTAACGCAACTGTTATTTCGGACTCAAACGGTAAAGTTTATATTGACGGTCTTGCAGAGGGCACATACACCCTTACCGAAACCGAAGCACCCGCAACCTACAACCTTCTTAAAAGCCCCGTAACCATCACCATCACAGCTACATATGACGCTGACGGTAATTGCACAGGCGTTACAGGCAACGCTAAGACTGTTGTCAACAAAGCAGGCGGACTTCTTCCCTCAACAGGCGGCATGGGTACGGTTATCTTTACCGTAGCAGGCATCGCTGTTATGCTCACAGCTGTTCTTCTTCTCGTTGTTAAGAGAAGAAAGGAAATTGCATAATTAATACATTTCTGATACGAATCCTTGCCCGAAGCAATTCTTCGGGCAAGGTCGGATGTATCATCAATTTAAGCACGGTGAGATTATGAAAAAGCATTTAACTACTGTTATCTTAATAATCGTCTTTGTTGCCGGGCTTGGACTGATGATGTACCCGACGGTCAGCGATTTGGTGAACAAGGCGCATCAGTCGGCTGCCATTGATTCCTATGAGGATAAGATTTCACAGCTTTCCACGGAGGATTACAGCAGCATACTTGACAATGCCCGAAGCTATAATTCAAAGCTGACTACAAACGAGTTCCCGCAAAATTCCGAGGACCTTATAGGTAACGAGGAATATAATGCCGCGGTCAATCCCTCGGGCAACGGAATGATGGGTTATATTAAAATAGACTCCATTGACCTTCGTATGCCCATATACCACAGTACAAGGGAATCGGTGCTTCAATCGGGTATCGGACATATTCCGACCACCTCTTTGCCGGTCGGCGGAGAAGGTACCCATGCAGTGCTGACGGGTCACAGAGGCCTCCCGTCCGCAAAGCTGTTTACCGACCTTGACAAGCTCAAAACGGGCGACATTTTCTATATCTATGTTCTTGACGATATTTTAGCATATCAGATAGATCAGATTAAAACAGTGCTTCCTGTCGAAACACAGGATTTACAGATAATCGAAGGCGAGGATCACGTTACTCTTGTAACCTGCACGCCCTACGGCGTCAACACACACAGACTGCTGATCAGAGGTACCAGAATACCCTACAGCGTCGCTGTTGAGGAAAGCAGTAAAGCAGGTACGGACACGCATAAGAGCATCAGCCTTGAGCTGCTGGTGTTGATTATCGGCGCTCCCGTTCTTACCGCACTGTTCATTTTCGTATTGATTAAAACAAAAAATACAAAGAAAAGGAGAGATGACGATTGAAAAAGGCAATTGCACTGACAGCTGTTTTTCTCGTTATGCTTTTGAGCATAGTGTCGGTTTTTGCATTTCCGACAAGCGGAAGCATAACCGTCGTTATGATAAACAAAGCCGACAAGCAGCCTCTTGTCAGTCAGAACGTTACTGTTATCAAGGTTGCTGACTGCCTTTACAATGAAACTGACATTACCTTTTCTTTAAACGCTGATTTCAGCGATACGGATGTTGACCTTGAAAGCTCGGAGGCCGCAGAGCAGCTTCTCCCCGTAGCTAAGGAAAAAGGAATTGTCGGTGAAACCGTCAGCTCCGACAGCGAAGGCAAGGCATTTTTTGCAGAGCGTGAGCTCGGCGCATATCTGGTCTATTCCCCCGACGGTGTTTTTTCGCCGTTTATAGCCTTTGTTCCCATGGTTACGGAGGACGGCGCGTGCTTTGAGCTGACTGCCCAGCCGAAAATTGATATTCAGGAGGAGCCTTCAACCGAGCCTGCGGAGGAGCCTTCAACCGAGCCTGCGGAGGAGCCTTCAACCGAGCCGACAAGCGAAACGGAAACCACAACAAAAAAAGACACCCGCACAAATACCGATTCTTCAAGTAATACCGGAAAGGAAAAGCTTCCTCAGACGGGTATGCTTCAGTATCCCGTTCCGATTCTCGGTCTTTGCGGAGTGTTAGTATTCTCCAAAGGATTCGTATTATATGCCAACTCAAAAAAGGAAGAAAACTAAGCAGGGCATTGTACTTATGACTCTCGGTCTGTTGCTGATTGCAACGGCCGGGGGCTTGTTTAGTTATAACCGTATTTCCGACAAAAAGGCAGGAGAAACTGCCAACGCGCTTCTTAGCGCAGTGGTGGAAAATCAGGATGAATCGAGCTTTGACACAAACGAAAAATCCGAAAGAACCGCCACAATAGACGGCGTAGAATACATAGGCGTTATTTCCGTTCCCTCATATAACATCAATCTTCCCGTGCAGTCCGAATGGAGCCTGAGCAGGCTTAAGCACTCCCCGTGCAGATACAGCGGAAGCGTTAACAGCAGTTCGCTTATTATCTGTGCCCATAACTATCAGAGCCATTTCGGTAAGCTCAAGTACATCCGGACGGGTGAAAAAATTGTTTTTACCGATATGATGGGAATGACTTATAACTATGTTGTAGCCGAAACAGATTTAATCAATGGATATGACGTTGAAAAGATGGTCGGTAACGACGGCTGGGATTTGACCCTGTTCACCTGCAATTACAGCGGCAGGCAAAGAGTTACCCTTCGCTGTGTGCGTTCCGATATTGACAGCAGCTCAAAATAGTATTATTACAGCAGCATTATAATTATCGGCAAAAAAGCCCCGAGGCAAAAGCTTCGGGGCTTATCTGTTTATTTCTTATTCAAACGGGTTCTCGGTCGGATAAGGCAGTGTTTTGGGCTGATTATATGCTATATCGCCGATTCCGAGGAAACGGAACACCTCGAAAAGCGCTTTACCGTAATGTCCGAAGGCAACTGCTCCGTGATGCGGGAAGTGCTTTTCAATCAGCACATGACGGTAAAACCTGCCCATTTCGGGGATGGCGAAAATACCGATTCCTCCGAAAGAGCCTGTCGGTACGTCAAGCACCTCGCCCTGGGCAATATATGAACGAAGTACACCCTCGCTGTCACACTGCAGTCTGAAAAAGGTTATATCGCCTGCGGCAATGTCGCCCTCAAGCGTACCCCTTGTAAAATCAGGCTCACTTCCTGCAGGCTCAAGCAGCCTGTGCTGTATAAGCTGATATTTCACTGCCCTGTCGGCGCACATTTTACACGAGGGGGTGTTTCCGCAGTGGAACGCCATAAACGTATCGGTTAAGGCATATCCGGTTTTGCCCTTAATTTCCTTTTCATAAAGTGAAGCGGGAACGGAATTGTTGATGTCAAGTAAGGTGACTGCATCCGCCGAAACGCATGCGCCGATGTATTCCGAAAGAGCTCCGTAAATATCAACCTCGCATGAAACGGGAATTCCTCTTGAAGCCAATCTTGAGTTAACATAGCAAGGCTCAAAGCCGAACTGCTCGGGAAAAGCAGGCCAGCATTTGTCCGCAAAGGCGACATATTTTCTTGCGCCCTTATGCTCTTCAGCCCAGTCAAGGAGCGTCAGTTCAAACTGCGCCATTCTCGGAAGCATATCGGGGTAGTTGTTGCCTTTAACCCCAAGTTCATTTGCCATATCCTCGCAGACCGCAGGGATACGCTCGTCATTTGCATGAGCTTTATAAGCTACAAGCAGGTCAAGCTCAGAGTTTTCCTCAATTTCAACGCCGATTTCATATAAGCCCTTAATCGGTGCGTTGCAGGCGAAGAAATCCTGCGGACGGGGTCCGAAGGTGATTATCTTTAAATTCTTTACGCCGATAACAGCCCTTGCAATCGGGATAAAATCGGCTGTCATTTTTGCAATATCGTCGGCAGTGCCCACGGGATAAGACGGTATATAGCCCTTAAGATGACGCATTGCAAGGTTGTATGAGCAGTTAAGCATACCGCAGTATGCGTCTCCCCTGCCGTTAATCAGATCGCCGTCACCCTCTGCGGCGGCGACAAACATTACAGGCCCGTCAAAATATTTTGCAATAAGCGTTTCGGGAGTCTCGGGACCGAAGTTGCCGAGGAACACCACAAGAGCGTTGCATCCGTTTGAGGTTACATCCTTGACCGCCTCAAGCATATCCTTTTCGTTTTCAACGGTGACGGGGCACTCGTAAACCTCGCCGTCGTATGCGTTTACGACAGCCTCTCGCCTTTTGATTGAAAGCTCAATCGGAAAGCAGTCACGGCTTACGGCGATAATGCCGAGCCTTATCTCCGGTATGTTGTTCATTATAATTCCTCCTTATAAAAATCCTTTAATGCGGGATACAGTTGTATGTATTTTTTATATTTCCTGCCGTATATTTCGGCTAAAGCACTATTCGGCAAAACAGTGTATTCGATTTCCGGCTTTTTTCCCATACCTGCCGCAAGCATGGCGCCGCCGTAAGCAGGTCCTTCGTTTTTAATAACGGACAGCTCTATTCCGAGTATGTCTGCTAAAATCTGCATCCACGCCCTGCTCCTTGTGCCTCCTCCGCACACAGTGGCGTGTTTAACCTTGTCGGAGCAAAGCTCAACACAGTCCCTGACTGCAAAGGAAACTCCTTCAAACACGGCTCGCTGCATATCCTCTCTTCGGGTTGAGTGAGTAATACCTATAAAAGCTCCCTTTACGTCTCCGTCATTATGCGGACAACGCTCCCCCGACATATAAGGTAAAAAGTATAAATCGGTTTCAGGGGCACCTATACCTACATCGTATTCGCTTTTAAACACCTCTTCATTCAGCCATTTGTTACAGCTTGCAGCAGACAGAATACACCCCATAAGATGATATTTCCCGTTTGCATGGCAGAAGGAGTGAAGCGCAGGGTTTTTCGGCTTTACAAAGCTGTCGATGGGAATAAACACCGTACCGCTTGTGCCGAGCGAAATATTACACTGCCCTTCGGCTACGGTATTTGTTCCGACAGCGGCGGCGGCATTATCGCCTGCTCCTGCAACAACGGGACAGCTCAGCCCGAGCTTATCGGTATTACCGATTACCTCAAAGCTTTCAAAAACCAGCGGTAGATAGTTTTCATCTATCCCGAGTATTTCCAGCATTTCCTCCGACCATCTGCGGTTTTCAACATCAAAATAAAGAGTACCCGACGCGTCGCTGACATCGGTTGCAAACACGCCCGTGAGTTTATAGTTTATGTAGTCCTTAGGCAAACAAATCTTTCTGCATCTTTTAAATATATCCGGTTCGTTTTCCTTAACCCAAAGAATCTTCGGCGCAGTAAAGCCGGCAAAAGCGATATTTCCGGTAAACTTCTGCAGCTTTTCCCTGCCGACAGTGTTGTTTAAAAAATCCGTTTGTCTGCCCGTTCTTGTATCGTTCCAGAGAATTGCGGGTCTGAGGACGTTGCCGTTTTCGTCAAGCATTACAAGCCCGTGCATCTGACCGCCTACGCCTATCCCCTCTATTTCGGATTTATCAAAGCCGTCCGTCAGCTCATTAATCCCATCGCAAACCGCTTCCCACCAATCCTCGGGGTTTTGCTCTGACCAATTCGGCTTCGGAAAGTACAGGGGATATTCCCTTGAAGCTGTTTTTAAAATCTTTCCGCCGTCATCTGTCAAAAGCATTTTTACCGAGGAGGTGCCGAGATCTATTCCGATATAATAACTCATACTCTCACTTCTTCCGTGTTTTCACTGTCCTGACCGACAAAGAAGGTATAGCTGTTCTCAAGATACCATTCTTTACTGTCGGGATTATAAAATTTCAAGTCATTCTTATCTATAACTACCTCCGCATTGAGCGCCTTGCCTGCCTTTACATTCAGCTTTTTAAAGCCCTTGAGCAGCTTTATCGGGTGGTCGCCCTCTGCGCCTGCATATACCTGAACAACGGTCTTACCGTCACGCTTTCCGATATTCTTTATTTTAAGCTTAATGAGAACGGTATCTCCGCAGTCCGTTGCAGAAATGTCAGAGTATTCAAACTCTGTATACGACAGACCGAAGCCGAAGGGGTAAGCCGCATTTTTGTGCTCTTTGTCCAACAGAGTATAGCCGTGATAATAACCGTAGGTAATATCTCTTGTTTTTGCGCTCGGGAAAAGAAAATCGGGATAATCATTTTCCTCTGCCGCCATTGTAAACGGAAGGTGACCCGACGGGTTTTCCCTGCCCGAAATCAGCTCTGCAAGCGCATTTCCGCCCTCCATACCGCTGTAAAACGAATGAAGTATTGCGTTTGCGCCGTCCTTCCATTCCTCAATTATATAAGCGCTGCCGCCGATAATGTTAACAATTACCCTGTCAAACACTCTGCAGGCAGAGCGAATAAGGCTGACCTCATCGTCGGGAATACGAAGCGAATATCTGTCGCCGCCCATTGCCTTCTGTGTGGTCTTATCGCTCTTTGAAAAATTGGCGAGATTCTCTCCCTCCTGCTTATAGTCGCTGCCGACACAAACAATAACCGCATCACAGGTCTTCAGCTTTGCAATGCTCGGTGAAAAAGCCGTACCCTCAACAAGGACTACATTTTCCCTGCCGTACAGATTGCAAAGACCTTCATACGGCGTAACGGTATACGGCGCAAAGACCGAGCTTGAGCCATGGTCGCCGACGTTGATTTTGTCAGCGTATCTGCCGATAATGCCGACCTTACTTCCCTCACAAAGAGGAAGAACGCCGTCATTTTTAAGAAGCACCGTGCCCTCGAGCGCCGCCCTTTTTGCAAGCTCTGTGTGCTTTTTGCAGGCAACGACCGACTTAGGCGTGCTTTTTAAATTCGGAGTGATTTTTATTAAGCCCCTGAGTATGCTCTGTACGGAAGCGTCAATGTCGTTCATTGACACCTTGCCCGTTTTCAGGTCAAGCGGCAAGGTCGCATAATGCATTATCTGCGGCATTTCAATATCAAGCCCTGCTTTAAGCGCTCTCGGCGCATTACGAACGCCCATAAGGAAATCGGAAATTGTGAAGCCCGTAAAGCCCCATTCGTCCCTTAACACATCCTTAAGCAGGTACTTGCTCTCACAGCAATGCTCGCCTCTGAAAAGATTGTAGGCGCCCATAACAGACATTGCGCCTGCGTCAACGCAAGCCTTGAAATGCGGAAGGTAAACCTCATGAAGAGTCTTGTCATCACAAAGCACATTTACGTCAAAGCGTATATTCTCTATGCTGTTAACCGCATAGTGCTTGGGGCAAGCGATAATGCCCTTTTCCTGCACCGCCCTTGTCACAGCCGCGCCCATTCTTCCGAGCAGGAACGGGTCCTCGCCGTAGGTTTCCTGCGCTCTGCCCCAACGGGGATTGCGAAGGAGGTTAATACAGATACCTGCAAAATAGTTTCCTCCCTGGGCTGCAACTTCATCGGCGATTGCAGAAGCAATTTCATATTCAAGCTCATCGTCAAACGACGCACCCCTCAGCATTGAAACGGGAAAGCAGGTACTGTTTCCCATAACAACACCTCTCGGTCCGTCGGAAAAGGCTACCTCGGGTATGCCGAGCCTTTTTACTCCGCCTGCAATGCACGGACGGCAATTGTATTTCTGCCCCTTGGTAATAAGGTCAAAGCCGTTGCGTAAAAAAAAGCGCTTGCCCGAAAGCATATGAAGCTTCTCGCCGGTCTTCAGCTGAGCGCAAAGCTCGCGGGCGACGGAATTAAGATTTTCATTTGTGGGATTTTGTTGGTATTTTTTTACCGCATCATTAAAATTCATACATCTGATCCCCCTTGATATATCTGTATTTTAGCATAAAACATCAGCAACTTCAACTCTCGGCAGAGCTGTTATACAAGGTTTAATTTAAGCTTTATCGGATAGTGGTCGCTTGGGTATACTCCGTCATAGGTCGTTCTTATGACACGGTATTGCAGGACGTCAATCCCTTGCTTTGAAACAAAGAAATAGTCGATATTACCGCAATTCGTCATCGTCCCCCATTCGTGATAGGTCGCTCCGCTGTCGGTGTCTGCCGTTTTGTACTTGGCGTCGCAGAAAAGCTCCGTAGCCGACAGGTAAGTACGGCTGTTTTCATGGTCGTTGAAATCGCCCATAATAACGCAGGGCATACCTCCGAATTCATTAAGCTTTTGAAGAATAAGCTTTATGCCCTTGATTCTTGCTTGTTCACTGACATGATCAAGATGTGTGTTGAAAACGGCAAGCTTTTTACCGCTTTCCTTCAGGACAAGAACCGCGTAAGAGCAAATCCTGTAGCACGCCGCTCCCCAGTCCTTTGACACTCTGTCGGGAGTTTCGCTAAGCCAGAAGGTGCCGTTCCTCTCAGCGGCAAATTTTGAAAGGTTGTAAAATATGGGACAGCCCTCGGGATCATCGCATTCCTCACGGTAATCAATAAAGCTTCCGTAACCCTTCAACGCCCTGTGCAAAAGCTCAAAAGCATCAGGCTTGACCTCCTGAAAGCCGATTATATCGGCATTGGCTTTTGTCAGCGTCCTTAAAAGCAACGGACCGCGGTAATACCAGTTTCTCTCGTTTTTGTCATGTTTCCCCGAGCAACGCACATTGGAGCTGACAACAGTTATACAGGAGCCGTCGAAGCTGCTGCTTATGTCAAACTCGGGAATCTCCGACTTATATTTGTTTAACATTGTGCTTCATTCCTTTCGCCGTTTTGCGATTGGTTTTACCTGTAAACCTTAATGGTCTTGATTTCGAACGGTTCAAATTCAAGTCTGACAGAACCGTTTTCCGTTTTCAGTCTTTCCTTTTCATCCTCAAGCAGATTTGTAAGAGAAGCTCCCGAAACCGACTCCGAAAGCCTCAGCTCGGTTACGGTTTTTGAGCCTTCACATTCGTACAGCCTGATTACAAAGGCATTACCGTCATCCTCTGCAGGCTTAACCGCTTCGGCTATTATATTCGGCGCACTGATTGAAGCGAACTGTGCGGTATCCGCCTTACCCTTTACGGCAAACAACGGAACATTAAGCTCATACGCAGGGTGAACAACCGCTTCGGCACAGTATCCGCTGTTGTGTATAATAAGGGAATAGGTCATTCTGTGTACTCCCCTGTCACCGGACCCGTCGGGGTGAGTTCCTCCTTTGAGAAGGGAAAGGCACAGGTTGCAGTTTCGGACGGAAATACCGTATTTGCAATCGTTAAGTACAGCCGCGCCGAAACGGGGCTCGCTGACGTCCGTATAATTACGGTTACAAACCTCAAATTTGGAAACCTCGAGGCTGTTGTTTGCGGTAACTGGTCTTTCGATAGCTCCGAACTGTATTTCACTTCTTGCCGTCTTTGCGTTGATGTCAAGATCAAAGCCTGCCTTCAAAAAGCGGTGCGGTGTTTGCCAGTCAATCCTTGTTTCAAAATCTATCCTCGGATTATCCGCATAACAGATAAGGTCCTGAATGATTATGTTACCCTCTATATCAAATGTGCTTCTAAGACGTATTTCAACTGCGCCGTCACTTACGGGCTCTCTTCCGACGAAGCCGAAAACAGGTTTCAGGTTTTCATACACATCCCAGTCAAAATCCCAGTTGTCATACGATTCGGGCACATCCTCGCCAAAGAGAAATACTCCGAGAGGTGCGCCGTTCTTTTTTCTTAACTGCCTGCCCGACTTCCTGTCAACAAGCGAAGAAATGTATCCGTTTTCGTCAAAGGTTATTACGGCAAAGGGGGTGCTTAAAACCTTACCGTCGTAGCTAAACGGAGATTCGGTTGAAGCGGGCGCGTCGGTCGGCTCTACACAAACGCAGGAAAAAGCAGGCACCTTCAGTCCGCCTACCGCAAGGCGCTCTTTCCCGTCAATGTCCGTATAACGCTGTGAAGGATAATCCTTTACATATCCCTCAAATTCAATATCGGCAACATCGCTTCTGTCAAAGGAAAGAGTGTTAAACAAAGTCACACTGCGACTGCTGTCGGTCATACCCTCGGCATACTCAGCGGCGGCTTTCTTATAGCCCTCAATCAGTTCGTCCATTTCCCGATGATACAGCTCGTACACGGGTGCAATACAGGTGCCGGGCAAAATATCGTGGAACTGGTTTTTAAGCAGCGTTTTAAGCCATTTGTCGCTCTGAGCGTTTCGCTCCTTTCCGCTTAACACGTTGAAGTATTCCATATCGTGAAGCGCATATTCCGCTTTTCTGTTTTTACGTTTAACCTCATGAAGAGAGGTAAGAGTGCCTCTGTGCAGCTCCAGGTAAAGCTCATCGTCATAAACGGGAAGCTTATCCCTTTCGGCTTCAAGCTCCTTCATAAAGTCGGAAACCGTCATGCTTTCGACCTCGGGCATACCGTCCATATTTGCTATACGGTCAGCCGCCTCAAGCATTGCGGGGGTCGGTCCTCCGCCGCCGTCACCGAAGCCGTAAGCAATAAGCCGCATATCGCAGGAATCCTTGTTTTGAATCTCTCTTATGCCGTTTACCGCGTCATACACATTCGGCCAGCAATGAGTTCTGTTAAAATGGGTCAGCACCTCGCTTTTATCAATGCCTCTCCACACAAAGCTTTCAAAGGGGAAGCGATTGTTATCGTTCCAGCTGATTTTTGTAGTGTAAAAATATTTAACCTCGCTTTGCCGCATTATCTGCGGAATATTGCCGTTGTAACCAAAGGTGTCGGGAAGCCAGAAGCTGTCGGCGGTATACCCGAAATTCTCACGGGTAAACTGCTGACCCTTTAAAAACTGTCTTGCCATAAGCTCACCCGAGGTAATATTACAGTCGCACTCGACGTATACTCCTCCGTTTGGCTCATATCTTCCCTCGGCGACGCGCTTTTGCATTTCGCCGAAAATGTCGGGATAATATTCCTTCATCCACTCCGAATGAAGCGCCGAGGACTGAATAAACTTATAGTTCGGATACTGCTCCATCAGATGAAGAGCGTTTGAATATGTCCTTGCACATTTCCCTACCGTTTCTTTAACGGGCCAGAGCCATGCGGTATCCATATGAGAATGTCCTATCACGCCGACCTTTCCGAACAGGCGACTGTTTTGTCCGTTGAAAAAATCTCTTGAAACAGCAAGCGCTTGCCTTACGCCGTCCCTGAAGCCCTGAGCGTCAATATCTTTCGGCGAAAGGGGCAGAACGGCATTGACGGCAAGAAGCGTGTTTTGAGCTTTTGCGGCAAGAAAGCTATTGCTGTCAAAGGCGTTTATTACGCCTAAAAGTTCCTTGATGTCAAAAATCAAGGTGAAAAGCTCGTCGTCTCTTACACATATTTTAACGCCGTTATAGCAGTGCGAAAATGTCTGGCTTCCGTCCGGCTCAAAATAATTATTATAAGGGTCGGTGTCGGGGTCATAATGTCCTGCATAGCATTCAAACGCAAGCTCAAAACGCTCTCCTTTTTTAAAACGACCTATGTACTGAGAGCAGTGAACTCCGCCTATAAATTCGCGGTTTTTACTGTTGAATATACCCTTAGGGACTCCGTTGACAAAGAAAAGCTGCTCAACACCGCCGCATTCGGACAGAGCATAAACGGGTTTTCCCACCAGCTCCTCGGTAACCTCAAACGAGCCCTTAACCCAAAGCGAGCCCCATTCGTCACCCCAGGTTGTTCCCTTCGTAATCGGCTCCGTACCCGACTCGGGAACGCTTCTTAAGTGCTCTTGCGTGTAAAGCGCCGTAACATCCTGAAGCTGACCGACCTCGGTGAAGATTAATTTTTCATAAATCCTCAACGAGTTTTCCAGCTTTGAGAAAACACGTTTTTTCATTTTTTCGTTATACATAGAAGCCCTCCGTACGTTTACTGTATTTTTACCGATAATGAATTGTCGCCGTAATCAGGCTGGCCGTCCACGACGTAAAGCGTGATACCGCCGTCGGGCATTACCCTTTCGCCGTCTTCAAGAACCGCCTTTAACCAGTATTTGTCAACTTTAAGAGTTGCCGTTTTTGTTTCTCCCGTTCTAAGATACAGCGGAGCAACCGCACAAAGCTGAAGCGCCGGAGTTTCGGTGCGGCTGTCAGAAAAATGAGCATAGCACTGTACCTTTACCAAGCTGTCAAAATTTCCCGTGTTTGTAACCTCGGTGCTGACAAACACCGACGTTTCATCATCTTTTATCACATCAGGCTTTTTAAAGGCAAAGCTTGTATAGCTGAGTCCGTAGCCGAATTTATACAGAGGCTCATAGTTTAAAAAGCGGTATGTTCTGTTCTTCATTGAGTAGTCGGTTATGTCGGGAAGTACATCTTCGGCATGATAAAACGTAATCGGAAGCCGTCCGCTCGGCGAAAATTTGCCCGCCAAAAGCTCTGCAATGGCCTGACCGCCGAGTGCTCCCGGATACCAGCCGTGAATTATCGCCTTCGCTTTCTTTGTTACGGTTTCGCACAAGTCGGCGCAGCTGCCGCACAAAACTACCGCGACAACATTATCGCAAACCTCGCAAACCGCTTCGGCAAGCCTTTGCTGGTTTTCGGGAAGCGACATTGACACTCTGTCGCCGGAGTCCGTAAAATCATTTCCGAAGCCGAGATCCTCGCCTTCAATTGTGCGGTCAAGTCCGAGACACAAAACGGTAATGTCAGCCTCCTCTGCTGCGGCTACGCCCTCGCTTAACAGACTGTCAAAATCATTCCAGCGCGCAGAATTTACGCCCTTGATTGAAGCGCCGTCCGCCACGCTTACGTTTGCATTTTTAAACACTTTTCTGATGCCGTCGGCAACCGTAATATACTCGTCCGCATGGCCGTTATAATTACCCTCAAGCGCCAGACGGCTCATTGCATTCGGTCCGACCACGGCAATTTTGAATTTACCGTTCCCGTCAAGCGGAAGAAAGGAAGCCTTGTTTTCAAGCAGAACGAGCGACTCCCTTGCCGCCTTTAGATTAAGCTCCTTATGCTCCTTACAGCAAACCTTACTGTAAGGTATATCGCTGTACGGCCGTTTTTCTTCAAATTCGCCGAGCATGACTCTTACCGTGAAGAGTCTTACCGCCGCTTCGGTAATATCCTTATCATTAACTAATCCGTGTTCGTATGCGCCCTTCAGGGCAAGAAAAGCCTCTCCGCAGTTTAAATTACAGCCTGCTTTGAGTGCTGTTGCCGCCGCCTGCTCAAGGGTTTCGGTAAATCTATGTCCCTCAAAAATATCCTGAATCGCACCGCAATCGGAAACAAAATATCCTTTAAAGTTCCACTGATTTCTGAGTATATCCATAAGAAATCGGTTAGCACAGCAAGGCTCCGAATTAAGTCGGTTATATGCTCCCATAACACCCGCTACGCCGCACTCAACCGCCTTTTTGAAGGCAGGCAGATAGGTTTCGGACAAATCCTTTTTCGATACCTTTGCGTCAAAGCTGTGGCGCTCTCCCTCAGGACCCGAATGTGCGGCAAAATGCTTTGCACACGAAGCCGCTCTCAGAAACTCGCCGTCGCCCTGAAGCCCCGTAATATAAGCCTTCGCTATCTGCGAGGTTAAGAACGGATCCTCTCCGCAGGTCTCCTGCCCTCTGCCCCAGCGAGGGTCGCGGAAGATATTGATATTCGGCGCCCAGTAGGTAAGCCCTTTGTATATATCACGGTCACCGTGAGCAACACTTTTGTTATATTTAGCCCTGCCCTCGGTGGAAATAGCCTCCGCAACCTCTTTGACCAACGGCGGATTAAAGCTCGCCGCCATTGCTATCGACTGAGGGAAAACCGTTGCCACGCCTGCCCTTGCCACGCCGTGGCACGCCTCATTCCACCAGTTATACGATGAAATATTCAGCCGTTTTATCGCAGGAGAATCAAACAACAGCTGTGACATTTTTTCCTCTGCCGTCATCTGCGACACTATTTTTTCAGCCTTAAGTTCAGCTTCCTTGAAATCCATACCTCACCCCGAAATTTACTATTTGGAATTATTATAGCATATATTATCCGACAAGTGTTTAAAAATATCAAAAATTTAAGCAGAACCGAATTCAAATTCAGTTCTGCTTTTGCACGGCATTTAATGCCGCATTTACATATATTATAAGTCTAAAAAGTCTTTTCTGTATTTAACTCCGAAAAATTCCGCAAGCTCCTTCAATTCCTCGTCCTTAATTGTGTTAACTCTCGGAAGATGAGCTGTAAGCATAAAAATCTGCGCCGCCTTTTCAACGGTTTCGATTAAGCCGAATGCCTCATCAAGGTTTTTGCCTGCGCCGTAAATACCGTGCATGCCCCAGACAACCAAGCGAAATTCCTTCATCTTTTGCGCCGTTGCTTCCCCGATAGAGTTTGTGCCGCAGAGCATCCACGGCAATATTCCGATTCCGTCGGGAAAGACAACTATGCACTCGGTACACATTTCCCAGAGTGTGTGCGTGAATTTTCTCTCGTCAAGCTCGTGAACATAATTCATTGCAAGCGTATTGGTAGGGTGCGAATGAATAATAACTCTGTTTTGGGGGTCAACCGACAGCCTTGAAATATGGCTCATAAGGTGTGCGGGCAACTCGCTTGTAAATTTGCCTCCGTCGGAGTAGCCCCAGAGCAGCTCGGCGGTTGTGCCGTCCTTTGCAATACGGATTATGCCGAGATTATTTTCGGGGTCCGTTTCAACGTTTTTAAAGTATTTGCCCGTTCCCGTAACAATAAAGCTTTTGCCGATAAGCTCTTTTGCATTAAAGCCTGTCGGAATGGTTCTTATTACATTATCGGGATCAAGATATTCGGCAACCTCATTTTCGTCAAGCAGCAGGCTTATATTACCGCCGTTTCTCTCGTCCCAACCGAGGCGGTACATATTAGCCGTAACGGCACACATTTCTTTCACAAACGGTGCTTCTGAAATTTTTTTCATCTTACGGAAAGCACCTCCTCTTCGTAACGCTTAATCTCCGAATAGTATTCGAAGGGCTTGTTTTCTCTTTTGAGATACTCCTGCCACACATCGTAAAACGGTGCGGACTTAAGCTCCTCCTGAACTACCATCAACTGCGTAAAATCGGAGGCGTCCTGCAGCTGCTTTAATCTGCCGTTCGGCTGAAGAAGCGCAAACAGCAGTGACTTCTGCAGATTTCTCACGCCCGTTACCCAGGCGGAAATACGGTTAATGCTTGCGTCAAAGTAATCAAGCGCAATATTTACCTTTCCTTCAAGTCCTCCGCAACGTACAATCTCACGGCAGATTTCCTTCGTTTCGTCGTCGAACAGAACAACGTGGTCGCTGTCCCAACGGATAGGTCTTGTGATATGCAACGCTATTTCGGGGAAGAAGGCAAGAAGCGCAGGGATTTTATCGCTTACAACCTCGGTCGGATGATAATGACCGTTGTCCATTAGCGGTATACATTTGTCCATGTTCATTGCCGCATAGGCAAGAGCAAATTCGGCTGAGCCTACAGTGTAAGCCTCAACGCCGATGCCGAACACCTTGCTTTCAATTGTGGGCTTAACAAGTTTAATGTCATAAGGCTCGGAAAGAATTTCGTCAATTGCTTCCCTGTATCTGACGCGAGGCCCGATACGGTCTGCGGGAATATCCTTGAAGCCGTCGCCTGTCCATATATTCATAACGCAGGGCTGACCGAGCTCCTCTGCAAGGTACTGCGAAATACGTATGCACGCCTTGCCGTGCTCAATCCAGAATTTTCTTGTTTCTTCATTCGGTGAGGAAAGCGTCAAAGGATCGCATTTCGGATGTGAAAAGAAGGTGGGGTTAAAATCGCAGCCAAGTTCCCTCTCCTTGCAGAATTCGACCCATTTCTTAAAGTGCTTCGGCTCAAGCTTATCTCTGTCCACCCACGGATTGTTCTCATCGAAAATAGCATACGAAGCGTGCAGGTTCATTTTGATTTTTCCGGGAACAAGCTTTAACACCTCGTCAATATCCGCCATCAGCTCCTCGGGCGTCCTTGCCCTTCCGGGATAGTTGCCCGTGGTCTGGATACCGCCTGTCAGGGGTTTTGAAGGGTCCGTATCAAAGCCTCTTACATCGTCGCCCTGCCAGCAGTGAAGCGAAACGGAAACATTTTTAAGAATATCAAGCGCCTTATCCGTGTCCACACCGAAGTTCTCATAAAATGTTTTTGCGTCGAAATATGACATTACCGCACCTCCTGTATGTCAAAAGATTGTTTTACAAGCTCTCTCGCTTTTTCAAGCGTTAATTCTTTATTTGCATACATCAGCTGAGAGATAATATTTCCGATTGCGGTGGCTTCCACGGGACCTGCAAGCACTCTCTTGCCTGTATATTCCGCAGTAAGTTCATTTAAATAGCTGTCTCTGCTGCCGCCGCCTACGATATTGATTAACTCAATTTCCTTGCCGCTTATTTTTTCAATCTCTTCTACCGCATACGCATAGGTCTTTGCCAACGAATGATATACGGAATTGATAACCTCGCCGAGCGAAAGCTCGCTGTCCCCGACAGAGCTGCGAATTGCCTCAATCATATTATCGGGCGCAACAAAAAGTCGGGAATTTGGGTCAATCAGCTTGAATTTACCGCAATTCTTTGCCATATTCATCATTTCGTCATACGAATATTCGCGATTAAGATTTCTGCGGATGCTCTGGAGAAGCCACATACCCATTATGTTTTTAAGGAAGCAGTATCTGTGATTGATGCCGCCCTCATTGGTAAAGTTTGCGCTCAGCGCTTCTTCGTTTAACACAGGGCTTTCGTTTTCCGTGCCGATTAGCGACCAGGTGCCCGACGAAATGTATACGCCGTTGTCTCCGACGGGGCACGCGGCAACTGCGCTTGCCGTATCGTGCGAAGGGGCTAAAACAACCTTGCTTTCAAAGCCAAAGCCCTTGAGTGCGCCCACCTCGGTACAGGGTAACAAAATATCACTGAAGATTTCCTTTTTAATTCCGAGTCTGTCAAGAATATTAAAATCCCAATTTCGTGTTTTGACGTTCACGATACCGGTCGTAGTAGCGTTGGTATATTCGTTTTTTATTTCGCCCGTAAGCTTAAACGCAAGGTAATCAGGCATCATCAAAAAGTATTTTGCCTTATCAAGCTTTCCGCTTTTTCTGTCACAGTACAGCTGATAAACAGTGTTGAAAAACTGCTTTTGAATTCCTGTCCAGGCGAACAGCTCCTCCTGTGAAATAAGCTGTGCAACCTCGTCCTGCACAAGTGCGGTTCTGCCGTCACGGTAAGAAATGCAGGGCAGGATTTCTTCTTTACTTTCATCAAGCAGAACGTAGTCGACGCCCCAGGTGTCAATTGCGATTGTGGCGGGAATTTTGCCTATAACGCCGCATTTGGCAATACCGGCTTTTACCTCACTCACAAGCTTTTCAATATCCCAGGTGAGTGTGCCGTCCTCCTCTTTTAAGTAATCCTCAAATCGGTAAATTTCTTCAAGCTGCAGTCTTCCGTTCACGATATATCCGAGGATATGTCTTCCGCTTGAAGCGCCGATATCAATTGCCAGATAATACTCCATATTCATCACCGTTAGTTGTAGCTTCGGGTTTATATATTCTTCACTTAATTATAGCATTTTTTTGGTATTTATCAACAATGAAGATATTTTGAGATTGAAATAATAATTAACTGTGATAAAATAAAAAGTAAGATACTATGGAAATCGGGTGAAAAAGCTATGAAAAAAACAATAAAAAAAGCAGGCAAAGCCATAGGCATATTCTTTGCGGTAATCTTCGGAATACTTGCATTGCTGTGTATTATTACACTGATATGGGGCGCGGTTCAGCGCTCTGTCGGTGAGTTTACGGACGCGCTTCCCAAAGCACCGTCAGACTTCAAGCCGACAATACGTCTTGTCGTGTTTACCGACACGCACAACGAAAACGAAAATGTTGCCGACGCCATCGACACTTCGTACAGGCTTTTCGACAACGACGGGGTCTACAAGGGTGTTGACGGCTTTTTCTGCTTAGGCGACTTTACCAGTATAGGCGGTTACGACGACTATGAAGACTATAAGAAAGCGCTTGACGGGCATGTCAGGAAGGAAACTCCCTTCATCACAATTCACGGTAACCACGAATTTAAGCAGATAAACGATTACCGCGATTACTTTATTAACTGCTTCGGCTATGAGCCTGATAACGTAACGGAAATCAACGGCTTTTCCTGTATTGCCTTTTCGGGTGAACGCTCACTTACGGAATGGACCTTTACGCCTAAAAGCTTAAAGTGGCTTTCAAATGAGATTGAAGTCGCCGAAAGCAAGGCAGACGGCAAGCCCGTATTTGTATTCCAGCATCCTCACCCGTGGGGAACGGTTTACGGCAGCACCGTCTGGGGCGACCCTCAAATTAACGTTGTGTTAAACGGGCACACAAGCGTAATTGATTTCTCCGGACATTCGCACTTCCCTCTTAACGACCCGAGAAGTATAAACCAGGCTTCATACACCTCCGTAGGCTGCGGAGCTATGGCAAGGTTTGAGCTGGACAACAACTACATAGTAGGTCAGCACCCCGACGGCTATGATGACGCGGCTCAGATTTGCGTTGTCGAAGCCGACAACGACGGAAGCGTAAGAATACGCGGCTATGACCTGCTGTCGGACACATATTTCTGCGACTACTATATTGACAACATCAACAGCAAGGCTGATTTTCCGTACACCTTCAAAAACCTGAAAGCGCACGACAAGGCTCCCGTTTTCAAGGAGGACACTGCGGCAAAGGCATTCAAAAACGATGAAGGCGAATGGGTAATTTCATTTGACGAGGCGCAGGCGGCAGAGGGCTATATCGTTCACGATTACAAGGTAACAATCAGGGACGAAAGCGGAAAGAAGATATTCTCAAAGAACTTTATAGACGACTATTATGTAATCGACGAGGACAACACTGCCGATTTCAGAATCGGAAACGACACTCTTGAGTCGGGTAAAACCTACACCCTGACGGTCCGTGCCGAAAGCGCATATCATTTTTATTCCGAGCCGATTCAGCTCAGCTTCAAAGCCGAATAAGGCAACTAATCAATTTATAAAAAATCCCGATATTATCGGGATTTTTATTTATTATATTGTTGATTTTAGACAAATTGTAATATATAATATACATATTAAGATAAAAATATAAAAAAGAGGCACTTGGATATGAAAAGCATTGCAAAGCAGTCGTCCGTGCTGATAATAACAAACAAATTTAAGTCTGAAGACAATCAGCTCGGTTATTAAGCCGAGCAAATCCGTCTGCGGATTTTTTCTTTTAATACGGAAAGTTATGAGGTGCAAAATGAGCAAGGGATATTTTGACGGCAGTATGCCGCGCGAGGTTCTTGAATACTACCTGTCGCACGCTTCCACTGCACAGTGGCTGTATTTAAGTAACACCCTTGAAGACGATATCCGGGCAATATTAAATGCAGGCGTTAAGTTTTTGGGCAGGGCTTCCGGAATCTGGAAGGGCGAAATGCCCGAAGAGCAGCATTATAAAAAAACAAGGGAGCTTGCCGAAAAGATACATGCGGCGGATCCCGAGATAATACTTCAGGCTTGTATTTTTGAAGCCCTTTACCGTGAGGACGTGGAGGTCGTTAAAATACCGAGGTTTGTCTTTGAAGCCTTCGGTCTGCCGTATGAGGAGAGAAATTTCTGCTTTGACCGCTGTGTATACGGGGACTCCGAGGGGTGCGACAGCCGTATGCCCGACATTTCACAGACCGAAACACAGATGTGGTTTTACTACAGAGGAGTAAGGTATATCGACTGCGGTTTTGAAGCCTTTCATATGGGGCAGATTCACCTTTATACCTTCCGCGACAGGGGCTATAAAGCCATCGGCAGGGTGATTGAGATGCTGCGTGAGTACGGAAAAGAACACGCAAGACGGCATAAGGTGATTTTTGACGCCCACTCTCATTCGCTTGTCGTCGACGGCAAAAGCCTGCTTGATTATAACGCAATGCCGCTCACGCGCTTTCCGATGCTTGACAGGCAGGGCGAAAAGCTTGTGCTTGTGCGCGAGGGCAAATCCGGCGGAGGTATTTCGCCCGAAGGCGTTTACGAAAAAGCTCTCCCGTTTCTGTATGAATATGATAACTGGGGCGGCAGAGATTTATGGGCTCAGGAAAATTTAAGCTATGAAGAAAGAGCATGGTCGCAATGGTGGGGCGGAGACCAGATTTCATGGTTTGCTCATCAGCCCGAGGCGGACAGAAACAGCTTTTTGGAATATACCTTCAAGTGGACGGCAATCAACAACCCGGACGCGTTTTTCGCTTTTCCCGTAAGACGTCCTCTCGGAAGCGGAGAAGTAGTCGGCACTTATCCGTACTATCAGTTCAACACAAAATCCGCTTTGTGTGAAAACGGATACTCTCAGGAGGAAACCGTTAAAAGGCTTCTTGACATCGGTTATGAAAAGTACAGGCAGTACGCCAATCCCTCTGACATACTCGATTTCGGAGGTAAGGATGTCGACGACCCGGAAACGGGAGTAAGATATCCGGAAAAGGTAGTGCTTTACGGCAGCTTTCAGCCCTATGTCGGAGCCGTGGAAAATGACTCAAACAGCGAAATTACAAGAATGTACTATATCGGAGACGGCAAATATTCGCTAAGCTTTATCATGCCCTACAAGGGAGAGTACGATTTTGCCGTTTCAACCTGGGGTACGCTTTCCGCATGCGTCAGTCCCGCAGAGCCCTTTGCCTTCAGCGGAACAGGCGGAAAAGCAAAGCTGACAATACCTGCGGACAACTCGGTGGTCAGAATTACATTTACATATATGACAAACGAAATCACAACAGAAATAATTCAGTAAAACGGAGAACCATTATGGAAAAGAAATACGATATTAACGGTCTGATAAGACAGAGTGCGTGCGAAGGCGCGGTGCTGTTAAAAAACTCAAATCTTCTCCCGTTTAAAAAAGGAAACGTGCTTTCACTTTTTTCCAGAGTCAGCGAAGCCTGGTTTTTCAGAGGCGTAGGCTCCGGCGGCTCGGTCAAATGCACGGATGACAGAAATCTCACCGTTGCGCTCAGAGAGTGTGAGGAACTCGAAATTAACGAGGAGCTTGCAAAAATATATGCAAAATATAACAAAGAAAACCCCGTTAAGGACATAGAAGAGCATTTTAACCTTGAGGAAATGGAGGTCACCCCCGAAATAGCCGAAGCGGCTGCAAAAAAGAGCGACGCAGCCGTTATCACAATCGGAAGACATTGCGGAGAGGGCCACGAAGCGGCGGCGGAAAAGGGTTGCTACTATCTGACAGACAGGGAAATCGAGATGCTTCACAATGTATGCAACGCCTTTGACAAGGTTGCGGTTATTATTAACTGCTGTGCAATAATGGACATGAGCGAATTTGAGAAGCTCGGTGACAAAATCGGTGCAATTATGTATGTCTGGCTCGGAGGAAATCAACCCGGAGACGCAATATGCGACCTTATCAGCGGCAAGGTAAGCCCTTCGGGCAAGCTCGTTGATACAATTGCAAAGAACTATGCGGATTACCCGTCAACCGCAAATTTCGGCGGAAGAAATTTTAATTATTACAAGGAAGATATTTACATCGGCTACAGATACTTTGAAACCTTTGCAAAGGATAAGACGGCTTATCCTTTCGGCTTTGGTCTTACATACAGTGAATTTGAATACTCCGACATCTCCGTGTCCAACGCCGAAGGAGGCTTTGATATTTCGGTAAGCGTTAAAAATGTCGGCGACTTCCCTGCGAAGGAAGCGGTACAGGTTTACCTTGAAAAGCCCATAGGAAAGCTTGGAAATCCGTCAAGAATACTCGTTGCATTTTCAAAAACCGGCGAGCTAAAGCCCGGTAAGAGCGAAACGCTCACAATGTTTGTTTCTGATTATATGCTTACAAGCTATGATGACTGCGGAGCAACGGGCTTTGAATACGCCTATGTTACCGAGCAGGGCGAGTACAAATTCTTCGTTGGCAAAAATGTAAGGGATACCTCTCTTGCGTTTACTTATTATCAGGATAAAACCGAGCTGTTTAAGCAGCTTTCTCAGGCAGGCGCTCCCCTTCAGGAGTTCGACGTGCTTTGCGCCCGTGAGAGTGAGGACGGCGTTACGGCGGACAAAAGAGCTGTTAACACCCGAAAGTACAGTCTGCGTCAAAGAATACTTGACAATCTGCCCGAAGAAATTCCGTTTACGGGTGACAGAGGCATTAAGCTAAAGGATGTCAGGGACGGCAAGCACACTCTTGAAGAGTTTATTGCCCAGCTTACCGTTGACGAGCTTGATTTGCTTACAAGAGGCGATTTTCACTGCAAGGAGGATATTAAGCCCTATGGCGGTGCAGGAGGCTTCGGCGGTGTTACGAACGAGCTTATTGAAAAGGGCGTGCCCCTTACGGTTACCTGCGACGGTCCTGCCGGCGTAACCCTTGAATATGAATCCTCTTTGCTTCCGTCGGCAACGCTTCTCGCCTGTACCTACAACACAGAGCTGGTTGAAAAGCTTTACAGTGCGGTTGCGGAGGAGCTTAAGGAAAGAAAGGCGGATGTTTTCCTTGCGCCTGCGCTTAATATTCACCGCAATCCTATTTGCGGCAGAAACTTTGAATACTACAGCGAGGACCCGCTTATAAGCGGAAAAATGGCGGCAGCGGCGGTAAGAGGGTCGCAAAGTCTCGGCGGCTCGGCATGTATAAAGCACTTCGCCTGCAACAATCAGGAATATAACCGTACAAGGAACGATTCACGTCTTTCGGAGAGAGCGCTCCGTGAAATATATCTCAAGGGCTTTGAAATTGCCGTTAAGGAAAGTGAGCCTAAAAACCTTATGACTTCATACAACCTCATCAACGGAGTATGGGGACATTACAACTACGACCTTGTTACGGTAATCCTCAGAGGCGAATGGGGCTATAAAGGCAGTGTTATGACCGACTGGTTTATTCAACATTATGAAAGCCCGGATTTTGAAAACATCTGGAACAACGCATACAGAATCAGGGGCGGCATAGACCTGTATATGCCGGGCTCGGAATGGCAGGACAGATACGAGCCCGACAAGTCGATTGTCGAATCATACCACAGTAAAGACGGAATTACACTCGGCGAGCTTCAGCGCTGTGCAAAGCATATTCTCGGTATGATTCTTGAGATAAAATACTGATTAAGCACAAATCTATATAAAGGAGAATTCAATATGTTCGGTTTATTAAAAGCAATGTGGATTAAATCCGAGGCAAACAACGGCGATGCGGCGACAGACTTCTTCAAAACTGTCAGCATTGACAAGGATGTCAAAAGCGCTGAGCTTCAGATTACGGCTCACGGTGTGTTTGAAGCGTTTATCAACTCAAAGCGTGTCAGCAATGACGTTCTTCTGCCTGGCTGGACTTCCTTTAACACACGTCTGAGATACATCACGTATGACGTAACCGATATGCTTCGTTCAGGTAACAACTACCTTAAAATCGGCGTCGGCAAGGGTTGGTTCTTCCACAACGTCGACTGTTGGGGAACAGACCTGCTCAAGCATGACGAGTCAGCTTTGCTCTGTGCTCTCGTAATCACCTACACAGACGGAACTACGGACGAAATTCTCACCAACAGAAGCTGGAAAACTGCAAAGAGCAATGTCATTTACAATAATCTTTATAACGGTGAAACCGTTGACCTCAGATTAAAGGGAATGAAGAAAAGCCCTGCGGTCGAATTCAGCTTTATGAAAAACCAGATTATCCCCTTTGAGGGTGTGCCGATTCGTGAGCAGGAGCGTCTCAGGGGCGTAGAGCTTATTGTTACCCCTAAGGGCGAAAAGGTTATCGACTTCGGTCAGGAAATTACGGGATACGTTGAGTTCACCGCAAAGGCGGCAAAGAACAGAAAAATAATAATCAAGCACTTTGAAGTTCTCGACAAGGAAGGCAATGTCTACACCGAAAACCTGAGATCGGCAAAAGCAACCTATACAGTTATTTCAAACGGCAGACGTTTTACCGTCAAGCCGTCATATACCTTCTACGGCTTCCGCTATATTCAGGTAATCGGATTGAGTGCTGTAAAGCCCGAGGACTTTACAGCAATAGTTGTTCATTCCGAGATGAAGCGCACGGGTTACTTCAGCTGCTCAAACGAGCTGCTTAACAAATTTGCGCAAAACGTTGTCTGGGGACAGAAGGGCAACTTCCTCGATCTTCCCACCGACTGCCCTCAGCGTGACGAGCGTCTCGGCTGGACAGGCGACGCGGCTATGTTTTCACGTACCGCAGCCATCAATTTCGACGTAAGAGATTTCTTCGACAAGTGGCTTAACGACCTTGAAGCAGACCAGCTTGCCGACGGCTCTGTACCTCACGTTGTACCGTACTGCAACGTCTACTGGAGCGGCCCCGACGGATATAATGCCGCTGCCTGGTCAGATGTCGCAGTTATTGCGCCGTGGGAGATGTACGTCGCATATGGCGACAAAAAAATCCTTGCCGATCACTATAAAGCAATGAAAAAATGGGTTGGCTATATGATCGCCGAGTGCGAGAAAAACGGCGGCGGCGCGATAAAGCACCCCTGGACCGACGGCGGATACGGCGACTGGCTGAGCCTCGAAGACCTTGACAAAGAGGAAAGCTTCGGCCTTACCGATACCGGACTTGTTTCAACAGCATTCTTCATAAACGGCGTCAGAACGCTGATGAAGGTAAACCGTATTCTCGGTTACAAGGACGACAGAGATTACGAAACAATTCTCAACGACGCTATCAGCTTCTTCAGAAGCAAATACATGAAGAACGGTAAAATGAAGCAGGACACCCAGACTGCCGCAGTGCTCGCAATCGTTTTCGATATCACCGACAAGCCCGACGTCACAATGGCGCAGCTGGTAAAAAATGTCAAAAAGAATGCCCGTATCACTACGGGATTTGTCGGCACGACTTACCTTATGTATGCGTTAACCATGGCAGGCGCAGACAAGCTTGCGGTAGATTTGCTGCTGAGGACAGAGTATCCTTCATGGCTTTACCCCGTAACAAAGGGCGCAACCACTGTGTGGGAGCGCTGGAACGGCATATTCCCCGACGGGCGTTTTGCGAATGCGGGAATGAATTCCTTTAACCATTATGCATACGGCAGTGTGCTTTCATGGATGTTCAGACGTCTTGCAGGAATTTGCCCCGATGAAAAGGAAACGGGTTACAGGAAAATTGTTTTTCAGCCTGCTCCCGACGATAGGATTCCTTGGGTCAAGGCCTCACTTGACACGGTTTGCGGTGAAGCCTCGTCATACTATAAAAAGACCGATGGCGGCTGGGATTTTGAATTTACGGTTCCGAAGGGCTCAAAAGCAAGCGCTGTTATCTTCGGAAAAAAATACATGCTTAAAAAAGGCGTAAACAAAATTTCCGTAAAGGTTTGATAAACGAACAAATATTATTCAGAAGGAAAGGCGGCGGCGCTTATTAAAGGCACATCATTTTATCTTCTGACCGATTCTCATTACGTTTCAAAAAAGAATTGGGTCGAGGGCAATCCGTTTACCTTCCGCGAAAGAAGCGACCAGATAGCTCTTAAAGCCACGCCCGAAATACTTGACACCTTTGTCGATATGCTGATTGCCGACAGTCAAACCGACACTGTGCTTTTCACGGGAGATAACGTCAACAACTGTGATATGAATTCTCATTATGAGTTCAGACAGAGGCTTGAAAAGCTTACTGCGGCAGGCAAAAAGGTATATGTGATTTACGCCACCCATGACTACAGCGGTGACGGAGAAGATAACAATACCTTTCAAGCCTGTCGATATACCGAAACGGGAACCGAACCGATTGAGTCGATGAAAAAAGGCGGTCTGTTTGACTTTTATTATGATTACGGACCGAAGCAAGCGCTGAGTGTTCACCGTGCAAGCGGATCATATACGGTTAAGCTTTCCGACGGGGTAAGGCTGATTGCAATCATCGACAACGGCGACGGCGGCGGCTACTGCGGCCTGTTTGAGGACGGGGTAGAATGGCTGATAGACGAAATTAACGAAGCAAAGAAAAGCGGAGATTACGTCCTGCTCGCAACACACCACCCCGTGCTTCCCCCGTGGGAGGTTTTCCGCCATATGGCTGACAATGAGTTGTACGGCGGCTACAAAGAGCTTTGGAAAATAATGTGTGATAACAACATAAGAGTCGTTTTTACAGGTCACACGCATATTCAGAACATCAGAAAATACACCGATGAAAACGGAAGCTGGTTTCTAGACATTTCCACCGTCGCTCTGGCAAACGCCGCAGGAAAAATGCGAAAAATCTCAGTTGATCCCGAAAAAGCGAGCGTCAGCGTAACCAGCCTCGGCACCGATGTGCTCAAGGGCGTCGACACGGGCGGAAAATCAGCTTACGAATATCTTTATTATCTTAATTTCCCGGGTATATGGGAGAAGCTTATTCCCCTTGCGGCAACTGATTTTGACGCTTTTATCAAGCTTGCCGAGGGATATTTGCCGACAGACAAGCTGAAGAAGCATCGCCTGCTTATTCGCATGCTGGCGAAAAGAGCAGTCAAAATAAAGCTGTCAACCGCGGCAAGGCTCGGAAAGGTTCGGAGAAAGCTAAGTCCTGCTCAGAAGGCTGAGGCTAAAAGCAAAAAGCTTATAGATACAGTCTATGTAATACTCAGGCATATCTACACCGGAAACGCGCCGTTTACACCCGACACGGTTGAGTACACGGTGCTTGACGGGCTTGCAAGCCGTGCCGACAGGCTGGTAAACCGCTTTAACATAAAACAGATTAAAGACATAATTCCCGAAGGCTCATCGCTCAGGGAAATTGCTCAGGATTTTCTGTATAACTGCAGAACGGGCAATGATGACGAAATAAACTTTAGTTTAAAATAAACGGGTAGAGGAGTGAAAACTTAAATGAAATGTCCTAAATGCGGCGCTGACATTCCCTTTTACGACTTAAAGCCGAACTGTAAGCACTGCGGAGTAAATATTCTGTATTATACTCAGGATTATCTGCTTGAGCGAGATGCAAAGCGCACAGAGCTTGAATCGGCTGTCGCTCGCATGCTGGTGGCAAAAATCAAGGCGGTGTTCATAGGAAGTCTGCCTGCAATTTTAAGAATGATTTTCCTTGTCGGAGCAGTTTGTGCGCTTATGATTCCATTTTGCTCGGTAAGCTATGAGCTTCCGTATTACAGCGAGGAGTTTTCGCTCGGCCTTATCGGTATAATCGGAGCCTTCGGCAACGGATTGCTTACGGCGTTTCCGAGCCTGCTCGGCAGTACGCTTTTTGGAAATACAGCTCTCGGCGCAGTTATCGTGTTTGCGTTTTTTGCCGCGCTTGCGGTAATTGACGTCGTAATGCTTGCTATATTCCTGCTGGGCTTTATCAGTCCCGATAAAACAACACGGCTTTTAAGAAACGCTTCTGTCGCGGCTTGTATAGTTTCGGCGGCGGCGCAAATTGCGGCAATAATCTGCAAAACGGCTGTGGTAAAGCCCGTGCCCTATGCCTCCTTCGCAATAGGCTTCGGCGCAATTGCATGCTTTTTAGTTCACCTAATCCTTATAATTATAAGCAACGTTATGCTCAAAAAGGGTGTTGAGCCTGTTTACAGAGAGTACGATCCCAAACGTAAAGAGCTTCTTAAAAAAGTAAAGGCAGGCGAAGTCGACCTTGACGATTTATCATTGCCTATCTTCGAAAGCGAAGAGGAGCACAATACAAGAATGAAGGAATTCGAGCAGGCAATGGAGGAGGAAGCCGCCTCAGAGCTTGAAGCAAAAATTCAGGCTACGGCAAAGGGCAAAGAGAAAGCAGAGGAGGCGAACACGCTGTGAAAAAACCGATGAAGATTTTCCTTGGTATTTTTGGTATAGTTGCACTAATCGGTATTGCCTTTGCGTGCCTTTCGCTTTATGCTAAAAAGGAATTGGAAAAACCGGTATTCAAATTACCGGACAGTGCGGAAGAACAGGCGATAACTCCCCTGCCCTCCTCAAAGGAAGAGGCTTTTGAATATGTGAATGCATTGTTTAAGGACTGTGTTTCGGCTGACGATATTGAATTAAGCGAGCACAACTCGGTAAGCCTTACGGGTTCCGAAAGCGAAACGCCCTTCAACGGGGCGGACGCGTCCGTCTTCTCAAGAGTGCTTGAGCAGGTTGGCGGAAAAATCGACGAGCTGTATCCCGTTACGGAAAACGAACCGATTACCAAGCTGAAAACCGTACCTTCACTGGGCTTTACGGGTGCTGACGTTACGGACTTCACCGCCGAAATAGGTTATACAACAGAGGAAGGCGAGACTGAGGACGACGGCTACTACTACATAACTCTTACACTCAAGCCCGAAGCCATGAACACGGCCGCAATGCTCAAAAGTGACATAAGTAAAAAAGTAGTAAAGGAGCTTGAGCCGATGCTGAGCGTTTCCGACGCCGAGCTTTTCCCCGAAGAATTCACGGCTTCCTTTAAGATTCGCTACAGCACGGATTCGCTCGAACACGTTGAGCTTTGTAAAAAGCTCAGTGTAAAGAGCACGGTTGAGTTTACCGACGACTATAAAGCCCTTTCGGAAAAGGAGGTCAAATTGACCGTTCCTTTCGAAAAAACACAGAGCATTGATTTGTTCCGTTACGGTCTGCATTTTTATGAAAGACAGACTGCTCTGCAAACAGGCGACACAATGGCTTTACCGCTTGACGTCAGGGTTAATTCCGAAGCTTCAAAAGAAAATTACAAGCTTTCCTTTAAGACCTCGCAGGAAGGAGTACTTAGCATCAACGCCGACGGCGTTATGGAGGCAGTCGCAGCATCGGAAAAGCCCGTCACAGTCACTGCGGTGCTTGAATATAACGGTCACACATATACAGACAGTATTGCCGTTTATGCTACGAATTTGGAGGTGAAAACAGATGAACCTTAAAACGGGTCAAAAAGCTCACGCAAACAATTCAAGAGAGCTCAGAGCACAGGCTAACGTTTACCGAAGCTTTAACTATGTCGGCTCAAAGGAAACGGTAGCTTACCTGTTCAATGACTTTTCAAATTCGTTTCACATAAATGCATACAGAGAGCGCTTTATCTGGGACGTAGTTAAAATTGACTTCGGCATCTCTGCAATCGTAAACATTTTTACGGGTGCATGGGATGTTATCAACGACACGGTAATAGCGGCGCTTGTTGACAACACCAGGACAAGGATCGGAAAATTCAGACCGTACCTTGTCGGATTCCAGATTCCTCTGACGCTGATAGGTCTGCTTTTCTGGTTTATTCCGTATTTCTTTCCGAATACAAGCGCAACCTTCGTGCCAAAGCTTATATTCTTCTTTGCGTTTAATATAATAACCGAAACAGCAGGCACCTTTACAAGCGTTGCGAGAAGCGGCTATATGTCAACGATTACGCCAAACCCTAACGAGCGTATTAGGTTAATTACATTAGCCGAGCTGCTTACCGGTTGGATGGGCGAGGATATGCCGGGCTACATTATGGGTTTCCTGTATGACATGGTCATAACGGGCAAAATCAATGTACCGCTTCGAAGCATTTTTGCAGGTATGGGTACCGGCACCGCCGTTATTTCGTGTATATTTACGCTTTGGTTCTTTATGATTTCGAGAGAGCGTGTTCCTCAGTCAATCGAAAGACCGAGTGTAAAGGAAGGCCTTAAAGCAATATTTACGAACTACCCCGTACTGCTTTTGTGCCTGTCCGACTTCCTCAGCGGCTTCGGAATCAGTTCGGATGAGCGTAACTACTGGATTGACGTTCACGGCGGAAAATCAATGATCAACACCATTTTGGCTCTTGTCAGCGGTATTTCGGGCCCTGTCGGCAGCGTAAGCTATGCCTTTGTTTCGCCCATACGCAAGCGCTTTTCGTCAAGGGCAATCTGGGCAGGCTCCGACTTCTACGGAGATATGGTGCTGCTTGGCTTTTTCCTGTTCGGTATACACAAAAAGAACTACCTAAAGCTAACGCCTATGCTGGTGGCATATGGTTTGAGAGAGTTTTTGAATAAGCTTTTGTTCGGCGTTAATAAGGTTATTAATACCGACCTCTGGAACGAGGCAATGGACTACTGCGAGTGGAAGCACGGCTACCGAATGGAAGCCACCACGGGCGTTGCCCGAGGGCTTGTACTGAAGCTGCAAGGCATTGCAATGGGAACCATACGAACCCTGCTGATGAAAAAAATCGGCTACGTTCAGGGTCTGAAAATCGGAACTCAGGACGACAGAACCAAATTCTGGCTGTTTGCGCTTTGTACCGTCGTTCCCCTTATAACAAGTGCGCTCGGTATCATTCCGAAATTCCTTTGGCCGATAAACAAAAAGACCAGGGAAGTCATGTACTACGAGCTTTCCGAACGGCGAAAGCAAAGCATTTCGGACTATCTTGAAACCGTTGAGAGTGAGGACGAAAGCACAACCGAGCCCGAACCGGAACCTGCACAATAACCGAGGAATTAAAATGAGCTACAGAGAAAAACTTGAAAACATAAAAATATTGGAAAACAGCTGGCAAGATGCGATAAATCAGTCTGAGCTTTACTCTCTTGTCATGCGGCACTTTTTCACGCCTCTTCCCGCCGGCAAAACAAAAAAGAAAGCGATCGTTATCGGCTATGACGGCTGCACCTGTGAAATGTTAAACTACCTTGACCGTTTGGAAAGCGGCGCAATAAAGTACCTTATATCAAACGGAGGACACGGTGTTTTCAGCTATGCGGGCGGCGCACCTTATCCCGAGCCGATTATTCAGGAAACCTCGACCGCTCCGAGCTGGTGTTCAATGCTTACGGGTAATCTTGCCGAAAACAGCAAAATATATAATAACGGCATTACCAAGGAGGTTGAGCCCAAAACTCTGCTGACGAAATTAGTCGAGGACGGTGTAATACAAAGCAGCGCCTTCTATGTTTCGTGGGAAGGACACTTTTCCGAGGACGGGGCAACCTATCTCAAGGAAAAAAGCTATGCCGAGGAAAAGCAACTCCGCTGCAGGTATCTTTGTGCAGAGAATGACGACGGTACAAGAGAAAATGTACTTAACGATATTTCGTCTGACAATTGCTCCGATTTCACCTTCTGTATTCTTGAATATACGGACCATTTCGGACACGAGGTCGACTATTTACCCGAAAAGCCCGAATATATGCAGGCGTTTTTGTCCGCAGAAAAGACGGGCATGGACATCTTAAACGCAGTCATCGGCAGACCTACCTACGGTGAAGAGGACTGGTTGATTCTTGTCACGAGTGATCACGGCGGATATCAGTGCTGCCACGGCGGCCCGACCCTTGAGGAAAGAATTACCTTTATTGTTTCCAACAAGGAAATTGTCACTGAGCTTGATTCGCTCAAAAGATTAAGCTTTGACAACACTCTCGAAACGGCGTTGCCTCAGACGGTTGTATACAAAATACTTGAAAAGCATTTCAAGTCGCCGTTGCCCGACGGGAAAAAGAAAAAGAAGGCAATTGTCCTCGGCTATGACGGACTCAGGACGGATATGCTTTTGTATTTTGACCGCATTGACTCAGGTGCGGCAAAACAGCTTCTTGAAAACGGAGGTCACGCAATCTTTACCTATGCCGGCGGCGCACCTTATCCGAAACCGATTGTGCACGAAACCGACACAGGCCCCGGCTGGGGCGCAATACTGACCGGACTTCAGTCAAAGCAAAGCACCATATATTACAACAATGCCGTAAAGCAGGTTGAGCCGAGAAGCTCAATACTTGCTTTTCCCGAGGACAAGCTGGTAGACAAAAGCGCCTTCTATGTTTCATGGGGCGGTCATTTCACCGAAGAGGAATCAACCTACCGCTTAGAGAAGGAATACGCCGAAAAAACGGGCGTCAACGCACTGTATCTGCGTGCCGAAAACGACGACGGTACGCTCGCTAACGCTCTTGCCGATGTCACAAGCCCCGACTGTTCGGACTATATTTTCACTATATTTGAATATCCCGATATATTAGGGCACGGCAACGGCTTCTCTCCGGGAGTTGAAAAATATATGGATGCGCTTCGCTTGTCGGAAAAAGCGGGAATAACTCTTCTTGATGCAATCAAAAGCAGGCCAACCTATGACGAAGAGGACTGGATGATTCTTGTAACTCCCGATCACGGCGGAATCGGACACGCGCACGGCGGCCCGACCCTTGAGGAAAGAATTACCTTTATAGTTTCTAACAAGGAATTGCTTTAAACGCCAAAAAAGACAGGATTGAAAAATCAACCCTGTCTTTTTCTTTTGCTTTTTTCTATTTAAAACACTCTGCCTCAAAGCACACGGAAACATCCTCTGAAGGTGTTAGCGAAAAGACGGCAAAGCCGTTATCTGCTCCGATAAAGCTGACGCCTTCAGCCTGAATAAAGCTTCCGTTTTTGTATATTGTATTACCGTCAAGTTTTACCGTCTGCCCGTCGGTATAGGGAAGATAAATAACGGCGGTTGCGTTTTTCGGTAAATCGGCTTCAAGGGTGAATGAACCGTCAGCCGCAGTTTCCCGAACACTAATGTAGCCCTTTACCGAGGGAACAACGCATTTCACGGTGTCCGGCACGCTTATCTGAGGCTTGATAATATACTCTTCATATCCGGCCTTGACGGGTCTTATGCCTGCAAAGTATTTACTCATTATTACCAACGGTCCGCCGGACCATGCGTGATTACGTGTACCGCCGTATTTGGACCAGCGTTCCCAGAGCGTTGAGCCTTCATCCTTTATCATGTCCGAATACCTTTTAAGCATTCTCTCCCTCGCCTCGTCGTATCTTCCCATTTTGCACAGCGCCTCAAGCACATAGTATTCCATATATGGACTTGAATTTTCCGTGCCCTTAAGCACACGGGCGATAGTCTCATATTTTTCATTTCCCGCAAGGCCCGAAAGCACGGCAAGCGCATTTGCTCTGTCATCCGGCTTGCCGACGGAGTCGCTTTTATATCCGTTTTCTGTCCAGAGCGATTCGTAGCCTGCCTTTATCTCGTCCATTTTGGCGGTTATTTCATCGCAGTTCTTTGAAAGCGTCTGCGCCATGTTTTTGATATTTAAGAGCGCAAAGTAATACCACGCATTTTCAATTGCAACGGTATCTGCACGTTTTCCCCAGTCCATCCAATCCCAAGAACCCTCACGGTGCACGACCAAGTGATTGTCGCCTATTGTCCAGAGGTTAATATAGTTTACCGAAGCGCCATATACCTCAGTTAAAAAATCACGGTCGCCCGTATATAAATAGTATGTCCAGAAGCCGCATATGCCCGCAAGCTGCTGCACAGGAAGTTCAAAAAGCTCCTGACCTATCGGAACAACCGTCTGTAAAACATCGGTGCTGTTGTCGATATGACCGAGCATTGAAGCCACGCCCTTCTGATACAGGAGATAAGAATCGGTATCAAGGGAATACATCGACATAGCCATCTCGTTTGTAACGTCGCCCCACCACTGCGCTCTTTCTCTGTCGGGACAGTCCATATAGTTGTCCCTCATGGTGACATAAAGAGTGCGAAGCGATTTCTGCCAAAGTGTATTAAGCTCCTCGTTACCGCACTCAAACAGCCCCGAAAAAGCGGCGTCATAGCCCGTTTCTCTGTATTTGAGCTCAAGTATTTTTACGCCGGACGGAATTATATATGTAATATGCTCACCGTTAAACCACCCGAGAGCCTCAAACTCCTGCTCGCCGTCCTTTGTAATGTAGGTATCGCTGACTGCGCCGAGCCAGGTGTTTTCGGTAAGTATTCTTATTTTCTTACCTGCCTCCGACTCAATTTTAAGGTAAGGCGTACACTGTGCGTTGTACGGAAGGTCAAGGGTCAGCGTTTCTTTACTGTGTAGAGTTATATTTTGATATTCCCCCGAGTTTTCGTAATCCCTGAGTCCGTAATCCTTTAAAAGCGGAATACCGCGCGGGTAAAGCTTTCCCCACGGTGCGGAGCCTGCTTTGCCGATGGCACAGGCGTTTTCCCATAAGCTGTCATCAAAATCGGCAGAAACCCAGTTCCCCAGGTCTTTGCGCGCGTCATAGTAAACACTGTACTCGGGCAACCTGTAATTCGGCTGCGATGCCGCGCCGTCATTGCGATAGGCGATGTTTCGGCACACCTTCCAGCTTCCGTCTGAGACAATGCTTCCCGCCTTAAAAAGAAGCCCTGCCCTGCCGCTGTCGGTGTAAGAAAAGTTTCTGTCCTTGCCCCAATACCAGACAAGGACACATACGGTGTTTTTGCCTGCTTTGAGATAAGACGAAACATCGAGTATGTCGCAGTAGCTGTCGTTTGCGGTCGGACCTCGTTTAACCCCGCCCTCAAAGACAACCGTTTCACCGTTGATGTAAAGCCAGTACTTTGAATCGGCGCAGATATAAGCGGTAAGAGAGTCGGGAACCTCAGCTGTTTCAAAAGTTTTTCTGAAGCACATCCAAATATTTTCTTCACTGCCGTCGGAGGAATCCCAGATAAACTCCGCATCAAGGTCGTTTATCGGCTCGGTATCAAGCCGTGTGTACGGCAGCGTCTTGTCGGGAACGGTATACTCGTTTTTAAAATAAGTCTGAGCGGCTGTACCGCCGAACAACGTTGAAAAAAATTCTGCAATAAGCAGAAGAAATGAAATGACTTTGTTCATTATTGCTACCTCAAAGCTTAATTTTACACAGCCGTGCCGCCCTAACAACGGTCAATGGCGACGGGCACGGAACGCATACGGTTGTTTCTGTTATTATAACACAATTTCAATCCTTTGAAAACTGTTCCCCGCCAAAATTCAAAGCCCTCTGATGCGTTGTGCATCAAAGGGCTTTTTTAAAACTGTACTAATCTTACTTGTAAAGAGTAAGCGTCTGATCAAACGGTCTGTTGCCTGTGATAATACCGTCCTGATCGAAATAGTCGAATGCATCGATTACGCCGTCCTTGGAAAGGTCTGCCGCAATGTAGTAAACCGTACCGGTCTGAACATTGCCTTCGCTGAAGAAAGCGTCTCCTCTGACAAGTGATTTGTCGTCGGAATCAATACGTCCGTCGCCGTTTACATCGCCGTAAAGGATTACGGTAGCAACCTCATAAACTATGCTCGGATCGTTCTTGGATACACACTTTACGATACAGCCGGTACCTACAAGCTCATTGCTTGCAAGCTCAACATCATTTCTGAGAACGATAATCGTTGTGCCGTCATTTTCGAGCTGGTTCTTAATGTCAGCAACGGAATTTGCAGAAGGATTAAGTCCTACCATATAAGTGTATTCCGTTCCTGTTTCTCTGTCAACGACAATATCCGAGCCCTGTTCGGGAGTTATCTTTGTAAGCTCAAGTGCGTCAAGCGCATCTTCGATTGCCTTGATAGCTTCCTTAATCTCGTCGGGTGTTGCATCGGGATTATTGATTACGTCCTGTGCGTTGTCGATTGCATCCTCAAGATCCTGAAGGCTTTCGGGTGTGAATGCATCCTTGTCAGTGTTTTCCGCATTCTCAACCGCTTCCTCAAGGAGATCCTTAAGTGCATCCCTGATAGCGTCTGTTGCGTTCTTGATTTCCTCTGCCGTTGCATCGGGGTCGGCGTCTACTGCCTCACCTGCCGCTATAGCATCCTCAAGTGCCTGAACGCTTTCGGGAGTATACTTATCAGTGTCGCCGCCGAGAATTTCGTTGCCGTCATTTATTGCCTTTTCAAGCTCTGTCTTGTCGGGAACAAGGTTGTTGATAGCATCGTTGATTGCGTCAATCGCATTCTTAATCTCGTCGGGTGTTGCGTCGGGATTGTTAATTACGTCCTGAGCATTGTCGATTGCATCCTCAAGATCCTGAAGGCTTTCGGGTGTGAATGCATCCTTGTCTGTGTTTTCCGCATTCTCTACCGCTTCCTCAAGAAGATCCTTGAGCGCGTCCCTGATAGCGTCTGTTGCGTTCTTGATTTCCTCTGCCGTTGCATCGGGGTTGGCGTCTACCGCCTCACCTGCCGCTATAGCATCCTCAAGTGCCTGAACACTTTCGGGAGTATACTTATCCGTGTCGCCGCCGAGAATTTCGTTGCCGTCATTTATTGCCTTTTCAAGCTCTGTCTTGTCAGGCTTAAGATTGTTGATAGCATCGTTGATTGCGTCAATCGCATTCTTAATCTCGTCAGGTGTTGCGTCGGGATTGTTGATTACGTCCTGAGCATTGTCGATTGCATCCTCAAGGTCTTTAATACTGTCGGGATCCATACCCGTAGTGTCTGTGTTTTCCGCATTCTCAACTGCTTCCTCAAGGAGATCTTTGAGCGCGTCCCTGATAGCGTCTGTTGCGTTCTTGATTTCCTCTGC
>JAFRUO010000016.1 GCA_017438845.1 Clostridia bacterium | reverse complement strand
GGAGGCTTAATATACAATCCTTCCGTCATTGCTTTGCAATGCTACCTCGCTTTACACAAGGGAGGCTTAATATACAATCCCTCCGTCATTGCTTTGCAATGCCACCTCCCTTTACACAAGGGAGGCTTAATATACAATCCCTCCGTCATTGCTTCGCAATGCCACCTCCCTCTACACAAGGGAGGCTTTATTGTAAAAAAATCCACCGGGTTTTATTCCGGTGGATTTTTTTATCTTGTTTTTATTTCTTCGGTGCTTTAATTGACTCGGTCTTGAAGGTGAAGACAACGTTCGACCTTTCCGTAGGAGTCTTTGCGGTGAAGATGTCGTAGCTTAAGCCGAAGCTGAGCCACTCTCTGGTTCTGCCGGCAAGCGACTGAGCCTGCTCCTCGGTCAGGTCGCCCGTGCTGATATACTTGTCGGCGGTTTTCATTATTTCCTCAATCTGCTTTGCGTTGTCGCCGCTTGCGAGGTTGCCGAGCGCGTCGATTAAGTCCTTGTTCTGTTCTACTGCGGCAAGTATCTTTTTAAGCTTTTCAAGCGTCTGCGGCAGGTTTTCAAGCGACTTTTTGATTTCGGGATCCTCCATGTCGGCTGAGAGTCCCTGCAAAATCGGCATTACGTCGTTTAAGTCCGAAGAAAGCACCGAAACGCCTGCAAGGCTTGACGAAAGCTGAGGCAGGTAGTTGAGCAGTTGCTTTACCGTCGGGTCGGAAAGCGTTCTTGCGAGTGCCTCCGTGTCCGTGTTGTTAAGGTCGGTGATAAGCTTGTCGAGTTTTGCAATATTATCGTCGGTCATATATGAGCCGATGGTTTTAATCAGCTTTTCATTCTCGTTGTAAACGGCGATTGCGTCCTTGATAGCGGAGAGCATATTGGTGAGCTTGTCGCTGTCGCCGTAAAGCAGGCTGACAATTCTGTCGAGGTCAAGACCTTTGAACGCCGACTGTAACAGCTGAACGTCGGAGAGCACGTCGTTTACGTCGGCTACGGTTTCGGGAAGTCCGCCGTTACCGATAGTACCGATTGACGAGAAGGGGAGCGCGGCGAACATAAGGTTGCCGAGCGAGAAGTCCTGCACGTCTGCGGTGATAACGTACTTGTCACGAAGCAGACCGCTGTTGAGTATTGAAATATTAAGCGCCGAAAGACCGAGGCTCTGCTCTATGCCCGGTACGCCTGCGAAGAACACAATCTGCTTTGTTCCGTCGCCTATGCTTGTGCCGTTGTCAATGGCGATGTTCGAAAACTTTTCCTCGGGAATAATCGTGCCGCCGACAAGAAGCATCGGGCAGCAGATGGTGTACTCCTTGCCGTTTTGCTGAATTTTACGCTGTAAGGTGTTCGAGGCGGTGATTTCGATTCTCACGCTGCCGCTCTTGCCTGCAAGGTCCTTGTATGAAATTTCCTGCTCGTCAAGGAAATACTTGATGCCTATCTGAATGGGCGGCGCTACGGGAGTAATACCGCTGTAATAAAGGTCCGTTGTGTCCATATCCCAGCAGAGCATATTGTCCTCAATTTTAGGCGGAGTAAGCGTCTTTACGTTACGGATGTCCGCAAGGTTGCTCGTGTCGAGAATTCTTGTCTGCGGCGTGTCGGTGTGAAGCCAGTCGGTAACCTGCACCTTCTGCACCTGTCCGTCGGGGGCGAGGTTAACGTAAACGGTTTCCTGCTTGGTTACGTTGGCGGCTATTGTTTCGTATTCGGTCTGAGTGAATTCCTCTTCGCCCAGCTCATTGAGAATAACCTCGTTGTCCGTGGGCTTTTTACCGCAGCCTGCAAGGCTGAGCGACAGAAGCATAAGGACTGAGAGTATGCTGATTGTTCTTAAAAGCTTTTTGTTGTTACGCATTTTCGGGTTCCTCCTTGTCGGTGTTTGTATGGCTTTCCTCGGTCGGGGCTTGATTTTTTCCTTTCTTCTTCCAGCCGATTGTGGTTTTGTCGATTACGCCTTCAAAGATGTAAAGCAGGGGAGTAAGGAAGAATACGGTCGAAAGGTAGCTGATAACCGCGCCCCTTGCAAGCAGTGCACATATACCCTTAATCATGTTGATGTTACATACGAGGTATACGCCGAAGGTTGCTAAGAAAAAGACCACTGCGCTCTGGAAAATGGACTGCTCCGCGGCGTTTGCGGCATTGATAATGGCATCCTTCTTTGTTCGTCCGAGCCTCAGCTCCTCACGGAAGCGGGTTGTCAGAAGCACCGCATAGTCAACCGTTGCGCCGAGCTGTACGCAGTTGATAACCGTCGGCGCGATAAAGTTGACGTCCGAGCCGAGTATTTTTGAAAGCGCAAGGTTTATCCAGATTGCAAGCTCGATTACGAGAATAAGGATAACGGGAATACTGATTGATTTGAACGTGAACATCAGCAACAGGAAAATTGCGCCGATTGACATCAGTGCCGTAATCTTAAAGTCGCGGTCTGCGGTGACAATCATATCCTTTGTGATTGCGCCCTCGCCGGTGACGATAGCGCTTGGGTCGTAGGATTTTACAAGCTTTATAAGCTCGTCAATATGGTTGTTAAGCTCCACGGTCGCACTTGCAAGCGTCGAGTTTACCATCATAAGCTGCTTGCCGTCCTTTTTGCAGATGTCGAGTATCTCGTCGGGAATGATGTCGTCGGGGAAGGCGGGACCGATAAAGTTGTTGTAAGCGAGCACGGACGAAACGCCGTCAAGCTTTTTGATGTCCTCCTCCATTTTCGTAAGCTTGCCCGACGGGATGCTGTCGTCAATGATAATAAACTGCGTTGAAGCCATGTTAAAATCATCCTTCAGCTTGTGCAGTCCCTGAATTGAAATCAGGCTTTGCGGCAGAGCCTCGTCAAAGCTGTAATAGACCTCGAGTTTACTTTGCAGCAGGTAGGTCGGTACAAGTAAAACAAGGAAAACAACTGCGAAAATCCTGCGGTGTCCGACAATGAAGTTGTTGAGATTGTTAAACCTCGGAAGATAGTTTTTGTGCTTGTATTTGTCGATGTATTTTTCCGTAAGAAGTATGATTTCGGGAAGAATCAGTACAACCGTCAATATGCCGAAAACAACGCCCTTTGCCATAACGAAGCCGATGTCGAAGCCGAGCGTGAGCGTCATAAAGCACAGTGCGATAAAGCCGAAAACGGTGGTAAGCGAGCTTCCGATAAGCGCGATAAACGACTTTGTAACGGCGTTTGCCATCGCCTCGGTGCGGTCGGCGAATTTGTGCCTTTCTTCGTAGTAGCGGTCAATCAGGAACACCGAGTAGTCCATTGTTACGCCGAGCTGAAGAATAGCGGCAATACTCTGTGTAATAAAGGAAATTTCACCCTTGAAGATGTTCGTGCCCATATTGTAGACTATCGCCATCCCCAGCGCCGAAAGTATTACAAACGGGAGCGTCCAGGACTCTGTCATAATACACAGCGCCACGAGGGCGGTGATAACCGCAATTGCAACGTAAATCGGAGCCTGTGATTCGGTAAGCTCCTTCGTGTCCTCGATTATTGCCGAAAAGCCGCTGATGTATGCGTTTTTGTTAAGCAGTCCCTTAATCTGCTTAATTGTATTGAGCGTTTCGGTCGACGAGCCCTGATACTTGTACTGAACAAGCATCATTGTACTGCTGCCGTCATTTGAGTAAAACACGTCCGTCAGTGCGTCCGGCAGAATGTCGTAAGGCACCGTGATGTCGGCAAGCGTGTCGACCCAGATTGCCGAGCTTACCGCAGGCATTTTTTCAATTTCGTCCTTGACAGCCGCAACGTATTTCGGCTCAAAGTCCTCAAAGACGATAATTGAGATACCGGCGTTGTTAAAGGTTTTGTCAAGCACCTCCTCGCCCTGAACGGACTCAAAGCTGTCGGGCAGGAAGGACATAATATCGTAGTTTACCTTTGTAAGGGCAAAGCATATTATTGAGGGGACAAGCAGAATCAGCGCTATGAGCACCACCGTTTTGGGGTGTCTTGCCTCCCACAATGCAAGTTTTTTCATATTGCCACCTCCGTACTTTTTTTGTAAAGCGACGCACCCGTGTAAAAGCAGGTGATTATGTCGGTAAGCTGACTGCAGACCCTGTCAGGGCTCAACGGATTTTTCCTTATCAGCGCGTTACAGCAGGAGGAAACAATCATATCAAACAGCAAATAAAGCTTTGCGTTTACCTCCTCAGCCGTGAAGCCGAGATTTCTCAGTCCGTCGCCAATCAGCTCGTAAATTTCTGCGAAATCTCCGTTTCGGTTTTCGATAACCGCATTAACGCAGGTGTGAACGTTTTTGTCAATCAGCTTTGTCAGCGTCATGTTTGACTTTAAGAATTTCATCACCTCTCCGACAAGAAGCTCAATATGCTCTTTTATCGGCGCAGAGGGGGGAAGGCTGTGCTTTTTAAGCCTCTCCTCGTTCATAAACTTGCAGACGCGGTCCAAGATAATTTTTGAAATCAGGTCGTACTTGTCCTTAAAATTAAGGTAAAACGTACCCTTTGCAACGCCCGCCCTGCCGACTATCTCGTCAATTGAGATACTCACAAGCTCCTTGTGTTCGGCAAGCTCGTAGGCGGCGTCGAGAAGCTTGCGGTATTTTTCAAGCTTTTTTTCCTCGACCTTGCTCATTAAAAAATACACCTCCCAAAAACGACCGTCAGTCATTTTTAATTTCACAGGCTTATTTTAGCACAAACTGACCGTCAGTCAATATTATATCTGTTTTGTTAATAAATTATTCATAATTAACGGGGGAGGCGGAGAGCCGAACGCTTAAATAAAGAAAGAGAAGGGAGAAAATCAGATTTTCTCCCAACAGATTATGTCGCCCTGCGAGTCCTTAATGCCCTTTTCAAAGCTGACGGTTATTTTTTCGCCCACCGCCTCAACAAAGCGTGTGATAACAAAGTCCTCGGTGTCGGCAAGCTCGGTGGCGCTAAGAAGTGTTTTCTGTGTGCAGTCTGTCATATTTTCGTCTCCTTTAAAAGCTTCATACATTCAACCGAACAAATGTTCACTTATTATGTTAGCAGATTTCCCGATTTTGTCAAGAGCCTTTTGGAAAAATCCCAATTCACGGCGTCCCCGACGGATAAAAGCCTTCCCCTCCGAGGGGAAGGTGTTGAGGAACGCAGTGACGAAACGGATGAGGTGGAATAAAAACACATCAAACCTCGGCGGACGACCATTGGTCGCCCTACAGTTTGCGAAGCAATGACTGAGGGATTGTAAGCAAGGCTCCCTTGTGTAAAGGGAGCTGTCAGCCGCAGGCTGACTGAGGGATTGTAAATTGTTACATCATCATCTATCATCCATAGGGGACGGCCCCTTGGAGCGGGCTCCTCACCCTCTGTCAGCCTACGGCTGACGTCTCCCTCACAGGGAAGCGCCCCGACGTCCCGAGGAAACTATATTTCACATCACAACCAACACTAAAGGAACGCATATTTTCCTCAACATCAAACCGTAGGGACGAACATTGTTCGTCCGTATAAAAATACATCAAACCTCGGCGGACGACCAATGGTCGTCCCTACGGCCGTGCAAAAAAATTAAAGGGCAGTATTTAACTGCCCCTTTAATTTTTGGTGGACATTAACGGACTTGAACCGCTGACCCTTCGCACGTCAAGCGAATGCTCTGCCAACTGAGCTAAATGTCCCCGACAGATGCATTATAATAAAAAATCCGTCTGTTGTCAATTATCTAACGGAAAAATATGCCGCTTACCAGCAAAAAGATTACTCCGGGAATGCCGCCGAGCGCCGAAAGCGCCATCGTAAACGGGTTAATGCTTATATTAACGCCTATAAAGCCTCCGATCCAGTCAACCGAAAACAATGCCACAAGCCCCTGTAATGCGCTTAAAATAAGCGCGGAAAAGAAATGTCCGCTTTTAATGAACGAAATGAGCACCGCAAGCCCTGATACTGCCAGTGCAATTATTACTGCCGCCTTCATTTAACTGCCTCCGTTTTCATAATAGTAATGACTATGCACTGCCTGTCTTTTTTATTACAAGGCATAATTTGTCCTTTTTTTTCATAGGCTTGAATGTGGTGATGTTATGGAAAAAGATTTAAGAGCCTATCAGGCGGACGGGCGTTATTCCCGAAGCAGGGAAAACGTAAATAGCGAGGGCAGGCTCGGCCTTACGGGGCACGCCCTTTTAACTCAGTTTATCGTGTTTATAATTCTCGGACTTACGGTGTTTTTTCTGTATCGCTCGGGCGGTGCGGGGTTTAACGGGGTAAGGGATTTGTTTTCCGCCGTTATGCAGTATGATATGACCTACTCTGAAATCGGAAATAAAATTTATTCCGTGTTTAATCAGCATCTCGGCGAAAAGCCGACCGTGCCTGCTTCCTCTCGGCAGGAAGCCGTGACGGGTGAGGAAAGCCTTGAAGCCGACGCAGAGGCGGAATCCGAAAAAAGCGAAGAGGCACAGGCAAATACAGCCGAGGCTTCAACCGTTGCCGTTACGGGCGTTATGGGCGCAGGCGGCGAGGATTTGATTTACCCGAAGGAGAACGCCTCCTTCTCACCCTTTTATTTAAGCAAGCCGATTGTTATGCCCGTTGACTCGAAGCGAACAACCTCAGCCTTCGGCTACAGGATTAACCCGGTAACAAAGAAGTACGGCTTTCATTCGGGGCTTGACATCGCCGCCCCGGAGGGAGCCGACATTAAAGCCGCCTTTGACGGAGTTGTCGAAAAGGCAAGTACCTCTCCGGCGAGAGGAAACTATATTTTCCTGCAGTCGGGCAACATCAAGACCGTTTACTGTCACTGCTCAAAGCTGCTCGTTAAAGAGGGCGACGCCGTGCAGGCGGGTCAGGTAATAGCAAAGGTCGGTCACACCGGTCAGGCTACGGGACCTCATCTGCATTTTGAAATACGTATTAACGACGTTTACTGCAACCCGATTTGGGTGCTCGATTTCAATGGAGCTTGAGCTTTGCGGCGTTAAAATTAAAATAAGCTTTTTGTTTTTTGCGGTGCTGACCCTGCTTTTCGGCGGCGGAGTAAGCCGTGAAATAAAGCTTGCCCTGCTTTTTTCGGCTTTGCACGAGGCAGGGCATCTTGCCGCGCTGCTTTCTGTTAAGAGCAAGCCCCGTGAAATACGCCTCGGAGCGTTCGGTATGACGATAGTAAGAGGAGAGGGCTTTACCGGCTACCGTGAGGATTTCGCAGTTGCGCTTTGCGGTCCGCTTGTAAACGTTGTTTTTTGCGTTTTCTTCCTCGTCCTGTACCGCCTTAAAGGCGGGGAGGGCATATTCGCCCTGTTTGCCGTCAACCTTGCGATTGCCGCCTTCAACCTTGCTCCCGTGTTTTCGCTCGACGGCGGCAGGATGCTTGAGGCGGTGCTTCTTTGGGCAGGCTTCGGCGGCAGGACCGATTGTATTTTAAAGACCGTTTCGTTTTTTACGCTTGTGCTGATGATGAGCGCAGGCTTTCTTGTGCTGATTAAATCGGGCTGTAATTTTACACTGCTGCTTGTAAGCGTTTATTTAACCGTAATGCTTTTTTTCAAAAGCTGAGCGTGTTGCTTTTTTCGGGCTTTTGTTGTATTATTGGTTTATAATTTTTAAAAGAGGTAAGCCATGCTCAATCAGAAACAATTAAAGCTCCTCGACCGTGTGCAGAAGCCTGCACGCTATACGGGAGGAGAGCTTAACAGCGTAATAAAGGACAAGTCAAAAATCAAGCTTCGCTATGCCTTTTGCTTTCCCGACAACTACGAAATCGGAATGTCGCACCTCGGCATGAAGATTTTATACAGCTGCGTCAACGCCCGTGAGGACGCCTGGTGCGAAAGGGTGTTTGCGCCGTGGGTCGATATGGAGGAGGAAATGCGTAAGGAGGGCGTGCCTCTTTATGCGCTTGAAAGCGGCGACAGTATTAAGGATTTTGATATGATAGGCTTTACGCTTATGTACGAAATGTGCTACACAAACGTGCTGAATATGCTTGACCTTGCAGGGCTTCCCGTCAGAAGCCGTGACCGCACTGAGCTTACGCCGATTATTGTCGCAGGCGGACCCTGCGCCTGCAACCCCGAGCCCGTGAGCGCGTTTGTCGACCTGTTTATGCTCGGTGAGGGCGAGGAGGTTACAAACGACATAATCGACCTTCTGATTTATCACAAGGAAAGGGGCTCCTCAAAGCAGGAGTTTCTTGAGGACGCCGCTGAAATTCAGGGCGTTTATGTGCCTGCGTTTTACGACGTAGCATATAACGCCGACGGAACAATAAAGGAGGTTGTCAACAAATACACAGCCCCCAAAAGCGTTAAAAAGAGGATTATTTCCGACATGGACAGCGTTCACTACCCCGAAAGCTTTGTTGTGCCGTTTATCGACGTTGTGCACGACAGGGTTGTTTCCGAAATTTTCAGGGGCTGTATCAGGGGCTGCCGCTTCTGTCAGGCGGGCTTTATTTACCGACCGATCAGGGAAAAGAGCGCCGAGGTTGCAAACGCTCAGTCAAAGAGGCTTTGCGAAACAACAGGCTATGATGAGATTTCGCTTTGCTCGCTGAGCACAAGCGACTATTCCGAAATTGATAAGCTGATACCGACTATGTTCGACTGGGCGTTAAAGGAAAACATCAACGTTTCCCTTCCGTCACTGCGTGTTGACAATTTTTCGGACGAGCTTATGCAACAGCTTCAAAAGGTCAGACGAAGCGGACTTACCTTTGCGCCCGAGGCAGGCACGCAGAGACTTCGCGACGCTATCAACAAAAACGTCACCGAAGAGGAGGTTATACGCACCGCCGAAAAGGCGTTTGCAGGCGGTTGGACTGCCGTTAAGCTGTATTTTATGATGGGGCTTCCGACGGAAACATACGAGGACATTGAGGGCATTGCACGGCTTGCACAGACCGTGGTCAACACCTTTTACAAAAATCCCGACAAGCCCAAGGGCAAGGGCGTTACGGTAAACATCAGCGTTGCCTCCTTTGTGCCCAAGCCGCACACACCGTTTCAGTGGGAGCCTCAGGACACGGGCGATATGCTCAACGAAAAGCAGAAGCACCTGCTCGAATGTATAAAGACTCACAAAATACAGGTTTCCTACCATGAGTCAAAGACAAGCCTGCTTGAGGGCGTTTTTGCACGGGGTGACAGACGGCTTTGCGACGTAATAGAAAGCGCATGGAAAAAGGGCTGTAAGTTTGACAGCTGGGACGAGTTTTTCGACTTTTCAAAATGGCAGGAGGCGTTTGACGAGTTTTCGCTTGACCCTGCCTTCTACGCCAACCGTACAAGAAGCTTTGACGAGATACTGCCGTGGGATATGTTCGACTACGGCATAAGAAGGAAATTCCTTGAAGAGGAAAACCTGAAGGCGCACAGGAGCGAAACCACGCCGCACTGCAGAATCAAGTGCTCGGCTTGCGGAGCCGCAAGGCTTAACGGAGGTAAATGCGATGCGATCGGTTAGACTGTTTTTTACAAAAGAGGGGTTGACGAGGTACATCTCGCACCTTGACCTGATGCGTTGCTTTTCCCGTGCAATAAAGAGGGCGAAAATAGACATCTGGTACACCGAGGGCTACAACCCGAGGCCCTATATGAATTTCTCCCTGCCGCTGAACCTCGGCACCGAGAGCCTTTGCGAAACGCTCGACATAAGGACGAATGATGAAATGCCGTTTGATGAAATCAAATGCCGTTTAAATTCCGTTCTTCCCGAAGGCATTAAAATCACTGCCTGCGCCGCCCCGGTGCACAAGGCGGAGGAAATATGCTTTGCGGACTACGAAATAAGCTTTGACTGCAGTGACGCCGAAAAAGCTTTAAAATACATAAGCGAAAGGCTTGAGGGCGAGGAAATCCTTGTAGAAAAAAAGGCGAAGCAGGGCAGAAAAAGAGTTTTGAGGCAGATAAACATCAGAGAAAACATCAAAAGCTATGAGCTGACGCAAAATGAGAAAGTGCTTAAGCTTTCAATGAACGTCTGTGCAGGAATGAAAAACAACACGAATATCACGCTCCTTGTCGACGCTCTGACGAAGGAAATCAAGGACAGCGTCGAGAGCGTCCGCGTCGTTAAAAGGAAAATGTACACGCAGGATATGAAGGAGTTCGTATAAAAACTATTTTGTAAGAGGCGATCGTTTGTCGCCTCTTTTTTTAGCGCTTTTTCTCCTAAAACCTGAATAGCCTTCTCCTCGAGGAGAAGGTGGCGGCGAAGCCGACGGATGAGGTGTAGGTGCGAAGCACCGTAATAAAAAAGTGAAACAAATATTAATCAGATAATTACGGTTTTCCACCTCATCAGTCACCTGCGGTGACAGCTTTTTTCTCCGAAAACAGGAAACCCTCTGTCTGCTTCGCAGACATCTCCCTTAACAAGGGAGTTACCTCAAGGGGAAGCCGAATAAGCCTCCCTCTCAAGGGGAAGCCGGATAAGCCTTCTCCTCGAGGAGAAGGTGGCGGCGAAGCCGACGGATGAGGTGTAGGTGCGAAGCACCGTAATAAAAAAGCGATAATAAAAATACACTGATAAAAAGCTTTATAACACCTCATCAGTTTCGCTACGCTCAACAGCTTTTTTCTCCGAAAACAGGAAACCCTCTGTCTGCTTCGCAGACATCTCCCTTAACAAGGGAGTTACCTCAAGGGGAAGCCGATGCGGTGATATGTTTTTTGCGCCTGCGGCGTTAGTAGCAGCATAACATTATTTCTTTATTTCATTATTTCTTTCTTTCTTTATTGTTTGTTGTCACTGCTTTGTCATAACCTTGTCACAACCTTGTCACGACCTTGTCATCCGTTTGCTGTTCAAAACTGTCAAAAGCCTGATAATCGCCGTATTTTACGACGGTTATTTTTGTGCAAAACCTTGTCGTGTTTACGAGGATTTCTCCGGTGCGTTCAAGTTTCTTGAGCGCGGTTCGGACCTGGCTTACGGAAAGCCCCGTTGCAACCGAAAGTGAACCAACGCTTGTTATCAGTTCGCCTTGATTTACCTCGTTTCCCCGCCACCTTGCAGGATTGCGGTTTGCGGTAATTAACAGATGAACAAACAGCTTAAAGGTAGGCAAGTCCGTGTACCATTCCCAATTAACAATTTTTCTGTAAAGCTTAATCCAGCCCTGCTGCATTTTTAATGCCTCCTTTGAAGATTTCCTTTAATAGTTTCCTTTAAAAATATTCTTCACTAATACACGCAAGAGGGCGAAAGTGTATCACTTTTTTGATACACTTTTTTCTTTAAAAATGCCGACATTCCGCATAGTATCAACGGATAACGGAGCTTTGAAAAAAATTTAAATATCACTTAAAACCTAAAAATGAACAACGCTTTACATTGAGGTTAACAACCACTTCTTAAGCCGATTCGGTTATCGTATTTTTCTTAATTCAAATTTCATTTAATTTCTTAATTTTTATTTTTTTACCTCTTATAAATTTTTAAAAACAACGCAAATTATTTATGCAGCAAAAAGCTGTACGGAGGTAAAAATGAAAAAGTTTTTTAAAGCTTTAAGCCTTTTCGGGCTTTTAATCGCCTCTGTTATTTTCGGTCTGGTATTCCTTGAGGGCTTGAAAATTCCCGACGAAATTAATATTCTTGAGGGTGACAGTCAGCTTGTTTCCAACGTGCCCAGAACAGCGGCTTACGTTAACTCTTACAAAAGCGTGTCAACCCGAGGCTCAGGCGGCGGAAGCTATGTGCTGGATTTCAAGCTCCTTAAAACCATACCGATTAAATCCTCAAGCGTTACCGTCAGGCAAAGACGGTACGTTGTTCCGGGAGGAGAGGCCTTCGGACTGAAGCTTTACAGTGACGGCGTAATGGCGGTCGGCTTCGACGAGGTGCTTGACGGAGGAGTCAAGATATGTCCCGGAAGGGAAGCAGGGCTTGAGGCAGGCGACGTTATAACTGCCCTTGACGGAAAAAGAGTTACACGTTCAGCCGAGCTTATCGGTTACCTGAAAAGTGCAACGAAAAGCAGTGTAAGGCTTAGTGTTTCAAGAGACGGGAAGCCGTTTGAAACCGAATTAAGCCTTGTCCGCACACAAGACGGAGCAGGCAACAAGGCAGGACTGTGGATTAGAGACAGTACGGCAGGCGTCGGAACTCTGACCTATTACAGAAGGGACAATATGAGCTTTGCAGGTCTCGGTCACGCCGTCTGTGACGTTGACACGGGAAGGGTGATTCCTCTTCTGTACGGCGACGCCGTGGGCGCGGTTATCAGCGGCTGCTATAAAAGCGAGGGCTCGGTAACAGGCGAGCTTTGCGGAGTTTTTACAGTCGAAAAGCTCGGAGATATAGTCTTTAACCGTGAGAACGGAGTTTACGGCACGGTGAAGAAAATACCTTCCGACAGAAAGGAAATACCCGTAGCCTCAAAGCAGGAGGTACACCCCGGAGAGGCTGAGATTATTTCCACAGTCAACGGAAATACGACGGAGCGCTTCAGCATAAAGATAGTCAGAATCTGTAACTCTCAGGACAAAAACGGAAAGAATTTCACCCTGAAGGTGACCGATGACAGACTGCTCGAAAAAACCGGCGGTATCGTGCAGGGCATGAGCGGAAGCCCGATAATTCAGGACGGTATGCTCGCAGGCGCAGTAACTCATGTCTTTGTAAACGACCCGACTCAGGGCTACGGAATTTTTGCGGAGAATATGCTTGAAATTTCGGACAGCATTGCAGCACGGCAAAACAGCAAGGCCTCATAGCACCGACGGCGGAGGGAAATCCCTTCGCCGTTTTGCTGCTTAACGGCTCAAAAAAAGGCAAGGTGAAAAATCTAAAAATGTGTCGAAAAAGCACGATGAAAACTTTAGTATATTTTTGAATATTCAATTGCCAGAATTTACCATAAATGGTAAAATATGGCAGAAAATTAAAAAGGAGGAAAAAAACATGGAAAAAAATATCCGTGTACTGCTTGCGGATGCAGAGGGTGAATTCGGAAGGAATTGCGTACAGACGCTTAAAAACAGCGGCTTTGAGGTCGAAACTGCCGAAAAAGACGGAAGAAAGGTGATTAACAGCTTTTTAAAGCTCAAACCGGACGTTCTTGTAATTGACGCTTTTATGAAGAACATCGACGCGCTCGGCGTACTCAAGGCAATTTCAGCCGACAGGGGCGAGTCGCTTGTGTTCGTTTGCTCCTCGGTCGACAACCGGCATTTTGAAAAGGAGCTTATGTCGGCAGGAGCGAGCTATTATTTTTTAAAGCCGTTTGACGTGAATATGATGGCGCAGAGGATAAGCCAGCTTCTTAGCTGGAAGGACGGGGATGACGACGCTTCCCCCGACGCCGGCAGCCTTAAGGTGACCGTCAGCGACATAATGCACCAGATTGGAGTGCCGGCGCACATCAAGGGCTATCAGTATTTAAGGGAGGCGATTATGCTCTGCGTGAATGACAGCGAAATGGTATCAAGCGTAACGAAGCTGCTTTACCCGACCGTGGCGAAGAAATTCAAGACCACCTCGTCAAGGGTGGAAAGGGCGATTCGCCACGCAATCGAGGTCGCCTGGGACAGAGGCGACGTGGACGTGCTCAGCTCGTATTTCGGCTACACAATACAGTCCGAAAGGGGTAAACCGACAAATTCGGAGTTTATTGCTATGATAAGTGACAAACTCAGACTGAATATGAAAATTTCGTAAAAACGGCAGTGGACAAATTACACAAAATAATGTTGACAAAAGCAGAAAAAGTGCTATAATGTACATAATTAGCAGTGTAAAATGAGAAAACTATGGAGTAATTTGTGTGAATAACGGTAACATTTTAAACAGCGCACAGACGCTTGAACTTGTTTCGGCGGCGCAACAGGGCGACAGCAATGCCCTGTCAAGACTTGTGGTGCTTGCTTCTCCGACGGTTCACGCTCAGGCTCGAAAAATTTTCATCAGCACTGCCGAGCACGAGGATTTGTATCAGGAGGGTATGTTCGCCCTGCTCAATGCGGTCAAAACCTTTAAGCCCGACCGCGGGGCTTCGTTTTCCACCTATGTAAATCTTCTCGTCAGGCGAAGGCTTATCACCTTTGCCGAAAGCGCGCGGCGCAACGTGCTTGCCGACTCGGTTCCCGACAGCGAGCAAAGCTCTCTTACCGACTGCTCGGTCGAAGAAACCGTTTTCAGGGAGCAGAGCTACGCCGAGCTTGTCAGCTATATCAACAGCTGTCTTTCCCCGAGAGAGCGTGAGGCTTTAAAGCTTTTCTTAAACGGCTTCAGCTACGCCGAAATTGCCGAAAAAACAGGCAGGACCAAAAAGTCGGTGGACGGTACGCTTCAAAGAGCCAGGAAAAAGCTCAGGGACTTTGAACGCCTCAGGTAACAATGGTATATGCCCTATTCTTTTTAAGAACGCAGTGAGTGGCGGTGCATTCCGTTAGGGTAAAATAAATTTAGCGAGGTAGCAAAATGTACGAAGACAAAACCCTCATTTGTAAAGAATGCGGAAACGAGTTCGTTTTCACAGCAGGTGAGCAGGAGTTCTATGCAGAGAAAGGCTTTGAAAACGAGCCTCAGAGATGCAAGGCTTGCCGTGATGCGAGAAAGAATGCCGCAAGAGGCGAAAGACAGATGTTTACTGCAGTTTGTGCAAGCTGCGGCGGAGAGGCAAAGGTTCCTTTCCAGCCCAGAGAAGACAGACCTGTTTATTGCAGCGAATGCTTTGCAAAGATGAAGGAAGAAGAGGCATAAGCATAAGCTGATAAAACTACTTATATAAATGCCGAAAGCAGAGCCCTGAAAAGGGCTCTTGTTTTTTTCGGGTATAATTTTGTTACGAAAAGTTTACAGTTGTTTGTATGTGTTATACAACACTGTGTTTATTAATTTGTGTAAATACCCGAATATTTTTTTAAAGCAAAATAACAGTGGAAACTTTAGCGTTATAATGTTACTATTTATATTGATATGATTTATAAGGTGGGATAATTTATGAAAAAAATTATCAGCATTTTTCTCAGCATTCTGATTGTGCTTTCCTGCGCGCTGGTTTGCTTTGCCTCATCGGGCAACTACGACGAAAAGCTTTTAAAGGACGCCGCCGTAATCGCAAAGCAGATTGAAGCCGAGGGTATAGTGCTTCTTAAAAACGAGGACGGCGCTTTGCCGCTTTCGGAAAACAGGGTTAATGTTTTCGGAATGGGCAGCGTTAATTTTGCGCTCGGCGCAGGCGGCTCGGGCAGCGTTTCCTCGGACAACCTGGTCGACTTTTACGCAGGCCTTGAAAGTGCGGGCATTGAGTATAACTCTGCCCTTTACGACGCATACATTGCGTGGGGCGAGTCACATTCAATTGCGGAAACGGGGCAGGGTCTTGTCGATATGCTTATCGGCACCGTAAGCGGAATGCTTGCGGAGGAAATGCCTTATTCTTCAATCTCTGCCGATGTCATTGCGGACGCTCAGGGCTTCTCCGACACGGCGCTGCTTGTTATTACGAGAAGCGCAGGCGAGCTTTTTGACGTTAAGCCCGAGGACATTGTGCTCTCGGACGTTGAAATGGACCTTGTTAAAAATCTTGATAAGGATTTTGACAATGTTATCATTATTTTCAACACCTGTAATATTCTGCAGATGGACTGGCTTGACAACTACGAAAACGTCAATGCGGCTCTGCTTGTCTGGACGCCCGGCGAGGTCGGCGCAGAGTCTATCGGCGAGGTGCTTACCGGCGAGGTCAACCCCTCGGGTAAGCTTACGGACACAATTGCTTACGACATCAACGACTATCCCACCACCAAAAACTTCGGCAATTTCGCTTATACCGACTCAGCCCTTTCCTTCTTCGTAAATTATCAGGAGGGCATTTACGTCGGTTACAGATATTTTGAAACCTTCGCTCCCTTAAAGGTAATGTATCCATTCGGCTACGGTCTTTCGTACACCGATTTTGCATGGGAGCTTACCGACTACAAGGCTGACGGCGAAAACATCAGCGTCAGCGTTAAGGTCACCAACACGGGCTCGCGCGCAGGCAAGGACGTTGTTGAGGTTTACTTCTCTGCGCCCTTCTATAAGGGAGGACTTGAAAAGAGCGCCATCGAGCTTGCAGGCTACAAGAAAACAAAGCTTATCGAGCCCGGCGGCAGCGACACCGTCACCGTCAGCTTCAAGGTTGCCGACATGGCTTCCTATGACTATAAGGGAGAACAGGCATGGGTGCTTGACGAGGGAACCTATCAGATTAAGGTAGGACACACCGTAAGGGATTTTGAGGGCGTTTACGAATACAGCGTACCTTCAAGAATTGTTTACAGAAACGACGACTATACGGGCAAGCCGATTAAAAACCATTTTGACGACGTGGCGGGCAACCTCGACTACCTTTCACGCTCAAGGAACAATCCACTTACCGCACCGAAGGACTATTCGGCGCCCGACAGCGTAAAGAATGCGGACACACGTCCCGACCCGACAACCGAGGGTAAGGTACAGAACACGGGCGTAGTCTATGAGGACGGGGCGATTATGCTTGCCGATGTTGCGGCTGACGAAACGCTCTGGGACAAATTCCTTGACCAGTTCACCGTCAGCGAAATGATAGATATGATAGCCGAAAGCGGCTACAAGACCGCAGGGCTTGATAGGCTCGGCGTACCCGAAACCGTCGACAATGACGGACCTGCTATGGTAAAGGGCTCGGGCGGACTTCTGTTCAAGGATTCGGGACTTGCTTACCCCACGCCCAACTGCCTTGCTTCAACCTGGAACGACGAGCTTGCAGAGCAGTTCGGCACAATGATAGCCAAGGAGGCGAACGCAATCGGCACAAACATCTGGTATGCGCCTGCGTGTAACCTTCACCGCAACCCGATGGGAGGCAGAAACTGCGAATACTATTCCGAGGACCCGTACCTTTCGGGCAGAATGGCAACATCCGTAATCAAGGGCGCTCAGTCGCAGGGAATAATTGTAACGGTCAAGCATTTTGTGTGTAACGACCAGGAAACCAACCGACTTATAAGAGGCGTATTTACCTGGACCAACGAGCAGGCAATGCGTGAGCTTTACCTTGAGCCGTTTGAAATGGCGGTCAAGGAGGGTCAGGCGAAGGGCGTTATGACGGCGTACAACCGTATCGGCGCAACCTGGTGCAGCGGCTCGAAGCCCCTTGTCACCGACCTGTTAAGAAACGAATGGGGCTTTGACGGCTTCACCGTTTCCGACGCATATATCGACACCAACGGCAGCGGCTATATGGACCCCGTGCTTGCGGTTTACGCAAGAAACGACGCCCTGCTTACCAGCCTTTGGTATTTTGCGGAAAAAATCCAGATTACAAGCAATATGAAGTCCACATACGAAAAGGACCCGATAGGCTTCGGCAACGCTTTAAGAAATTGCGTTTACGACCTTTGCAGAATTAAAATGCAGACTGCGGCGTTCGACCCGACAGCTGTCACGGGGCACAGGGGAATGAAGGTGCTCTCCTACGAGCATTATAACGGCGACGCCGCCGCACCCGACTCACAGTGCGGCGATACCCCGACCTCGCCTCAGGGCTCGGGCTCCTCCGGCTCGGGCGCACAAAAGGCGGCTGACGCAAACAGCCCCAAGACGGGCTTCACCACGGGCACGAAGCTTCTTTTCGGAGCGGTTGCCGCAGCGGGACTGAGCGTGCTGATTGCCGTACCGACCGCCGTGATAATCAAGAAAAAGAGAAAGGAAGCCGAAACGGCGTGAAAACCGTTAAGCGTTGATTAAAGTTTAAAGGAAGCGGATTTCCGCTTCCTTTTTTTCGTTTGTCGCGGTGTTTGCTTGGCAAACCTCGACGGGAATCGGAAAATGAATACTGAAAACTTAAAACTTAAAAATGAATAATGTCGGTAGGGGCGACCATCGGTCGCCCGCAATATTGAAAAGTGAATAGTGAATAAATAACGTAGGGCGGGGGTGATTCCCCTGACAGGGGAAATGTCTGCGCAGCAGACAAAAGGGTTCCTGAATTCGGAGAATTTGCTCCCGCCGCTGTTTTTTATCTGTAAGGAAACGGCGTATCAACGTCCCGAAATAGTGAATAGTGAATAGTGAAGAAGTAACAGGTGTTTGCTTCGCAAACGTAGGGGCGACCATCGGTC
>JAFRUO010000015.1 GCA_017438845.1 Clostridia bacterium | reverse complement strand
CTCATTATAATCGAAGCAATCTGGGCTCTGGCGGCGCCTTCTGTCGGTGCTACTCTGCCGTCTGCCATACCGCTGATTACATTGTTCTGTACCGCCCATGCTACCGCTGTTTTTGCAAAGCTGCTGATGCGGTTAACGTCCTTGAACTTTGCAAGGGTTGTATCAATGTTCTCTGTTTCGGGTGAGCCCATGTATCTGTAAAGAATGGTTGCTACCTGTTCACGGGTGATGTTGTCATTAACGCCGAAATTACCGTTTGCATAACCTGCGATAATGTTGTTGTCAACAGCCCAGTTAACAGCCGCCGCATAATATGCGCCCTTCTTTACGTCCTTAAGCTTGGGTGTCATCTTGGCATACTTGTCAAGGTCTGCGCCTGCAATCTTGGAAAGAATTACAACAAAGTCCTGACGCTTAAGTGTATCTGTCGGTCCGAATTTGCTTGCTGAATAACCTTGCATATAGCCATTAGTAAAGTTGTATTTTACACAGTTGTAATACCAAGACGAGAGCGGAATATCAACAAACCATTTTGTTAGTTTTTCAACAACGAACCTTTTTTCATAGTTTTTGTTTGCTGTATTAATAATAGAATAATAATCGCTACCCTGCTTAATTAAAAAAATTACATTATCGGTATAAGGATAGTCACTGGTGTTGTTCATTCTGATAATACAACAGTCTCTTGCCGCCGTTGCTTTATAGTCTGCTATGTATGAAGAAAGATTGCTTGGATAATCGCTTCGAAATTTATTAAATGCCGGTGGCTTTGGCGTGAAAACCACTTTTTCTCCTATAAGTTGTATTGAATTAACGCCTAATTGCGTTAAATACGGTGAACTGAAAATATAATTTTCGTATTCCTTATACTTATGTTCACTTGGATTGATTATCGGGAAACCCCAGCTGTCCAAGCTAAACTTTTTATCGCATCTGAAAAGTATATCGCTGCCGGTAAAAGAAGTGGAATCGGTTAATATAAGCACTTTATCCAAACCAATATCGGTTATTCTGAAGTACCCGTTTTCCCTAAAAACAGTTATTTCGGCGTAGGATTCTTTTTCATAGCTATAGTAATTTGTTTCCCATTCACCGCCGCCAAAAGAATACTGCTTAAGTCTTCCGTTGTCCATATGATAATAAAACGGCCATTCATCGCCAACATCATAAAAGTAATACCAATTGTAATCAGTAAGCTTTTTTATAAGATTCTGAACACTGGTCTTTTTTGACTGCTCAATAAGTTCGGGACTTTTTACATCAAAACCATAAAGACTTGCAAGTACAGGTGATTGAGATGCAGGATTTATAGCGACAGCTTTTTCCGATGACAGTAAAGAAACGAAAGACAAAACCATCAGTAATGATAAAAGCAAGGAAAAAAGTTTTTGCTTAAATGTTTTTTTCATATTAACATCCTTTATTATTCAAACATTCCGTTTTCATACATATTCATAATAATTGCCGCAATTTCTGCACGGGAAGCAAAGGAAGTAGGTGCAATCTTGCCGTTTCCCTTGCCGGATATAACGTTATATTCAAGTGCCCAAGCTAACGCTTGCCTTGCGAAAGAACTAATGTATTTGCTGTCACTGAAGCGTGAAAATGTTGACGCATTAACGTTAACATCAGGCGACCCTTTGAACCTGTAAAGTATGGTGCAAATTTGTTCTCTCGTTATTTTGTCTCCGACGCCGAAGTTTCCGTTGGCGTAGCCTGCGATAATGTTGTTATCTACAGCCCAGTTTACTGCAGCGGCATAATATGCATTTTTGTTTACGTCTTTCAGCTTAGAAGCCTTACCCTGATATTTTGACAAATCTGCTCCTGCAATTTTTGCAAGAATTACAACGAAATCCTGACGCTTTAAGTTGTCAACAGAACCGAATCTTCCATCCGCATAGCCACTCATAAAGCCTTTATCTGTAACAAATTTCACACTATTGTAATACCAGGATTTTTTGGGGACATCAGGATACCACTTGTTCCACTCTTCAATTATTATGCTATTGCTGTTTTGCCTTTGAATGAAAGCATATAGTTTGCCATCCTGCGATGTCAAATATATATGAGTATCCATTAAATCTTCTATTTGATACACACCGTAAAAGTCTAAATCCAAGCACAAACCGCTTTTGGCACTGAACAAAGCCCCCCAGTATGCTTTGACAAGTTGTTTATCTGTGCCGATTGTTGCCCGTTGACCGAATTCTTCATAGAGGCTGTGCTCTAAAAAGACAAAATTCACCCCATAGTTTTTGCTCAAATACGGCGAAAACCAATAGGTATTCATACATTTTCTGTAAAGTATCGAATCATAATCGCTGTAGCTGTCATAGCCGTTGCTGAATCCGCCCTGCTTAAACCAAAGAGTATTAAAGGAGTAGTTTTCACCTATCCAAGTATATTTTACTAAAAGAATATTATCAAAGCCCGAATCAGTTACCGTTATTCTATATGAATAACCGTCTTCGTTTCTGATAAAAGAGATTGATCCATCGGATAAAACATTGTATGACAAAGAAACGCTGTAATTATCTTCGGGATAATGAACATCTTCAAATAAGAAATTCATTCGGTTGTCGGTACCGATATGAAAAGTTAGATATGCATGAGAATCTATTTCACCCCAATAATAGTTTTGCAATTTTGATATGAGGGTGGTTGCGCCTATATTAAGATTCTTTAATTCTGACGAGCTTTTATCTGCATATGCGGGAAGACAACATCCGGAAGCAATCATAACAATTGCTACAAGTAAAGAAAATGCTTTCGTTACTTTTCTCATTTTAATCCATTCTCCTTTTAAAATATTTTTGCGCAAAAAAAGTGCGCAGCCGAAGCTACGCACAAAAAACGCATAGCTCAACTGTCGCCAAACAATTACACATATAACGTTACCGATATAGTATGCAAAACAGAGCATGCATTTTTATCAATTCAGATAAAAATAACATACCAACCGGTAACAAAATTATTCACTTGTGTAATTATTTGGCAACTTAATTTTATCATTATATCGTCAATTAGTCAATAAAAAGAACAGACCCGTCCGAGCCTGTTCTTTACCGTGTTTTTGTTGTTTTTAAATTATTTAAGGCTTACCGTTGCGTCGTTGTCAGAGAAGCCCTTGCTGTTGCCGATTGTGTCAAGCACCATCTGCTTTAAGTCGGGCACAACGCCGTCCTGAGCGAGCTTGGGCGCAAGCTTTTTAAGCACGAAGCCGAAGCGTGAAAGCACCTTTTCAACCGCCTCGTATTCGGGCGTGCCCTTGACGTAGGGCTGGTCGCCCTTGAAAATATCCCTTGCCATCTCGCCCGCAAAGGTCGTGAATTTTTTGTCCTTTATCTCTGCAGGCGCCTTTACGCAGACAAGTCTGCCGACCTGACCGAGGGTCTTGTTGTTGAAAATCTTGGTCGCCCTCTTTTTGGCAAAGCCGACAAAGCCGCTTCCGCCCTTTAAGGCTCTGTTGATGCGGTTTACCGCTGCCCATGTCGCTCTGTCGTCAAAATACTGCTCGGCGCTTCTGCCGCCTAAATCCCAGTCAAATTCGGGAACGAGCAGGGTTTTTACGTCAACCGTGCTTTCGTCCTTAATTGTGATTTTTCTGTACCTTCCGGGGCTCCCGACAAGCACGCTTGTGCAGATGTCGACAAACTTGTTGCCCTTTTCGGAATAAAACTCATTAATGCTCTGAATGTGCATATGCCCCGTAAGCGCAAGGTTTACGCCGTTGTCCGCAAGGAAGGAGGCAACCTGCCTCCAGTGCTTGACGTGCGCGTCGCCGATAAGGTCAAACACGGGCACGCTCGGAATAATCGGATAATGGTTAATCGCAAAGATAAAGCAGCCGTCCTGCTTTGCCTTGTCAATCTGCTCCTTTGCCCAAGTCTGAAGCCTTTCGTCAATACTGCCCTTTGTGCTTCGGTCGGAGTCGCAGTTAAAGGCAATCATTCTCACGCCTTCGGAAACCTCCGCAACGTAGGAGAGCGTCTGTCGGTCAACGCTTAAAGCGTCGGCATAGCCGAAGTCATAATAAAGCTCATAAAGCTCGTCAAGCGTAGTACCCTCTACGGGCACTTTTTCGCTCCCGACATACCCGCCGGGGTTGTCGTTGTAGTCGTGGCCTGCGGTGATGACAAAGACCTTTTTGCCCGCCTGCTGAAGCCTGCGAAGCTCCTTGATAAAGGAAATATGGCTCTGCTTTTCACCGTCCTTTGAAAGGTCGCCGGGAATAATTACGGTGTCCGTTTCCCTGTCCTCAATCAGCCTGTCAAAGACCGCCTTAACGATTTTACTGCTTTCCGCAAGGCAGTACATTTCGTTTTTCATGTAGTTTTCGTAAGCCTCGCCCGAACAGCCGAGCGTTGGCTCAAAGTAATGCGTGTCGGTAACAAGATAAAAATCAAACGGCTTCATAACGGTCTCCTTTTCAGAATAGTTATTTTTTTACTAAAGCGTCCGTGTCGGACAAATTAATTCTTTTTGAGCAGATATATGTTTTCAGACTTCCGTCGGGATTAACGCTGTCGGGGCTGAATTTTCCGTAGGTCGAGGTCACAATTGTTCCGTCATCAAGCACGACGTTTCCGCAATAGCCCGTGTCAGCGTTCGCAGAGTATTCGGGCTCGGTTTGCCCGTCACGGTAAATATGAGCAAGCTTTATGCGGTACTCTCCCTCTGTTCCGTTTTCAAGGTCGTCAAAGCTTCCGACCCAGGCAACCCAGCCTTCGCTTACCCAGTGCTTTGTGTTGAAAAGCCTGAAGCCTGCCGCTTCTTTTGCCTTTTTGCCTCTTTCAATTGAACGGAAGGTGACAAACAGTCTGCCATCGTCAGTCCACTCCGCCTTGTGCCTTTCGCCGTTGAGCGCCGCAGGCACCTCGCGCGGCTCGGACCAGGTCCTGCCCTCGTCATCGGAGAAGGAAATCAGTGAGTTCATTTTCTTACTGTTTGAACGTGCAAGCAGGCAGAGTCTGTCGCCCTTGCCGCCGTCGCTCCTGATAACCTCAACCTCGCACATTTTAGCCTTCTCTTCAATTTCTCGGAAGTTACTCATATATTTTTCGGGCTTGCTCCATTGCGGATTGCCGTCGTCGTCAAAGCTAAGCACAGTTCTGTAATTATAGAAATCGGGGTCGTGGAAAAGCCCCATCCACTTGTCGACAAACTCTCCGTTTTCCTTGAGCCTGGTGAGACTGGACATTGCGACAATCGGAATTACGGGATATTCGCTGTCATTGTCGTAAAAACGCTTAAACTCGGTCCAGGTTTTGCCCTCGTCCGAGGAAACCGAGCAGTTAAAGCCTCCGGGCGTTGACATTCCGGGCCACTTGGGGTTTGCCGAAATCATTATCAGCTTGTCCGCCTTGTCCTCCCCGTTAAACTCAAGGCGGTAAACTGTTGGCGTTTCGAGCGAGCTTTCCCAGCTTTTCGGGGCATCGGGAACGGAACGTGTCCAGCTTTTTCCGCCGTCATCGCTGAGCTTCGTCAGCACGGCTCCCTTGCCGTGCCCCTTCGGATACATGGTAAGAATACTGCCGTCCTTTAAAAGCACGCTGTCCGGGTGAGCGAGATATTCCGCACTGTCGTCAACAACCGACAAATCGTAAAGGTATTTGTATTCGTCGGCAGTGCCCTCGGGCATTGTGCTTAAGTCAAGCTCGGGAATGGTATAATCCCCTCCGTCAAAGCCGCTAACGCCCATCACCACGCCGACCGTAAGCGCAACCGCACCTGCCGCGGCGGCGGTTATCAGCAGCCCTTTAATAATCTTTTTTCTCTTTTCCAAATCCGTCACCCTGTTTTGCGTGAGGCATCGGAATATACCGCCGACCTCACGACTGTATTGTTATTAATTATTATACATATAATATACGTCAAAATCAAGACGGTAAAGCTTAAGAAATACCAAAGCCGTGTTGTTACTTTCGGAAACAAATAAAAGAACCCGAGTCTTTCAACTCGGGTTAAGTTTAAAGCATTTCGTCAAGGATTGCCGCCGCTGTGTAAACCAGCTCGGGGCACGGGCGCTTTTTGTAGTATTCGCCCGTTCTTTGCTCGGGGTTTCCGCCCGCCGAGGTGCTTACGCCCTCAAGAAGTTCACGGCAAATTATTGAGCCGTTTTCCTCCCTGAAGCGGTCCGCAAACTGACGGACAAGAGCGTAAAGCTCCTTTTTTTCGGCATTCGCCTTAGGGTCGGAATATCCGTGAACCGTGCCGAGCACCATCAGCGCACCGCTGACGGCTCCGCACACCTCTCTCATTCTGCCCATTCCCCCTCCGAAGGAGGATGCGAGAAGCGCCGAGGTCTTTTCGTCAATTCCCGTAACGTCGGAAAATGCACAGGCTATCGCCTGCGAGCAATTGTAGCCCTCAAGGAACAAATCCCTGGCTTTATCGGCGTGTTTCATTATTAAAACTTACCTGCTCTTGCAGCTTCCTCAACGCTTACTGCAACAGCAACGGTTGCGCCGACCATCGGGTTGTTACCCATACCGATAAGACCCATCATTTCAACGTGAGCCGGTACGGAGCTTGAGCCTGCAAACTGAGCGTCAGAATGCATACGTCCGAGAGTGTCGGTCATACCGTAGGAAGCGGGGCCTGCCGCCATGTTGTCGGGGTGAAGGGTACGTCCTGTGCCGCCGCCCGAAGCAACCGAGAAATATTTCTTGCCCTGCTCAATGCACTCCTTCTTGTATGTGCCTGCAACGGGGTGCTGGAAACGTGTCGGGTTGGTGGAGTTACCGGTGATTGAAACGCCGACGTTTTCCTTGTGCATAATTGCAACGCCCTCCTGAACATCGTCTGCGCCGTAGCATTTAACGGTAGCGCGAAGTCCGGTTGAATAGGGCTTTTCATAAATTACGTTAAGCTCAGCCGTCTTGTAATCATACTTGGTTTCAACATAGGTGAAGCCGTTGATTCTTGAGATAATCTGAGCCGCATCCTTGCCGAGACCGTTAAGGATAACACGAAGGGGCTTCTGACGAACCTTGTTCGCCTTTTCGGCAATACCGATTGCGCCCTCTGCGGCTGCAAAGGATTCGTGACCTGCAAGGAAGCAGAAGCACTCTGTTTCCTCTTCAAGAAGCATTTTGCCGAGGTTGCCGTGGCCGAGACCGACCTTTCTGTGGTCTGCAACAGAGCCGGGGATGCAGAATGCCTGCAGACCCTCGCCGATTGCGGCTGCAGCGTCAGCTGCTCTGCGTGCGCCCTTCTTGATAGCGATTGCGGCGCCGACCGTATATGCCCAGCAAGCGTTTTCAAAGCAGATGGGCTGAATCTTCTTAACAAGTCCGTATACGTCAAGACCTGCGTCCTCTGTAATCTTCTTAGCTTCTTCAATTGAAGAAATGCCGTATTCGCCGAGAACCTTGTTAATCTGGTCTATTCTTCTTTCATATGATTCAAAAAGTGCCATTTTCTTACTCCTTTCTCGGGTCGATAATCTTTGCGGCATCGTCAACACGTCCGTACTGACCCTTAGCCTTTTCCCAAGCGTCATTCGGTGTGTCGCCGTTCTTGATAAAGTCTGTCATCTTACCGAGATTAACGAACTGATAGCCGATAACCTCGTCGTTGTCGTCAAGCGCGATACCCGTAACATAGCCTTCTGCCATCTCAAGGTAACGAACGCCCTTGCTCTTTGTAGCGTACATTGTACCTACCTGAGAACGAAGTCCCTTTCCGAGGTCCTCAAGACCTGCGCCTACTGCAAGTCCGTCGTCGGAAAACGCACTCTGAGTTCTTCCGTAAACGATCTGAAGGAAGAGCTCTCTCATAGCCGTGTTGATAGCGTCGCAGACAAGGTCTGTGTTAAGAGCTTCAAGAATAGTCTTTCCCTGAAGGATTTCAGCCGCCATAGCCGCCGAATGTGTCATACCCGAGCAGCCGATTGTTTCAACAAGAGCTTCCTCGATAACACCGTTTTTAACATTGAGCGATAATTTACAAGCTCCCTGCTGAGGTGCACACCAACCCACGCCGTGAGTAAAGCCGGAAATGTCGCCGATTTGCTTGGCGTGAACCCATTTTCCTTCCTCCGGAATCGGTGCCGGCTCATGCTTGGCACCCTTTACAACAGGACACATCATTTCAATTTCTTTTGTGTAAATCATTGCACTCTCCTTTCTGTATTGTTGCAAAGTGAACATAACGTCCACTACACAAAGTAAGCGATGTATACAGCCTGTCCGATAACAGGCACATCTTTTCCTGCAAAGTAAATTATAATAGTTTTCACGGTTAATTTCAACTGTTTTTTATCTTATTACAAAATTTACGTTTTATTATTATCATTTACATTAAGCATAAGGTTTAAACGCGACATTACGACCGTTCTTTTCCAATGTGCACTATTCAGATTAAATGTTAAACGACTAACACCTGTAATAATGTGTCAACCCTAGTACGCTGTCAGAGTATTGTTTTTTATTATTAAACTGATATAATATTGTTAATCTTAATTATAGGAGGCGTAATATGGGAATACAATGTAAAAGATGCGGGGCACGATTACCGGAAGGGGCAACAGTCTGCGCTGTATGCGGATTACCTGCTGCTCCAAACAATGTTTTCACAGGCAAAAGCTCTGCAGACAATTCTAATGCAAATCCGCAAATGGATACTGCTCAACCTCAGTATCAAAACCCAAATGCGCAGAGAGGTCCTGCGCAGCCGCAGTATCAAAACCCGAATACGCAGAGAGGCCCTGCGCAACCGCAGTATCAAAACCCGAATACACAAAGAGACCCTGCACAAGCGCAGTATCCAAATCCCGACGCCGCTCCCTCACAAAACGCCGTATTACCGAACAAGCCGAAAAGCAAGGCGTTAATTGGAGTTCTTGCAGGTTTGGGCGCACTCGCACTTGTGATTATAGTTGCCATAATAGCAGTAATCGGTAGCTCTGATAATAATCAGATTAGTTATCAGGATAATTATAACGACAGTTATGATGCTGTATATAATGACGATGAATCAGCTGATAACTATAATGATGTAAGTGACCTACCCTCAAGCACGGGACACATTACCGAAGTTCCCGAGGGATATATAGGTATTTACAGTGTAGATGATTTGAGAAAAGCCGGCAACAACATTTACGCTGATTATATACTAATGAATGATTTGGATTTGTCTTCAATTCCCGACTGGGAAAGCATAAACAATCAGGGTATATTTAACGGCAATAACTATACCGTTTCCAATCTTAAATCCACTAAAGGCGGACTTCTTGGATTTTGTAAAACTGTAATCAACCTAAATGTAAAAGACGCTCATATTGAATGTGATGGCGATTATAATAATATCGGGATTATTGCAAGGCTTGCGCAACCTTATAACCATGAGAGCTTTGATTTTACAATTTCAAATTGCTCTGTATCAGGAATTATTATTATTAAAGCCGATTATCATTCGTCTTATGGTTCTGTTTTAGGTGAAGGAGGCAGTTACGGAAATATTTATATTTCTAATTGTACAAGTAACGTTGAAATAAGTATTTCCGGAACAGGCAGTACCCATGTCGGCGGAATAGTAGGCTCTATGGGCAGCATTTCACAAGCAAGTATTTCTAACTGCCGTAATTACGGTAAAATATCGCATACATTAGAAGATGACAGCGGTGTCGACGTCGGCGGTATCATAGGCTTAACCTCAGAGATTGGTGAAATAACTATCGAAAATTGTGTGAATTTCGGAGAGATTGAAGGCAATATTACAAATGATTATTGCGGTGCCGGCGGTATTGTCGGTCGTTCAAATGATGACAAAAACATAAGAATAGTGAACTGTTGTAATATCGGCGCAATAAAATCCAACACAAATAATATTGGAGAAATAATCGGTTGTACAGAAGATGAGACCACCTTTGTTATAGAACAATGCGAATATGTAAAAAATTCTGAATACGGTTTACCGGATATAGACATTGTGGGCGGCGACGTATTAATTCCTAACGGAAGTGCAAATGCTATTTCCTCATCTCAGGCAAAACAAAAATATAATTATTAAACGGTTATGAACAGCAAAAGGCTTCCTTTCGGGAGCCTTTTGCTGTTTTGTGTTTTCCGTGAAAGTATATAGTCTTACTCTTTTACTTGCAGAGAATATGTACTGTTATTCATACTCCACTGTCGCAGGGGGTTTTGAGGTGATGTCATAAACGACACGGTTAATTCCCTTGACCTCGTTTGTAATACGGTTTGAAACCTTTGCGAGTATGTCGTACGGTATCCTTGCCCAGTCGGCGGTCATAAAGTCGTCCGTGCAGACCGCACGCAGAATAATAATGTCCTCATAAGTCCTGTGGTCGCCCATAACGCCGACGCTTTTTGCGCCGGGAAGCACGGCAAAGAACTGACTTAAATTTTCACTGTAACCGCATTTGTCCATTTCGTCACGAAGCACCGCGTCCGCATCCTGAACAAGGCGGATTTTTTCGGCGGTGATTTCGCCTAAAATCCTGACGCAGAGTCCGGGCCCCGGGAACGGCTGACGGCGCACCAGCTGTTTGGGTATGCCGAGCTTTTCGCCTACCGCCCTGACCTCGTCCTTAAACAAATCCTTCAGCGGCTCGATTATGCCGTCGAAGTGAATGTCTTCGGGCATTTTAACTCTGTTATGGTGGGTTTTGATGGTGTCGGCGTCTCCCTTACCCGACTCAATGCAGTCGGGATAAATAGTACCCTGTGCAAAAAAGCCGCCGTTGCCCTCTTTTTTTATCTGTTCCCAGAAAACATTGTAAAACTCGGTGCCTACGATTTTTCTTTTCTGCTCGGGGTCGGTAACGCCCTTGAGTGCGTCAAGAAAATGCTGCTGACAGTTCACTCTTACAAATTTCATATCAAAAAGACTTGTGAAGGTTTTTTCGACAAAGTCGCCCTCATCCTTTCGCATAAGCCCTTGGTCTACAAAGACGCAGGTGAGCTGACTTCCCACTGCCCTGCTCAAAAGTCCCGCCGCAACAGAGGAGTCAACTCCGCCCGACAGACCGAGAATTACTCTTTTCTCCCCGATTTTTTCACGAAGCGATTTTACGGTGTCGTCGATAAAGCTGTCCATTTTCCAGTCGCCCGTACAGCCGCAGATTTCGTAAAGAAAATTGTGCAGCATTTCTTTTCCGTATTGCGAATGCGTAACCTCGGGATGAAACTGCACGGCGTATATTTTTTCCTCCGTGTTCTGCATAGCGGCGCACGGACAGTTGTCCGTTTCGGCAATTACCTCGAAGCCCTCGGGAGCTTCGGAAATATAGTCGGTGTGGCTCATCCAGACAACAGAGCTTTCGGGGATACCCTTAAACAGAAGGCTTTCACGGACTGTCTTTATTTCCACCTTGCCGTATTCGGAAACGGGAGCCGTCGAAACAGTTCCGTCACGCATCCACGCAATCAGCTGACAGCCGTAGCAGATGCCGAGCACGGGAATACCGAGCTCAAGTATATTTTTCGTGTAGTGCGGGCTTGAATTGTCGTAAACGGAATTGGGCCCGCCGGTAAAGATTATACCGCTGTAATTTCTGCGCTGAATTTCATCAATCGGCGTGGTGTAGGGCAGTATCTCGGCGTATACGCTGTCGTCGCGCACCCTGCGCGCAATAAGCTGATTGTACTGACCGCCGAAGTCAAGAACGAGTATTTTCTGCATAGCCTTCTCCTGGTATTAAAAGTATTTCTTATCTTGCAAGAAAAGCACTCCGATATTATCGGAATGCTTTTAGTTAATAATCATCTGTAAATTATTGCTTCTCTTTCGGGGCCGTTGGAAACCATATTGATTTTGAAGCCAAGCTCCTTTTCGATAAACTCAACATAATTCCTTGCCTCTTCGGGAAGGGCGTTGTAATCACGGATGCCTCTTATGTCGCACTTCCAGCCCTTGAGAGTTGTAAGCACGGGCTTCGCCTTTTTAAGAAGCAGAGTGGTCGGGAAATCCTTTGTGATTTTGCCGTCGATTTCATATGCCGTGCAGACCTTGATTTCGTCAAGATATGAAAGGCAGTCGAGGGCGGTCATTACAACCTTTGTGGCGCCCTGACACTCAACGCCGTAGCGGGTTGCAACGCAGTCAAACCAACCGACCCTTCTCGGTCTGCCCGTGGTTGCGCCGAACTCTCCCTTGTCGCCGCCGTGAATACGAAGCTCCTGCGCCTCGTCCTCGTCGAGGATTTCCGAAACGAACTCCCCTGCGCCGACAGCCGAGGAATATGCCTTTGTGACAACAACGATTTCCTCGATTTTGTGCGGAGGGATGCCTGCGCCTACTGCGCCGTAGCCTGCGAGGGTTGACGAAGAGGTAACCATCGGATAAATACCGAAATCGGGGTCCTTGAGCGTGCCGAGCTGACCCTCAAGAAGGATGTTCTTTCCGTCTTTGATTGCGTCCTGAATGAGCTTGTGAGTATCGCAGACATAGGGAGCAATCTTTTCCCTGTACTCAACGCAGGTGTTGTATATTTCCTCCTCGGAAAGAAGCGGCTTGTGATAAACGTGCTCAATAGTAAGGTTTTTAAGCGTACATATATTCTTGATTTTAGCCTTCAGGGTTTCGTCGTCGAAAAGCTCGTTTACCTGAATACCGATTTTTGCATACTTGTCCGAAAAGAACGGAGCAATCCCGCTTTTGGTGGAGCCGAAGGCATTCTTGCCGAGTCTTTCCTCTTCGTATACGTCAAGCAGAATGTGATAAGGCATTAAAAGCTGAGCCCTGTCGGAAACGCAAAGCTGCGGGTTAAGCCCTGCTGCTTTAACGTCCTCAAGTTCCTTTATAAACTTGTTAATGTCAAGCGCAACGCCGTTGCCGATAACGCACTTTACGTTCTCGTGGCAAACGCCGCTGGGCATTAAATGCAGGGCAAATCTGCCGTGCTCGTTAATGATTGTATGTCCTGCGTTTGCTCCGCCCTGAAAACGGATTACGATATCTGCCTCGGCGGCAAACATATCGGTAATTTTACCCTTGCCCTCGTCGCCCCAGTTGGCGCCGACAATAGCCTTAACCATTTTGAATTCCTCCTTGGAATTTATATAAAGTTTATTTTTAACAGTTTAACAAGCCTTTAAATCGGCAGGAAGGATACAATAAGTCCTGCCGCAACCGCGCATAAATAAAGAAGAACTATAACCTTGATGTTTTCCTTTACCGATTTGTTTTCCTTGAACAGCACTAAAAGTCCCGCACCGGCACCCGAGGAAAGTCCTGCGATAACCGAGCCGAAGCTGATAGCTCCCTTTAAGTAAAGCTCGGTTAAGAAAACCGACGCGGCGCAGTTGGGCACGAGCCCGACAAGCCCTGCCGCAAACGGTTGTAAAACGGAATTTGAAAGCATTATTTTTGAAAGCCTTTCTATTCCGAGCCATTCTACAAGGAAATTAAGCAGGAATACGATTATAAGCAAAAAGCCGAGTATTTTAAGCGTATGACGAATTGCAGGCTTTAAAATGCCTGCGTGCTCATCGTGACAGCCGCAGTCCTTGCAGTGGTCCTCAATATGCTTTTCGGGACCGGGATGCCTTCTTACGACGAAGTCAATAATGTAGCCGAAAACAATTGCCACAACGATTTTTACCGCCAGGAGCTTGATTATTTCAAGCTTCTTTTCGGGGTGCGAAAGAATAATCAGCACCGCCTCATCGCTCGTTGAAAGGAACACCGCAATAAGCGTGCCGAGCGTAATAACTCCGTTTGAAAAAAGGTTGGCTGAAAACACCGAGAATCCGCACTGCGGAATACATCCGAGCAGTGCTCCCGCAACAGGTCCCGCCTTACCCGAGGACGCTAAGACATTATTTATTTTTTCACTTGCATGGTGCTCGAGCGCCTCTAAAAGCAAAAACGCAAGGAACAAAAACGGAAGCATTTTTGCAACGTCGAGCAGTGTGTCGATTACGACATCAAGCAATATTTCCAAAGTCATATCCGTCTCCGATTATTAAACTTGAATATTTATAATACCATAATAATGCCGAAATTGCAACTTTATTTACTGCAGAAAAAAAGTCAGGCAAAACTACCTGTCATAAGGATGTTTGTTAAAACAGACAAGCAGCCAAGCCACGAGAACAAACAGGCAACGGAAGGAAGCTCCGTTGCCTGTTTTCTTATAGGATTTAATAACCGGTTTAATTATGCAAGGCTGTTTATGCATTTGTCAATATAGAAAAGGTCGAATGCGTCAACTGCTTTATCCCCGTTAACATCGGCGAGATAAAATGCCTTTGTAACAAACACTTTATTGCCGGTTACGAAGTCGAAGGAGTTGTCATCAGGCTTGTCATTATATTCGCCCGTCAGCAAATCGACATCACCGGACAAGTGCATTTTCACAGTCGAATAGTCAAGTAACGTAATACTTCCGTCACCGTCAATGTCACCTGTTTCAAACGTCGAAGCTTCATCGGGTTGAGCGGCTGAATACTTTGTGTTAATATATGGTGACTTGAATATCATTCCATCAATGTTAATTACAGCTCGTGCGGTTATGTTATCATCCTTCTTTTCGTCAGGTATGTTAGATAATACAAGATTGAAAGATGAAGAATCAGTGCTTGAATGGAACACTCTATTATTTGCAATAGGTTGATAAACAGAGCCATTACAGGAATACTCAAAGCCGTAACTAACACTTTCTGCGCATTCGTTTAACTCTTCAATCTCATCCCACGAATAATTGAACCTTAATCCATTATCGTATGCCCTTATGTTTTCGCCTAAAGCATCTATCATTGACAAACTATCAATAGCTGTCTTTCCGTTTGATGTTGCCCAGCTATATGCCAATGAACCGGAAGGAGAGATTATATTAATATCTATGTCATTTTGATTAGGCAATTCACTTAAGAGTTCGGAACAATATAGTGTGACACATTCACTTTTTGGCATAGATAAAATGCTTTGCGCCTTGGGAGCAAAAATAGTTAATGGAGGATCAAAGTTATTTGAAGAAGAATCAAAACTAAAAGCTCCTGCATTAATAGAAACTACATTTGGAATATATAATAATTCCACCTTATGAGCCAATTGAAAAGCGTTTTGTGATATGCACTCAGCCTTAGGCATTATTGTTCTGTTAACTCCCGAAGCATAGAATGCTGAATTTGGTATTGTTCCTTCAAACTTTGGAGCGTAAAAGTCCTCAAGTAAATATGTGTGAGCAAATTGAGATCCGTTACTATCAAGATCTATAAGATTAGGGAAATATAAATGTTTTACACTTTGGCATCCGCCTAAAGCCGCTTTACCAAGGTGTTCAACTTTTGGCAAGTTTATCAGTTCTGCATCATGAGATTCTTTTAGTCCCCAAGTTTCTACTCTAACAACACTTAGAAATTCAAAACTAATTGTATGGTACATGTGGGAGAATGCATATTTGTCAATAATAGTCAGTTTGTCATTATACACTTCCGGTACATTTTCACATCCGTAAAATGCATACTGTTCAACTTGCTCAAGAGAGGAAAAATCAAATTCTTCCAGACCGGAGCACATCCAAAAAGCGTGATCTCCAACATGCCTTATATTATTTGCTTCTATGGTAACCAATGAGGGATTGTAGTAAAAAGCTTTGTCTCCTATGTATGTTAATGTATCAGGTAGCTTAATATCAAACATTGGATCGGCCTTAAAGACAGAATCACCAATCCCCATAACTGTAATTCCGTTTATAGTATCCGGTATGGTTAAATAGCCATTAACCCCGTTATATGCAGTTATAATCCCGCTTGTATCAATCTCAAAATTGCTTTCAGGATCCATTGTCCTGATATAATATTTTCCGTAAGTTTGCAAACTTTTCATCTTACCATCGGATACCGAAACCGCATATATTTTCCTAGTCCTCGATATTGTTATAGGTCCTGTATATAAAGTACCGTTCGTTACAGAAGCTCTTTTCCCATTTGTTGTATAATATATATCTGCATCTTCCGGGCAGGTTAATTCAACGGTAATGGTTTCATAGTATTTTCCGGGAGAAATGCTGAACTGAGGCTGCGCAGTGCGTACTCGACCAAAAGAGGCAATGTTACCAATATAAAGGCTCAACTTATGAAACCAATGATAATACTCATAGTACGGTCCTTCAATACTATTCTCAAGGAGAAGCTCCAAAACAGAGTCAGAATTCATTGTCGGATCACTTGTAAGTAACATAGCACTTGCAGCAGCAACAAAAGGCGAAGCCATTGAAGTTCCGGATTTTGCTTCATATGTATTGTTTAAAAAAGAACTTTTAATTGAGACACCTGGTGCAAGGATATCAAGCACCTCTCCATAATTTGAAAAGTCCGGCATGGCGTAATTTTTATCAATCGCTCCTACTGTTATGCATTCCTCTATTCCTGCGGGAATAAAAAATGAGGCCTTAATCCCGCGGTTTCCGGCAGCCACGCAAACAGTTATTCCCTGTGCAACTGCGTTTTGAACAGCTATTGTCATTGTTTCGCTTGTTCCCTGACCTCCAAGGCTCATATTGATGACATTTACTCCGTCTGCAGTTGCCTGATCAATTCCAAGGCAAATACTTGAAATTGTACCACTGCCATTACTGTTTAATACTTTGTATCCTTTAATCTTTACATTATCGGTAGTGTTATCCACGATTATTCCCGACACATGAGTACCATGACCTTGATCGTCATTTTCAGAACCTACAGTCCCCGAATCACTGACATTAAACCCCGTTTCAATTATTCTATCTGCCAAAAATTCATGGCTAAGCTCAACTCCGGTATCAATCACGGCAACAACAATTTCAGGTCTTGTAACTCCTTCAAGGTAGTCAACATAATCATCAATACCAATCATATCACTACCCCAAGACAGGTGGCTACCATAATTAATACCCATGTAGTAGTTTTCCGTATCGGAAGACTCATAATCTTCATATTCGGCTGTGGATAAAACTAAATCTAACTCAACATAATCAATTCTTTTTTGGTTCTCATAGTATTCGAATGCATCTTGTGTACTCTCTTTATCATCAAACTGAACAATATGTAAATCATTGTAACCCTCGATCATTGCAACAGAATCGAGGGGATCGATGTTATATTTAGATTTAACAATCAATCTGTGAGTCTGATAAGGCTGTGAAAGCACGGCGGTATCGTCATTAATGTCAACATCGTACCCAAGCGTTGCAGCATAATCCTCAACGCTTTGAGTATTATTTGCTTGTCTTGATTTTTGAAAAGTCTTTATTTCTGCTTTTGTTATATCCTTTTCTGTTGCTTCAACTGAACTGTCGGCAAGAATAGACAAAGGTATATCTATTCCGCTTTCGGAAACGGAAGCAGTTAAAGGTTCTCCTTCATCATTCTCAAGAGGAAATGCCTCACCGTCAACATGGTAGAAGTCACTACCGTCTTCAAACACGATTTCTCCAACATAGTTATCATCGTATTGATCTTGTAATGCCTTCAGTTGACTTGCAAATTCCTCAAGAGAGATTTCATCAGTCGTCGGCATCGCAAAGGCAAACAACGGAAAAACATTTACCAAAAGGCAAATTGATATAATTATTGAAAGCAGCTTTTTCATATCTACCACCTCAAAATAACTATACAATATTTAATCGGTAAAGTCATTGATTTTGCATAAACGCAGAAAAATCGTGCAGAAATGCAAAAAAAGAGCCGGACAAGCCGACTCTTTTCGTTGTTCGTTATTATTCCTGTGAAGGAGCACCAACCGGGCAAGCATCCGCACAAGCACCGCACTCGATGCAGGTATCTGCGTCGATTACATACTTGTCGTCGCCTTCTGAAATAGCCGAAACGGGGCATTCGCCTGCGCAAGCACCGCACATGATGCAATCATCACTGATGTTGTATGCCATAACTAACAACCTCCTTGTATTGTTTGAATTCATTGTAACACAATTTTTTAAAATATCAAGTGTTTTTTTACTCTATACCCTTAAGCGCTTCGATTTCGGATTTTTCAATTCTGATTTGCGCGTCCTTGATGAGCTTAACCTGATGTCTTTCGATAATCAGCGGCGCCGCCTCGGGTCTGCGGTCAAGCTTGATTTTGAGCATACCGGTAATAAGGTTGTTCTCCGTGACAACGCCCCTGCCCTCCGCAGTTTCAACGATCGCGCCGACCTTGGGCGTGTGCCTGAGAAGGTGCTCATAGCTGTCCTGCTCGTATTTCAGGCAGCACATAAGTCTGCCGCAGGTGCCGCTTATTTTGACGGGATTGAGGCTCATGCCCTGCTCCTTTGCCATTTTAATGGAAACGGGCTGGAACTCGCCTAAGAAGGATTTACAGCAGAAGGGTCTGCCGCATATGCCGAAGCCTCCGAGCATTTTAGCTTCATCCCTTACACCTATCTGACGAAGCTCGATTCGTGTTCTGAACACCGAAGCCAAATCCTTAACAAGCTCACGGAAATCCACCCTGCCGTCGGCAGTAAAGTAGAACAGAATTTTACTTCCGTCAAAGGTGTATTCAACATCAACAAGCTTCATTTCAAGACCGTGGTTGGCAATTTTCTGCTCGCAGATGTCAAACGCCTTTTTCTCCTTGACATGGTTTTCCTCAACAGTTTTAAGGTCGTCGGCGGTTGCTGCCCTGATTACGACCTTGAGAGGGCTTACAATTTCGTCATCGGGGACAAGGTGGTTTTCGCTTACGACCTCGCCGCATTCAATTCCCCTTGCGGTCTCGACAATGACGTTGTCTCCCTTTTTGTATTCTCTTGAATCCGGATCAAAATAATAAATTTTGCCGACGTCTTTAAAACGTATTCCGACTACCTGTACCATTTTGTTCCTCCTTTTTATTCTATCGCACCCCAAAGGCGCACGGACATATATGTAATTAGTATATTGTAGTTTGCATTCTGTTTAAACTGTGAATGCGCCTGCTTTACCGCCTCAAAAAGCCTGTAAAGCTCATCGTCGTCAAGCGAAAGCGCAAGCCGCTCACACTCGGGCGTCACGCCGTCAGCCGCCCCCGTCTTTTTAAGTCTGAGCGCGCCGACAAGCATTTCCTCCGTGCAATCACAAAACTCTTCAAAAATCTGTTTGTCATTATAAACCGCGGCAAGCGCCTCGGTAACGGCAAACCTCGAGCGTTTACAGAGGGCAACTGCGAGCTCCTTACAGCAGCTTTTCACCCCGTCGGAAAAGCTCGGTACGGCTTCGCCGAGGCTTAACACCACTGCCCTTGAAAGTATGGTGTCGAGCATGGCTCCCCTGCTGTCGGCAGTGAGTATAAAATAATCAAAATGCGGCGGCTCCTCCAATATTTTGAGCATGGCGTTCTGAGCCGCATCGTTCATATTTTGAGTTTCCTTGATAATATAAACCTTTCGGTCGGAATCGTTCGGTATAACAAAGGCGTCGCTTCTGATTTCACGGGCTGTGTCAACCTTAAATACCGCGCCCGCCTTTTCCTCTCCGTATTCCCTTACGTCGGGATTGCTCAAAGCCTTACATTTAATGCAGGCAGAACAAACGCCGCAGGGCTTTTCCCTGTCCGAGGTGCAAAGTATAAGGTTTGCGATAAAGCGTGCAAGCTCCGTCCTTTTTTCGGTGTCGGCTCCCTCTATGAGCATAGTCTGCGGGAAAAGCGAGTCCGCACTGTATGAGAGCAGGGTTTCCTTGACCGAGCTGTTTAGATTAAAATTATCTATTTTCATTTTTCAACCCTAACCTATCATCTGAGCGAGCGCAATCATAACAGGCATAGTGAGCACCGAAAGGAAGCTTACTACCGCTATAGTCTGCGAAGCCGCTTCGTTGTCGCGTTCGTATTTTGTAGAAAACATAACCGTGCTTGTTGCCGTCGGCGCAGACGCCGAAATTGTAAGGGCGGTCAACAGTACGCCTGCCATACCGAGAAGCTTGTATGCGCCCAGGCAAATCAGGGGCACAAGAATAAGCTTTACAAGCGCAACACCATAGGTTTGCTTTCTGAAGAACATCTTTTTAAGGTCGGTTTGCGAAAGGTATGTTCCGAACATCACCATTGCAAGCGGTGTGTTAAGGCTCGCAATATGCGCTACCGGAGTCATTATAATTGTCGGCAGCTTCACCTGCAACAGGAAAAGCGGAAGCCCGATAATAACCGAAATTATTCCCGGATTGAATATCAACGACCTTGCATTAAAGCCGCCCTTGCCCTTCATAAGGTACATACCGTAGGTAAACTGAAAGACATTAAAGGGTATCAGCACGCCCGAACAGAAGAACACTCCTTCCTCGCCGACAACTGCCTGTGCAAGAGGCAAAACCATATAGCCGACATTTCCGAAGATAACGGCAAATTTATATACTGCCCTGCTGTTTTCGGCTTGCTTGTTGAAAAGAGGTATCGAAAGCAAAACTCCCGTAAGGTGGAGAATTGTGCCCCCGAGAAAGGACATCAGCAGGTTTTTAAAGTTTTCGGGTGTGTACTCAACATTTGTGAAGGACTGAATGATAATTGCCGGGGTGACAATGTGAAAAAGAAGATTGTTGGTAAGCTTTGCGGCCTTTTCGGTATAAAGACCTGTTTTATCACAGACAAAGCCGACTGCGACTATAACATACAGTATTGCTACCTGCGTGGCTGCTGAAATTACATTCTCAAAAAACATGTCAAAGCTTATCCTTTAATAAAATCAATCGTTGAGAAAGTCTTCGTCAATCTCGTTTTCGTCGCTGTCCTCGTCCTCCTCAATAAGCTCGTCCTCCTCTGCAGGTCTGCCCGTCTTGGAGGAAGCGTCAACGTAAAGCACGGCAAAAACAGCGAAAGCGAGGTCGGCAATGTTGAACACAAAGCCGTCCGCAAGACAAGCGGATTTCATGCCGATAATCGCCACAAGTCTTGAAACGGCAATAACCGCCGCAAACATCGCTGCGACAAGTCCGTATTTCATAGCCCTTCTCATCTCGTTTTTCTGACACAGCTGCGAGGAAATTCTTGCAAACGAAAGGAAGAACAACATCATAAAGGTAAGCATTGCGAGCTCAAGCATAAGATCCGCAACGACAATGAAGCTGATCTTTGTAAGGAAGCGGCGTACAAGCCTGAATATTGTCCAGAACAGAGGAGTAATTGCAAGCAGCTTATACTCGTAGTAGCTTGCCCTGCCCTCGTTGTATGAGAGTGCATACAGAATAAAGTAAATGCAGGCGGCAAGGCCGAACACAGCCTCTAAGAGCTCCGCTATCATTCCGTTTGAAGCAAGATATGCAAACAGCTGTCCCTGAACGGTATAAGAGCTGACCGCCCTGATAAACGAGCTTGTGCAAACTGCAACATCCCATGCCAGTCCTACGCTCATAGCGGTACCTGCCAAGGCAAGACGCTTGTTCTTGCCCCTGAAGGATTTGGATGCAGTAACCTTGTTTGTTGCCGAAACGAGAAGCAGTATCAGCACGGTGAAAACGACGGCGGCAATATAAAGAATATAAACCGTCGGGTTTAACCTCTTGAAAAATCCGCTTCCGTCAGCCTCGGTCAATGCAAAAAGCTGATAAATTCTCAGTCCGAGAAGTCCTGCAGCGCCGACTGCGAGCACCGCAAAAATAAGTTTAAAGGAAATATCCTTTTTGTTTTTTGAAAGCTGCATTTGTTTTCCTCTTTTCTTTTATCTTTCCTCCGAGGGAATGTATTCGCTCGGAGCCGAATGGTTGTCAATTCTTTCGCCTATCGGTACAAACTTTCTCGGCAGAGAAACATTTTTGTACGCCGGGCGCATAATTTTGCCGCCCGAAATAATTTCCTCAATTCTGTGAGCGCTCCAGCCTGCAATTCTTGCAGACATAAACAGAGGCGTGAACAGCTCCTCGGGAATGCCGAGCATTGAGTATATAAGTCCCGAATACATATCTACGTTTGCACACATCTTTTTCTTGATTCCTTTGTGCTTGCAGAAAAGCTCGGGAGCAATTCTCTCGATTGTGTCGCGGATAATAAAATCCTCCGTAAAGCCGTATTTTTCGGCATATTTTTCCGCATCCTGCTTTAAGAGCACCGCCCTCGGGTCGGACAGAGTATAGACCGCGTGTCCCATTCCGTAAATAAGCCCCGAGCCGTCGCCTGCCTGCCGGTTCAGCATTTTGACAAGGTAATCGGCAAGCTGACCCTCATCGGTCGGATTCTTGACGTGTGCCTTGATGTCACGCACCATCTCGTGCACCTTGATGTTTGCTCCGCCGTGCCTGGGTCCCTTCAGCGAGCCTATACCTGCGGCGATTGCCGAATAGGTGTCGGCACCCGTTGAGGAAACACATCGCGTGGTGAAGGTTGAGTTGTTTCCTCCGCCGTGCTCAGCGTGTATCATCATGCTTGCGTCAAGTATCTTTGCCTCCTCGTCGGTGAACTTTTTGTCTGAGCGGATTGAACGAAGTATAGACTCAGCCATAGTGTTTTCAAGCTTATTCTGATGAATATACATACTCTTATGATCAAACGCTCGCCTTTTGACCTGATAGGCATAAGACATAATTGTGGGAATCTGCGCTATAAGCTGAATCGACTGCCTGAGCACATTTTTAACCGACGTATCATCGGGGTTTTCGTCAAAGGTATAAAGCCCGAGCACTGCGCTTGCGACCTTATTCATTATGTTCCTTGACGGAGCCTTCATAATAAGGTCCTCAATAAACTCATCGGGAAGCTCCCTTGCCTGAGCGAGCACCCTTGTAAACGCGTCGAGCTGACCTTTTGTGGGAAGGTCGCCGAACAGAAGCAGCCATGCGACCTCCTCAAAGCCAAAGCGGTTTTCCGCTTTACAGCCCTCGACAATGTCGCTCATATTAATGCCTCTGTAAATAAGGCGGCCGTGCTTGGGCACACGCTCACCGTCGTCAATGTAATATCCCTCAACCGAGCAGACCCTTGTAAGCCCGGTCATAACGCCCGTGCCGTCGGAATTACGAAGCCCGCGCTTAACTTCAAATCTTTTATAGTCCTCCGAATTGATGCGGTTATTTTTCAGCATCTCATCGCATAAATTATTTATATCGGATTCGGAAATTGATGAAATAAATCCTGACAAGCCGTTAACCTCCTGTCTGTTTTTATAAAACCACAGAATACCACATTATAATGGATATTATATTGTATATCAAAACGAATGTAAAGTCAACGTGCTAAAGCGGATTTTAACAAAAACGAGGTGGAAAAATGAAAAAATTTGCTCTGTTGGTTACGATAATCTTCTTAAGTATGCTTGTTTTGCCGCTTGCGGCTGTAAACATAAAGACCTTTTCGGTGAAAAACATAAGGGACAGAATAGACGAAAGCGCCGAAAAAAGCGGAAAAACCGTGCCTGAAAGGCTGCCCGAAAGCGTGAAGGTGCTTGCTGTATCAAGCGGTAACATAATAGATGTAAGCAGCGCCGACTACCTTGTAGGCTGTGTTGCGTGCGAAATGCCCGCGACATATCACAGGGAGGCGCTGAAGGCTCAGGCGGTGGCGGCATACACGAATCTGTTACGGCTGAAAGCACATCCCGATGAAGCGCTCGGCGGAGCGGATATTTCCGACAGCCCGTCAAAGCACCAGGGCTTTTATACCGTTGAACAGCAAAAGCAGAAATGGGGCGACAGGTATGAAGAATACAGTAAAAAAATCACCGAAGCAGTAAACGATGTGCTCGGTGAAGCGATATACTATGACGGTCAGCCGATTGTGGCGGCATACTGTGCAATATGTCCCGGCAGGACGGAGTCGGCGGAGGTAATCTGGTCATCGGATATCCCCTACCTTCAGTCTGTGCCGTCCCCGGGCGACACACTCTCGCCGTCTTATTCGTCGGTGCTTGTGCTGTCCGACGCTCAGTTTCGGGAAGCGGCGTTAAAGGAGGAGGGCGTAAAGCTTTCGGATAATGCGGACGAATGGGTTAAGAACACTGTCACAAGTCCGAACGGCACAGGAGTAATTGTAAAAATCACGCTCGGCGGGAAGGAGCTGAGCGGAAACAGCTTCCGCAAGCTTTTCTCACTGCGAAGCCCCGCCTTTAAAATAAGCCACACGGGCGGCTATTTCACCTTTGAGGTAAGCGGCTACGGTCACTGCGTCGGGATGAGTCAGTACGGCGCCGATTATATGGCTCAGGGCGGCAGCGGCTATAAGGAGATACTCCGTCATTATTATCAGGGCGTTGAAATCAGAAAGGGTTAACCGTTCCACTCCTCAAGAAAGCTTTCTACAAACAGGTGCATAAGTCGGTCTCTGCCTTCGGCAAGCCGCTTTGCTGAGTCGGTGTTCATCATATCCTTCAAAAGAAACAGCTTTTCGTAAAAATGGTTTAAGGTTGTGTTTTCCCTTTCGGCAAGGTATTCGGAGCTTTTTGCGCCTTCAAGCGGCTTTACGTCGGGGTCGTACATCTTCCGCTTACGGTCTGCGCCGAAGGAAAAAGCCCTTGCGATACCGATTGCGCCTATGGCGTCCAGCCTGTCGGCGTCCTGCACGCATTTCCCTTCAATACTGTCGGGCACGGGAGAATCGGTACCGACGAAGGAAACCTGAGAAATAATGCGGATTATTTTTTCAGCTTCCTCCTCTGCCCCCTGTTCCTTAAGAAAAGCCCTTGCGCGGCTTTTGCTTTCTGCAGTTTCGGGCGACAGCTTCCTGTCGTCAACGTCATGAAGCAACGCGGCGAGGGCGGTTATTTTTTTGTCTGCGTTTTCCCTTTCGGCAAGCCTGACGGCAGTTCTGTACACCCTTAAGGTGTGGTCAATGTCGTGTCCGCTGCTGTCGTTTTTAAAGCATTCCTCTGCAAAGCGAATTGCGTTTTCAATTATATTATCGTTCATATTTCCCTCCGAAGTATAAGTTGAAAAATCGGCATTTGTACCGAATATTTCTGCATTTGTCGGGTATGCGTTGACAAAACAAAGCACGGTGTTAAAGTAAAAGGCAAGCTGACGCTTGCCCTTTTTTAAAGCTCGTCCGCAAGCGCCTTTAAGCTGTCCGCTACAAAGCTCGCTCTGATTTCGCTTTTTTCATATGCCTCGGGGCTTGTAACCCCCGTAAGCACAAGCACGCTTAAAAGAGAATTGTTATAGCCGATAGCAATATCGGTTTCAAGCCTGTCGCCGATAAAGCAAAGCTCGTCGGGCTCACAGTTTAACTTGCGGGTAAGGTATTCAATTGTAGTGGCATACGGCTTGCCCATGACTATCGGGTCTCTGCCCGTGCTCGCTTTAAACATCGCCATCATCGAGCCTGTGTCGAGCATAAAGCCGTCGGACGTCGGGCAGTTAAAGTCGGGATGCGTTGCAATATACGTTCTGCCCTCCGAAATAAAGCGAGCCGCCTTGTTGATTTTTTCGTAATTAAGCGTGGTGTCGAAGCCTAACACAACAATGTCGGGGTCATCGTCGACAAGCTTAATGCCTGCGCCGATAAAGTCGTTTGTAAGTCTTTCGTTGCCGAGCAAATAGACGCTCTTGCCCGGGTAATTCACTTTAAGGTGGTCAATCGTGACATGAGAAGATATTACTATTTTTTCGCCGTCCACATCGCAGCCCATGTTGTGAAGCTTTGCGCGGCAAACCTCCGTGTTGTTTGAGGAGTTGTTGGTAAAAAAGCAGAAATCCTTCCCAACCTGCTTCGCCCTCTCGAGGAAGCCCATTGCGCCTTCAATAATATTTCCGTCGAGATAAAAGGTGCCGTCCATATCTATTATAAAGTATTTAACCTTGTTAAAAAGCGGATTTTTCGACATTTTACATCCTCCGATATTTTTCTTTGAGTATTTTACATTGTTTGTGCTGTTAAGTCAATAAATAACAGTAGATTTTTACCCTCGAATTATGTTATTATATATACGTATACGGAGGTGTGATATGAAGAAGTTTATTTCCTGGAACGTTAACGGAATCAGAGCCTGTATGAACAAGGGCTTCACGGAGGCGTTCGACTCGCTTGACGCAGACATCTTCTGCCTGCAGGAAACCAAGGTGCAGCCCGGTCAGATTGACTTTGCCCCCGAGGGCTATCACTGTTACTGGAATTATGCCGAAAAGAAAGGATATTCCGGCACAGCGATTTTTTCAAAAGAGGAGCCGTTGGGCGTTCATTACGGTATTAATCAGCCGTTTTACGACAACGAGGGCAGAGTGATAACTCTTGAGTTTAACGATTTTTATTTTATAACCTGCTATACGCCCAACTCTCAGGACGGGCTCCGCAGGCTTGAATACAGAATGTCCTGGGAGGATTTCTTCAGGCAGTATGTGCTTGAGCTTGACAAGGCAAAGCCTGTGATTTACTGCGGCGACCTCAATGTCGCGCATAAGGAAATCGACCTTAAAAACCCGAAGACAAATACGCAGAACCCCGGCTTTACTCCCGAGGAGAGGGAAAAGATGACAACGATTCTCGACTGCGGCTTTACCGACACCTTCCGCTTCTTTTATCCCGATACGGAAAACGCATATTCGTGGTGGAGCTACCGCATGAAGGCGAGGGAGAGAAACGTCGGGTGGAGAATTGACTATTTTATCTGCTCCGAAAGGCTTAACGAAAAGCTTGAGGGCGCAAAAATACATCCCGAAATATACGGCTCCGACCACTGTCCGGTAGAGCTGCTTATCAATATTTAACAAGGAGGAAAGCTATGACAGCTTACAAACGCTCACTGAGCGCACTGATGTGCCTTATACTGATTTTTTCCGTATTTTTCGGCTTTAATGTCAACATTTATGCCGCTACGGGTCAGACGATAACCGTCAACCTTCACGGAAAATACAATCAAACTCAGGCAAGGACAATGCTTACCATGGTAAACAACTTCAGACGAAGCACCGACGCCTGGTACTGGAATTCCGACAACAAGACAAAGGCGAAAATGACAAACCTTTATACTTTGCAATATGACTACGAGCTTGAAAAGGTTGCCATGAAGCGCGCGGCGGAAATTGCCGTTTCCTTCAGCCACACAAGACCCAACGGCGACAGCTGCTTCACGGCTTTTCCGTCATCAAAATACTACGCAATGGGCGAAAATATTGCAATGGGCTACAATATGCTTACAACGCCCTATGAAACCTACGTCGCCTTCAGAGAGGACAACGAAAATTATGCGGGTCAGGGTCACAGAAGAAATATGCTCAGCCCCTCCTTCTCGGCGGTAGGCTTTGCCTGCTTTATTTATCAGGGCGCATATTACTGGGTGCAGGAATTCGGCACTCCCGCCGTAAACACCGCAAGCGTCAAGGCTAACGACAACGACGCCTCCGTACCCGTTGAGCTTCTCACTTCCATGGTCAGCAACGCTTGGCTCGGAGTTCCCACTCAAAGCGTCAGGGTCACTGCAGGCTCTTCGGTAGGGCTTCCCGAAGCAAATCTTGTACTCAACATTCCCGGTCGTGATATTATTTCGTATGTCACTGCCACGGTTGTTCCCTCTTATTCGTCGTCAAACACGAATGTTGCCAGAGTTTCCGCCGGTAAGGTTTCGGGCGTAGCACCCGGCACGGCGACAATTACGGCAAGCCTTTCAATCGGTAACCTGAGGCCTTCGGCGAACATAAGCGTTACGGTGGAATGTAACCACAGCTTCTTTATGGATGAGCTTCGCCGGGCAACGCACAAGGAAAGGGGTCTTGTACATAAAAGATGTACGAAATGCGGTTATGAGATAACCGAGGAGGTGCCGAGACTTTCCTACTACACCGACGTAAGAGATGTTTCATGGTACTTTGAAAGTGTGGACACCTGCACGGAGCTCGGCTTCCTTTCGGGCTACGGCAACGGTATTTTCGGACCCAACGACAAGCTTAAAAGGCAGGATTTTGTAGTTATTCTGGCGAGGCTGTGCAAAGCCGACCTGACAGACTATGACTTTGACAGCGACAGACTTTCCGACATAAAGAAGGGCAAATACTATACTCCGTATGTAAACTGGGCGGTCGATAACAACATCATATCAGGCTACGCAAACGGAAAATTCGGCGTTAACGACCCGATTACCCGTGAGCAGATATGCACGATACTTTACCGATATATGAACTCGCCCGAGGTTAGCGGCGCTGCTTCAACCTATGCGAAGTTCAGGGACAGCAAAAATGTCAGCGCCTTTGCCTACACTCCCGTTGCATGGGCGTTGCAAAACGGCGTAATCAGCGGTATGTCGAGCGACAGACTTGCTCCGACAGAAACCGCCTCAAGGGCACAGATTGCCGCAATCATAATGAATCTTTACAACAACGGTATGTTTGAGTAAGCACAAAAAATAAATAAGGACGGATTTAGGGCGCTGTCCATAAGGATGATTAGCCCAAAAATCGCCTTTTTTCCGCTATAACTGCCTTAAAATCGGGGTTAGGCGTCAGCCTT
>JAFRUO010000014.1 GCA_017438845.1 Clostridia bacterium | reverse complement strand
GTGGATTATAAAGGTTAACAGTGCAGACAATCTCTACGACCTTGTTGACACGCTTTCGGGCGAAGCTGTTATCAGCGGCTATGAAACCTACAAAAACATACCCGTCCTCGGCTCGTTAATGTATATCTACGCCGAAAAGGACGGCACAGTTGACATCTACACCGTAAAATAATACGGCTTTGGGGTATAAACAAAGAAAAGGCTGGTTGAATTTCAATCAGCCTTTTTGCTTTATAATATTATTCTTATTCTCACTCTACTCTGAAACTCAAAACCTTAACATTTTTGTAAGGGTAATATTGCTCCAGTTATCCTGATTATTTGCATTATCCTATCCACATAGGCTACAAAATTTCCTGTTGCCATATTGTTACCAATAATTAATTAACCCCGAGCAATCGGGGCAGGAAGTCGTTTCTAAATATCAATTCTAACATAAAAGCACCAAAAGATACAAAAGCCAAAACATCATTTATCATAGACATCCCCCCTCGAATACTTGTTATTGTTATATGTCCTCAATTATACAACTAACATTCCCCTTTTCAGGTTCCGGAGCAGGACAATGGAATTATATCATATTTTTAAGTATTTTTCAATATGTTTCATATACGAAAATACAGTATAAAAGCATTTCTTATTGTTTCTGTTTTTTACTGCGCTCAACGCTCTAAAAACATCCTCTCCATAAATATCAATCAATACGTTTAATGTCCAATAATTCAGTTTTTTCTGGGACACGTGTAATACATGAGGCTCATACAATTGTTTGTATGATGATAAGGCTAATAATTCTTCTTGTGTTTGAGAGGGAATTGATATTTTGGGATAGGAATTATACATCCTAAACGAACCTTTAGCGGGAAAACTATTTGTTTGGTCTATGTTTGTACAAATAAATACAACATTTTGAAAAACTGAGTTAGTGAAATCCACACCCTCCAAATTGCAATTTATAAAACAAACATTATTCAATATTGCATTTTTAAATCTTGATTTTCTCAAATTACAATTACAAAAATCCACGCCCACCAATAATGCGTTGTTGAAATTACAATTCGTTATTATGGAAGAACGATATCTGACATTTTCAAACTTTCCATCTTTAAAAATTAATTTATGCATATTTGACTTATAACAATACTGGTTTGATAAACCATGCAGTATTTTAGGACAGCCTGTTAATGTAAAATAAACTCGTTTGTTCATAGCGAGTTTAATCTTTTCTTTTTTTATGCGTTTGTTTTTGATGTTGCTTTTTTTCATAATTGTTGTTCTTCTTTACTGTATGATTTCAAAACAATAATAGCAAATATAAATAATTAGCGCAATAATAAAATCAATAAAGCCTTTATAGTTTAATATATTATATAAGCATTTAGGGGCTCTGAAAACCGCATGAATACTGCGTTTCAAAACGGCAAAATGAGGGTAGCAATGATATATCATTGCTACCCTCAAAATTGGGTTCTAAGTGCTTATTTCATAATATCTTTTTTCTGTGTTTTCTTTGCTTTTACTATCAAAAAAGTAGGCTTAATAAACTCTTTTTTCAAACCTTCCCGTGTTTTTAATGCTTCTTCACTTGGAAGCGGTTCATCAATTGCCTCTATCGTGAATCCGCATTTGATAAGGGTATTGATGATAAAGCTGAATGTTCTGTGATACTTTTCAACGCCGTCCACAAACCATTTTTCTTTTCTGATACTCATATCAGCATAGTTGTTCAAAAGAAAGCCTTTAATGCTGCCGTTAAGCTTTTTAACATAGTTTTCGCCGTTGTTTTTAACAGCGGTTACAATAGGATGTTCCTGAGAAAAAAGCAATACGCCATCATCGTTCAATACGCTATATGTTTGCGAAATGAGTTTTTCAAAATCTTCAATATAGTGAAAAGCAAGTGAGCTGAAAACAAAATCAAATTTTTCATTCAGTGTATCAATATCCATCATGCTCATTACATGGTATGTGATGTTATCGGTGCTGTTTGTTGCGTTGGCTTGCTCAATCATTTTTTCGGACAAATCAATACCAACAACACTCTTGGCACCTGCGAGAGCAAACTCTTTGCAGTTGAAACCAAATCCGCAACCTAAATCCAAAACCGATTTTCCTTGCAGATCTGGAATCAGTTTCCTCATCGCCGGCTGTTCCAAAAGTTCATTGAAACTGTCATCGCTTAAACGGGTATTCTTGTAGTTATCAAAGAATTCATCATTGTCATATATGTTTTGTTGCATTGTTACCTCCGACTATCTGTGATTTTTTGCAAACTCAAGGCACTTATCGAAAAAATCAAAGTGCGTTTTGTTGTTCATAGTCCATTTCCAAACACTTAACCCTTCCATTGATAACATTCCATGGCATTAAACCACACCTCTTTTGGCTAAAGTGCTTTATATAATAAACGCACTATTATTATCATTTCTTAATGCCAAAATAATGCCGCAACGAATATGGTCAACCCCGAAATCCTTTGTTTACAATGGCTTCGGGGTTGACTGTTTAAGAATTAATTATTACGAGCCTTGCGAGTAACAAGGTTCTCGGGTACCCGTTCAAAATTGCAAAGCAATTTTGCAAACGGGTGAGGTTCTTATTCCCACTCAATTGTTGCGACCGGTTTGGGAGTGAGGTCGTAAAGCACGCGGTTTACGCCCTTAACCTCAGCTAAAATGCGGTCTCTGATTTTGTAGAGAAGCTCGTAGGGAATTTCCTCAATTGTTACATTAATTGCGTCGGTGGTGTTGATTGCACGCAAAACCACAAACCATTCGTATGTACGTTTGCCGTCCTTGATTCCCGTTGACTTAAAAGGAGGAACAACGGTAAAGTACTGCCAGACCTTGCCCTGAAGTCCTGCGGCGGCGAACTCCTCACGGAGGATTGCGTCGGATTCACGGACTGCTTCGAGGCGGTCTCTTGTGATTGCGCCTACACAACGCACGCCGAGTCCCGGTCCCGGGAAGGGCTGACGCTCAACCATGCTTTCGGGAAGCCCGAGTGCCTTGCCGACAACCCTGACCTCATCCTTGTAAAGAAGCTTTACGGGCTCAACGAGCTCAAAATTAAGGTCCTCGGGAAGTCCGCCGACATTGTGATGAGCCTTGATGCCGTCCTTGCTTTCAAGGATGTCGGGATAAATTGTACCCTGACCGAGGAAGGCGATACCGTCAAGCTTTCTTGCCTCTTCAACGAAAACGTCAATAAATTCCTTACCGATTATTTTTCTCTTTGTCTCAGGATCGTCAACGCCTGCAAGCTTGTCAAGGAAGCGGTCGACAGCGTCAACATAAATAAGGTTGGCGTTCATCTCCTCCTTAAACACCCTGATAACCTGTTCGGGCTCGCCCTTACGGAGAAGTCCGTGGTTAACGTGAACGCAGACAAGCTGCTGTCCGATAGCCTTAATTAAAAGTGCGGCAACGACTGATGAGTCAACTCCGCCCGAAAGCGCAAGCAAAACCTTTTTGTCGCCTACCTGCTTACGGATTTCGTCAACCTGCTCGGCGATAAATGCATCGGCAAGCTCACGGGTTGTAATTCGAGCCATTGACTCGGGTCTGACGTCTGACATAATAAATCCTCCTGTGTATGACAATTTTTTAATATTATAAAATATTTCAAAAATAAAAACAAGAGTATAGCGCAAAATATATTGACATTTCAAAAAATAAGTGTTAATATACTTGAGCACAAAAAAATATGCGCTGCTAGCTCAGCTGGATAGAGTGTTTGGCTACGAACCAAAAGGTCAGGGGTTCGAATCCCTTGCAGCGCGCCAAAAAAGAGATGTGGTACGAAGTGCCATATCTCTTTTTTAGTTTGTGTTAACAAACGGAGGGATTCGAACAAGGAGGGAGCGAGCAAAGCGAAGCGGAAGAAAACAGTCCGGTGGACTGTTTTCGCCGACGTGGGCAACGAGTGCGAAGCACGAGGCGAAGGCGGCGTTGCCGCCGAAAAAATCCCTTGCAGCGCGCCAAAAATAGGAGTATGGACTTTAGTCCGTGCTCCTATTTTTAGTTTACCATTGTTGGCAAGGGATTCGAACCCTGAGAGGGTCTGAGCGTTAAGAAAACGGTTCAGTGAACCGTTTTTAGCGAAAGAGTGAAATTTAGAACATAATTTTTGTTTATTACTATTGACTTTACACCTACTGTAAAATATATAATAAGGGCAGAAAGGGTGATTTGTTATGAAAATGAAAGAGCTTTCTGCCCTGACGGGCATATCTGATAGAACGATACGGTATTATATCGACGACGGACTTTTTATACCCGAACGCTACACAGAAAACTATGAGGGAAGAAAAAGCTACAATTTTTCCGAAAATGACGTTAAGAGACTAAAACAGATTGCTCTTTTGAGAAAGTACGGTTTTTCAATAAATGAAATTAAAGAACTCACAAAGGGTGCTTCCGATTTAAAAAGTATTGTTGATAAGAGAGTAGCCGAAGCAAAGCAAAACTCCGAGGAACAGCTTGTCGAAATAAGAACACTTGAAGCAGCTGCCGCAAAACAGCCGAATGATGTTGACTGGTTGTGCGAATTGCTCTCAAATCCCGTTGTCGAGCAAGAGCCTGTTCCGCGCATTGACGAGCAGTCTGCATACAAGCCGATGTATGAAAAATTAAAAAAACGCTTTACAATTGTACTTTCCGTTTTAGTTGTACTGTTTTCTTTAATAGGAGTTTTATATATTGTTTCGGTTGTTCAAAAGATTTACAGGTTACACGGAATTGAAACTGTAAAACTGGACTATGAGGTTTTGGAACAGTTAACTCCGGAACAGGCGGACAGCATAGAAGACAGACATTTTTATTCAACGTGGGACGGTTATTTTCACAATGATGTTTATGAAGAGTATTACGGCAGAGAATATAAGTGGTTCCCTGTAAACGATTATACTCCTTACAGAATAAGAATTACTGTTCATAACAACTCAAATGCAGTTATCGGAGCTTCACGGTTAGTAGGAGTATATTCCGAAGTTTGTGTTTTATCTTTTGATAATGATGAAGACGATGCCTGGATGTCGGAAGAGATTAAGCCAAACGAATCAAAAACTGTAGAAAAAATTATATGGTTTAATAATTCCATTACAGATGAAAAAAGGCAAAGAATTATTGACAATCTTAATTTTATGTATGAATACGAAATAGATATAGGATTTATGAATTCCTACGAGCCGTATTATTTCTGTGCCGGCACAAAATCTTGATTCAAGCTTAACAGGAGGTCTTATTATGAAAAAAAGAATATTTTCCTTTGCGTTATGCGTCATAATGGTAATAGGCATCTTGCCTGTATATGCCTTTGCGGAGGACGGCTTGAACGACTGGACTTATAATGTTTTGAGTGAAGAAGAAAAGACTGCTGAAATCACAGGCTATAATGGCACGGAAAACGAGCTTGTATTTCCTGAAGAAATTGACGGGTATACAATGGTAGCTGTTGCTGATAATGCGTTCAAGTATAATTCTCTTAACTCCCCCGAAATATATTCAATAACCGTGCCGGAAACTTATAAAAGAATAGGCAAATATGTTTTTTACGGCTATGGAACTTTGTCAAACATTGAATTGCCGCATAGCCTTGAGTATATCGGAGAATTCGCTTTCCTGCTTACCGATTATTATAACAATGAGATTTGCAAGAATGAACAAAATGTTGTTTATATTGGTGAATACTGCATATCAAGTCAGCAAGGCTCGGATTATTCTGATTTATTCCCGGATAGCTATACTATAAAGCAGGGAACAAAACTGATTGCAACATCTGCATTCTTTAGGGCAGACCGTCTGAATAAGATTATTATTCCAAACGGAGTAGAGTATATAAATGACGGCGCTTTCTTTTGGTGTCAAAGTTTAAAATCAGTTGTAATTCCAAACACCGTTAAAAACTTGGGGTTGTATTCATTTGGTATGTGTAGGTCGTTAAGCGCCGTTGTTATTCCCGAAAGCGTAGAATATATAGACGATTTAGCTTTTTGGAATAGTGGATCGGGAGATCTCACAATCTATGGAGAAGCAAATACCGTTGCAGAAAAATATGCAACAGAACACAGTTTAAAGTTTGTGAAACTCAAAGATGTCATTTACGGTGATGTTGACGGTGACGGTGTTGTAAGTGTTAATGACTATGCATCTATGAAATCATGCGTTTTATGCGCAATAGAGTATGAAGGCGAGAATGAAATAATAGGTGATATGAACGGAGATTGCGTAATCGATGGTTTTGATTTATTCCATGTTGATATGGCAATAAACGGTCTTGCATAAGCATGATTCTACAGCTCTTTTGTTGACATTGAATTAGCTATTTTTTTCTTTCTCTTATCATCTAAATGGGCATAGATATTAGCGGTTGCTGTCATTTATATAGTAAAACAACAAAGAGGATACGGTTTTCCGTATCCTCTTAATCATCATATTGTTTATTTTACTATCCAGCTGACTATGGTGCCGATATTTGCAAACAGTGTTGAAACCGCCGTAATGGTCGCAATCAGCAGGATGTTGATTTTCCATTCGCTTGCGAGCAGTCCGATAAACTCACGCATCTGAGCATTAGGCCAGAAATACCACTTCGTTTTTGCGCCTATGCCGTCAGCCCTCATACCCGCCTTAGCGGAGTATATTCCGCTTCTGAAAACGTGATAGTTTGTTGTTGAAAAAAGTATATTTGCGTTTTGCTTATGCGAGTCGGCAATTTTCTTCGAAAACTTCATATTTTCGAGCGTGGTTGCGGCTTCGGTTTCGGGGAAAATAAGGCTCTCGTCAATTCCGTTTTCCACGAGGTAATTCCTCATGCACTCCGCTTCGCTTATTACCTCGTCACTGCCCTTGCCGCCCGTCGGGATAAAGTAAGCCTGCCTGCCGCCGCACTCGAGCTGCTTGCGGTAAAAGTCAAGCGCACGGTCAATTCTGCCCCGTAAAAGCGGAAGGGGTTTTCCGTCTTTGCCGACCCTGCAACCGAGAATCACAATAAAATCCTGATTGTACTTTGGCTCATGCCTTGCGGCATACTGCGTACACAGCATAGCCGAAAACAGGATGCACTCAAAATAAACAAACGAGGAGGAAACGACCGTCCTTATAACTGCGTCACGGACCTGCGCCATTTCAATACCCACTGAGTTCGGATTTTTGACGGCTGACAGTACGCATAAAACCGAGCCCACAAAGAGCACAAGGCTTATAAGTATACCGAACAGATTGTTCTTCCTGAAGCCCTCACGCCTGATAAGCGACAAATTGCTGAACGAAAGAAAGCCTGCAAAGGCAACAATAAGAGGTATTGAAAGCAAAAACAGTGCCGACATAATAAAGCCTGCAAAATTAAAAAGCCTCCAGCCCTCCATTCTCTGCGGCATAATAACGTTCATGCAGTACAGCGTTGTATACATTATGCCCTGCAGTCCGAAGAACACCGTCAGCGCCAGGGCAAGCATTGTTCTGTGAGAGAAAAACTGAGTTTTCTTTCTGTGAATAAAATCTGCCAGGCACAGGGCACACGTGTACACCGTCAGAAGCGCCATGCCGAGGACGGTAAAGCGAAGTCCGCCGTATTCATAGCCCGTTATATAAATCACACCCGTGGGAAGAACGGTAAAGTCACTGTATGCCGTGATGTGCTCCCTTATGTTTTCCTCGTTATACAAGGTGACATAGGCCTGCGTCTTGCCGGGCTTTATGGATTCGAATTTTACGGCAACATATCCGTCCTTAAAAGCTTTTTCGGTGTCTTTGACTATTCCCTCTTCGGTGCTTCTCACCGAAACCGAGCGTGTATTATAAGGATTGTTTACATATACAGTGTAGCTTTTGCCGCCGATTAATACGGCGCAAAGCGTGAAAAGCGCAACGGCAATATAACCTGCCGCAATAAGAAACGGTTTTTTATGCTCCATATTATTCTCCGACAATGTTCTGTGTATTTTCGGGCTGAAGTGTAATCACCTCATAATAACAATGCTTTTCCGTCCTGAACGGTACGCGCCAGCCGCAGGCGCCTGCGCTGACATTCATAACAGCGTCGCCCTCGTAAAAGTCGCCGTAAGCGTAGCCGATTACCGAATAAAGCGCACGCAACGGGAAAAGCTGACCTGCGTGGGTGTGTCCGGAAAACTGAAGGTCCGCTCCCGTGACAAGGTTGTCCTTAAACTCAAAGGGCTGATGATCGGCAACTATCAGATACTTTTCGGGAGCGGGATTTTTCAATTCGGCGGCTTTCAGTCTTTCCCCGCCCTCGCTGATGTCCTCTCTGCCGAGAAGCAAAAGGTCGCTTGCCAAAGCAATATATTCATCCTTAAGCACAATTACTCCGCTGTCCTTTATTGTCTTTTCGAGCTCCTCAGCGGTAAACTGCAGTCCGTGAGCATATTCCGCGTGTTTTTGTCGGTCGTGGTTGCCGTAGAGATAGTACACGGGCACTCCGCAGTTTCCGAACAGCCTGAAGGTTTCTTCCATTTCCTGCTTTTCGGTATAATCGTCAACGATGTCGCCGCCGAGAATTATACACTCGGGTTTCTCCGAGAGCATCGCATTAACCTCTTTTTCGAGCGTGGAAAGCTCCTGTGCGCTGCCGACGTGAATATCAGCGGCAAATATTATTTTATGCTCCGTTTTAATCTTTTCCGATTTATATGTATGATAATTCGGAAGCACCGTCTGCATATTAACCGTGCCGTAAACAAAGAACAGTATTCCGAACACAAGACTCATCGCCTTGTAAAAGAGAAATTTTCTTTCTTTTTTGCCGATTGCGATTATCGCACTGTAAACAGTATCTGCAAGGGCGTCTGCAAAAAGCGCCGCATAAAGCGCAATCATAAACGGCTGAACGGGGCGAAGCTGAACGGGTCCCGCCATTGGAAGAGCCGCAAACGCAATTGCCAGGAGCAGCTTCGCAATTATCAAAGCTGCGCGAATTGCAGGCTTAAAATTCTTTTTCCTTAACAAAAACTGAACAGCGGTTATCAAAGCCTCAGCAGCAATGAAGAGCAAAGTCCAGGTTACAAAAATATTCATAACTTTTCCTTTTCATAAAATATTTATTTAATTATACCATAAAAACGAACTAAAACAAATATTAATATTTTCGCTTTCCGAAAAAAATAAAAGCCCTCGGTGAGGGCTTTAATTCGGGAAATTCTTACTGATGCATAAACACAAGCGTAAACACCGTGCGGTCGCCGCCGCCTATTCCCGTGTTGCCTGCAACGGTCGTAGTCATGGTGTTAAGCACCCAGCCCTGCTGAGCCCAGGAATTGAGCACGTTGTCAAGCTCCTGAAGGTTTTTAGCGTCATGGCCGATAAGCTTTTCCTTTAAAACTACCTGAGTTGTTCTGTATTGCATAACAAATCTCCTTTTTTCACCTTACGGTGTTATTAATGCTTTTAAAAAACGAATACAAGCGCTCGGCGTAATCGGGCGCCGTGTCATAAGCGGCATGTCCGTAGCCCTCATACATATAAAGCCGGGCGTCCTTTATTTTTTCCTTAATTTCATATGACGCTTCTGCGCCGAGCACACGGTCGTCCGTATCCCCGATTACAAGCACGGGACAGCCGATGCGTGACAGCTTATCGCTTACATCAAAGCCCGCCGAGCCGTTTCCGAGAATAACAAAACGTTTCAGGTCGGCTTCGGTAACCGTTTTTGCCGCCTGAGAAAAAGCCTGTTTGAAGCTCTCAAAGGTTTCGGGAGGATATACCCTCTCGCCGAAAGCCAGATAAAGCTCCTCACATTTGCCCTGCCGTGCAAGCGCCGTCCACGTATCAACCGCCTCGTGTCTGTCAGGGTCCATACGGCAGGCGGTTGAGCCCAGAGCAAGACCTGCGACAAGCTCAGGATGCGAAACAGTAACGGTCTGTGCAACCATACCGCCTTGAGAAACGCCGAAAAGACAGATGCTTTCAAGACCGAGCTTCTTTATCGCCGCATAAATATCGGCAGCGTATCGGTCAATATTATAGCCTTCGCCGGGAGCTACGGGACTGTCAAACAGATAAACACAAAACTCCTCCGTCAACACCTGATAATGCTTTTCAATCGCTTCGGCGGCGGGAATAACACTTTGCAGGCTGAGCCCCGGTATAATTACAAGCGGAGTTTTACCGCTTCCGAATTTCATGTACGCGAATTTCGTGCCGTCCGCACTTATTTTTTTTACTTCAAAACTCACTGTACATTCCCCTTTTTTAAAAGCTTTTTGAGGGCTTCCTCCTGTGCGTCGGGCAACAGCCCTTTAAGCTGAGTGAGCACCCTTTCAAAGGACTGCTCGGGAGAGCGTGAATAAACCCTCTCGGTAAAATCCTTACCCATAAAAACTTCGGGCGTGGAATACTCCGCAACACCCCAGCCGTATGGGTTTGCGTGCCTGTCAAGCTGATAGACAAAGTCATCGGTGATTACATAGCACTGCTCCTGAAGACGGGTGATAATCCCCTCAAACCCCTTCTTGCCGTTTTTTCCGTAGTCGCCGAGTATTTTCAGGGCCTTTGAGGAAACGGGCGCATTCTTTTCGATAAGCTCATAAAGATATTTATCGCCGAATCTCGCCTTCCCATCGTCATACAGAGCGTCAAAATCGTATCCGTCACGGCGGTAATTCGCAAAGTCCGGAAACCATTCACGGCTTATAAACACAGCCTTGCGGTCAAAAAATTTCCCGTAGGCGCAGCCGGTCGCACGGATTACCGGACCCTTCCACTCCCAGACGCCTTCATCGCCCGAAAACCAGACCTCGGGCGCAACGTGTTCCTCGACCGAAAAGCCCTTGATTGAATTTCTGAACAAAGGAACAAAGCCGCAGCTCTCTACGGCTTTGATTAAATCCTCTTTTTTTCTGATGTAAAAGTCAAAGCCCTCCACCGTAGCTTCGCTCCTTAAAGTCAAAGATTATTCAAGCGTTTCCGCCGCCTTTTTCAGACAGTCGATAATCGCTATATGCTGAGGACATGCTCCCTCACACTGACCGCAGGCAATGCAGTCCGAAGCGTGTCCGCCCTCTGCGGTTGCCTCAAGGTAAGCCTTTTTCGCCTCGTCAAGCTGACCGTTTCCGAGCTGAAGATTAAGCGCCGAGAAAATGTCGGGAATGGCTATTTTCTGCGGACAGCCCTCCGTGCAGTAATGACAAGCCGTGCAGGGGACCGTAGAGGACTTGCCGAGTATGCGCTGAGCCTTTTGAATAATCTTCTGCTCCTCGTCGTTTAAGGGTTTGAAGTCCTTCATATACGAAAGGTTATCCTGCATCTGTTCAATGTTCGACATACCCGAAAGCACGGTGATTATTCCGTCAAGCGACGCGGCAAAACGGATTGCCCACGAAGCCGCCGACGCGTCGGGATTATACTGCTTGAAAAGCTTCTCAACCTCTTTGCCGGGCTTTGCAAGCGCACCGCCCTTTACGGGCTCCATTACAACAATGGATTTGCCGTGCTTGCGTGCTACCTCATAATTCGCCCTTGAGGTGACCGACGGATTTTCCCAGTCGGCGTAGTTTAACTGAAGCTGAATAAAATCGACCTCGGGGTGCTCGGTAAGAATTTCGTCAAGCAACTTCGGCCCTGCGTGGAATGAAAAACCGAAATGCTTTACAAGCCCCTTTTCCTTCTGTTCCTTTACAAAATCCCACAGATGAAACCTGTCGTATTTTTTGTAGTTGTTGTCCATAAAGGCGTGAAGCAGATAGTAGTCAAAATAACCTGCCCCCGTCCTTTCAAGGGAGGTGAAAAACTCCTTTTTGGCGAACTTTTCGGTCGGTGCTACCGAGGCGTTGATTTTGCTTGCAAGCGTGTAAGCCTCTCTCGGATAGCGGTCGACAAGCGCCTTTTTCGTTGCCGCCTCGGAGCCGAGGTAAACATAAGCCGTGTCAAAGTAGGTAAAGCCTGCCTCGATAAACATATCAACCATTTTCTTTACCTGTTCAATATCGGTGGCGATTCCTTTCTTCGGAAGTCTCATAAGCCCGAAGCCGAGCTTGGGTACCTCCTTGCCGAAATACTCAGACATAAATTCACCCTTTCCTTACTGTTTGTTATTAATAAGCTCTCTTGCCTCAAAAACGGAAATGTCCCTTTCGTCGGCAAGCGCCTTGATTTCATCGAACTCCGCCTTTTTTCTCTCGGTGCCGAAGCCCTCCGAGCGTTTAACCGTAACACCGCCCTCTTCGTTAAATTCCCTTTTAAGCGTATAGCGCGAGGGCGTGTATTTCCTTATGCCTATTGTCGTGGTGTGCTTAAAAATAAGGGCGGCAAATTTCTCCTCCTCGGACGGTTTGCAAAGCACCGTAAACATATATGCGGGTCTGCCCTTCTTCATAAATATCGGTGTGATAAAGCAGTCAAGCGCGCCCTCATCGAGCATTTTTTCGGAAGCGTATGCCGCCTCCTCGCCCGTGATGTCGTCAATGTTGCAGGAAAGCTCGGTAACCGTGCTCTCCTCCTCATAGCAAAACACCCTTATTATGTTCGCCCTTTCAAGCTTCTTTGTGCCTGTGCCGATACCGATTTTCTTAACGATCTCAAGCTTGGGGTCTCTCTCAAAGCTGTCGGAAAAGTATTTAAGCAGAGCCGCGCCCGTAGGAGTACAAAGCTCGGTCTGAATGTCGCTTTTATAGTACGGCACGCCTGTCAGTATGTTTGCCGTTGCAGGCGCAGGCACGGGAATTATTCCGTGCTCGCACTTCACGGTGCCGTTACCGACATTAATCGGGGAGCAGATGATTTTTTCTGCCTTCAGCTTCCTTAAAAGATAGGCTGTAACGGTGATGTCAGCGACCGCGTCAAGCATACCCAGCTCGTGAAAATGCACCTGAGTTACCTCCTTGCGGTGAGCCTTAGCCTCCGCCTCGGCAACAATACCGTAGATGTTTCTTACGTCCTGCTTGATTTCCTCGCTTATATTAAGGCAAGCAATTATTTCGTTGATATCGGCAAGGCTTCTGCCGTGGCGGTGATGATGGTGCCCGTGATGCGAATCGGGCGTTTCCTTTTCCCCGCCGATTAAAATTTCAAGGTGAGTGCCGTATATTCCGCACTGCTCGCCGTCGCTCAAAAGGATTTTTGTGTCCGGAAGCCCGAGGGAATTGAGCTCGTCGACAGTCCCCTGTCTGTCCTCGGACAAATCGACAAGCGCCGAGGCAAGCATATCGCCTGCCGCACCCATATTGCATTCAAAATAAATATTCATTATGTCACCTGCATTTTATTAATCATACCTGCAAGATAGCCTGCGCCGAAGCCGTTATCAATGTTAACAACGCTGACTCCGCTTGCACAGGAATTAAGCATAGATAAAAGCGCCGACAGTCCGCCGAAATTCGCACCGTAGCCCACGCTTGTAGGCACTGCGATAACAGGACAGTCAACCATTCCGCCGACAACACTTGCAAGCGCTCCCTCCATACCTGCGACGGCAATTACAACCCTCGCATTGACCAGCAGCTCTGCATTGTCAAAAAGGCGGTGAATACCCGAAACGCCGACGTCGTAAAGCCTTGTTACCCGGTTGCCGTAGTATTCTGCGGTAAGCGCCGCCTCCTCTGCGACGGGAAGGTCGCTTGTGCCGCCGGTGGCAATTACGATGTTGCCTCTCTGCCCTGCCTCGGGCTTTTTGCCTGCAATCCCGATTTTTGAAAGCGGGTCGTAAAACAGCGGTACGCTCTCCGAAAGGACGTCAGCCGCATCCCTGCTCATTCTTGTAATCAGTACGCTTTCCGAGTCGCCCGAAAGAATATGGGAAACAATCTTTACTAACTGCTCGACGGTTTTGCCGGCGCCGTAAATCACCTCGCCCTCTCCCTGACGTACGCCCCTGTGCGTGTCAATCTTGGCAAAGCCGAGGTCGTCATAGGGTTGAAGCTTAATTCTGTTTACCGCTTCGTCGGGTGAGAGTTTGCCTGCGGCAACCTCCTCGAGCATATTTTTCAGCTCTTCCTTATTCATCGGTTCTCTCCTTCAAATCAAGATAAACATTGTCATAGCTTTTAATAAGCATTTCGTAAATTTTTTCCCTTTTTTCCTGCAGAATGGTAAATTCGGCTTTCCCCAGCTCAAGCCTTGCCGAGCCGTCGGCATAGCGTATTCGAAAATTTCTGAAGCCCTCCCGCATTAAAAGGCCCTCGGCGTTTTCGGTTTTCAATAAAACCTCCTCGCTTATCGGCGTACCGTACGGTATTCTCGTTGCAAGACAGGCATAGGACGGCTTGTCAAAAACGGGAAGCCCGTTTTCGGCGGCAAGCTTACGGATATAAGCCTTGTCAAGGCCGCATTCTCTCAGCGGTGAAAGCACGCCAAGCTCACGAAGCGCCCTGACTCCGGGTCTGTCAGTCTCGTCGTCGGAGGCGTTGGTGCCGTCAAGCAGTGTGTCAAAGCCGTCGCTGTGCGCCTTTTCGGAAATAATACCGAATATTCTTTTTTTACAGTAATAGCATCTGTCCTTAGGGTTTGACCTGACAGTCGGGTCGGAAAGCACGTCTGCACAAAGCACCTCAAGAGGAGCGCCCAGAAGCTCTGCGGTTTTTTTGGCGTCCTCAAGCTCAAAGGCAGGCTGAAACGGACTCTTTACAAAATAAGCCTTTACCCTTTCGGCACAGCGGAGCGCAAGCATAAGAAGCACGGCGGAGTCAACGCCGCCCGAAAAGGCGACGGCAACCGATTTGTGTTCCTTAAAAAAATCTTGAATTTCCATTTCTTTTTTCACTCCGTTTTAATAGCTTTATTATATATCACAACACGCCTCTATTTCAAGTAAAACCGCCTGCTTTCGGGAATATTTTCACATAAAGCCCCGATAATGGACACTATGGCGCAAAGCGGTATAAAGAAAAGCACCCTTACGGGTGCCTATTATTTCTTCGGAAATCTAAAATTCCGCCAAATCGTCCTGATTAATGAAAATGTAGTTGTTAATTCCGAGCTTTTCGAGCGTTTCAATGTACTCTCGGTTAGTTATAATCGGAAGCATCGCCTTGGTAGAAAAGTTGTCGTCAAGTCTTGCTTTAAGTATCGGCACTGCCTTGCCGATATAAAACCCCTCGTTAATTTCATCTTTCTTGTAGCTGCGGTCGCCTACCGTGACCTGTGCGCCGATTTTTGAAACTCTGAAATCAACCGCACAAAACAAAGCCTCGCTGTCAAGCATTGAGCCCTCATACATACGGTCGTTACCGACAAGGGCGTTTTCGCACGTCAGAGAGTATGCAAGCGGCACGTCGCCCAAGCGCTCTGCGGCTTCGCTTACAAAGCTGTGGAGCACTGCGTTGCGGCTTTCGCCCGAATCCTTTTCACCGATAAACACCGCCGAATCAAGTCGGTCGGAGTCGGGGAAATTTGCCGAGCAGAGCATTATTATATCCGCACCGACATCTTTACATTCGGAAAGAATAGAGAAAAGATATTCCCGTGCCGTTTCGGAATACGGATTAAGCCACGGGTTGCCGTCACGCTGGGCGCTCGCGTCAAGCCAGACGGTTTTTTCATCCTCCAGGGTGATGGCGGCGTTCTTCATTTTTGACGCCGCAAGCGTATCCTCAAAGCAGTATACCCTCGCTATAATTTTATAGCCCTCCGCCTTGAGTTGGGAAATCACCTCGTTTGCACTGTTATAGGCGGACTCTGCGGCTCCCGTTTCGGCTGTAATATCAAGCCTCGAATTGTAATGAAGCCTGCCGTCTGCGGTCTTGAAATTAATTACCACGGCGTTGCAACGTGATTTTGCAAGCTCGTCCTTAAAGAAAGTATAGGCTATTCCGCCGTCAAGCGCATTTTCGGGCATATAATAGGCCTTGAGCTGTCCGTCGTAAACCGCAGCCTGACCGATGTTGTTTTCCTCAATCGGCCGCCTTGAAATTGCAATTGCCACGCTTGTTGCAATAAAGGCGATAACAAAAACGGGAACAAGGCAGGCAAGGAAGATTCTTCTGTTTTTCTCTTCCCTGAGCCTTTTTGTCCTGCTTTCGCCGATTTCATAGGTGTTGCCCGTCTTGGACGGATAATCCTTGGAAAAGACATAATAGCTTTTCTTTCTCGGCTTTAAATTGTTATTGCGAAATAACATATTCCGATTCCTTTATAATTATTTTCCCATAATGCCTGCAAAGCCGAGGGATAGAATTGCGACGTAAATAAAAATTGCGGGCGTGCCCTTGAACATTTCGGGCAGGTCGCTTTTCTGAAGCCGCTGAAGCCCGAGGTTAATAAGGAAGGTCGCAAGCGCAAACGCAAGACCTGCGCCTATTCCCGAGCCGACCGCTTCGGGAATTGAAAAGCCTGCGCGGTAGTTAATAAACGGCACGGCAAGTACAAGCGTGTTGAAGGCGGCAATACCGAGCCTTCTGATAGTTCTTTTCTTTGCCTTGAGGCTGTAAACGAGCACTGTCAGCGTAATAAGATACACCGCCGAAAGCACCGTAATAAACAGCACCGCATGACCGATAATGCCCATTTTTCTGACTGCGCCTATCTGCTCAAACAGCACGCAGATTACGGAAGCAGAGGTTGAAAAGAGCATTATAAAGAAGCTCATGGCATAAAGCTGCTTGGGCTTTGCCGACATCCTGATTGCCTCCGAGGTGCCGTATCCGCCCGTAAAAATAAGGTTCTGCAGCAGCATCGCATAAACCGCCGCTAAAAGCATTTCGGCTAAAACGCTCATTTCTCCTCACCGTCCTCTCCGCTTTGATCGAAATCGGCTTCGGGCTCAGAGTCCCCGATGGAATACTTTTCCGAAAGAGCGTCAATTTCGTCAATCACTTCTGCCCCGTCAGACGTTTCCTTCGTTTCCTTTTTTACATTTTCAAGCTCGGTAAGTATATCGTCAAATTCCGAAACATAGCTTTCCCTTGCAGGCGCCCTCTTTTCCTCCTTTTCGGCGGAAATTTCGGCTTGCTCCCGTAAGGGCTCTTCCTCTTTGGACATTCTCTGTTTTCGGATACGCGGTGACTTTTCCTTCTTTACTTTTTCTTTTTTGTCCTTCTTCGCCCTTCTGTATTCCTCGGGCGCTTCCTCTGGCTGAACGAAGGGCTCGTTGCCGTTGTTTTCGAGCTCTCCCGAGGAGAACATATCCTCAAACGGGTTGTGCTCGTCAAGTACAAAGGAAGCGATATTTTCAATACCCTTGTCCGCAATTTCCGAAAGGTTGAAGGCGAGCTCGGGGTTTTCCTCGGGATATTTTTTCTTTATTATTTTCTTTGCAAACGCGGCAATAAAGCCGAGAAGCAGAAAGCCGCCGAACGGTAGCACCATTCCGGAAAGCTGTACGGGCAGGTTAAGACTGTTACCGTAGAAGGTTCCCGAGCCGAGCACCTCACGGACTGTTCCGACTATGAATATAATGAACACATAGCCTACGCTTGCGGAAACCGCATCGACAAGCGTGTGGCGGTAATCGTTTTTGACTGCAATCCTCTCACAGTGCAGGGCTATCATTGAATTGACCGCAATCAGCGGAAGGAAAATACTGACATTTGCGGTTTCGTTGGGCGCAAATTTGTTAAAGAACAAAAACAGAGGAATATTGATAAGCACGCCGAGCACGGCGTATACCAGAACTCTGAACCAACGCTTGAGCTGCTTTAAGAAAAAGCAGGTAAAGCTTTCAATAAGTACGAACTCGATTGTCGAAATAACCGAAAGCATAATCGCAGTTTTGACACTGACCGCCATAGCAACAACGGGAGCTATTCCGATTGCTTCAAAAAGAACCGGGTTTTTAATCAGGGCGCTGTTTCTTACGCCCTCTCTGATTGAAAGTGATTTTTCAGCCATTCTCCGCACCTCCGTCCTTTAAAGCTTTTTCCTTCAGGGCGGCGAACGTCGGAAGCCTGTCAAACACGGGAGCAAAGCTGTTTAAAAGAAGAATTGCAAAAACAGTACTGTCCTCAAAGCTGCCGACATGCCTTAAAAGCATAACGAGCACGCCTGCCGTGATACCGTAAAGAATCCTCGGCAGTATTCTTGAGGGCGCTATGCTTTCGTTGGTTAAAAAGGTTATGCCCGCAAACAGCAGAAGCCCTGCCGTAAGCTCCATAAACACGGAAATCCACCTTCCCGTGGTAACCCTCGGGAAAAGATAGGCTATTACGCCGCAGGTCAGCAGGTAACAGTAGGTGATAACCGCCGCCTTCGGACGTCTGATTGTGATATAAACAAGTCCGCCTATCAGCGCCAGCACGCAGGTAACTCCCATTGCGCCCGGCACGTTGCCGACAAAAATATCTATGTAATTAATAACGTTTCTGCCTATTGAGTTGCCCTTTGAAAGCATCTGTGCGATTGACTCACCCGAGGAAAAAGTCTCACTGCCGTAATAGACCGCACGGTCTGCGGCGGAAACGATATTGGGGTAATTGAACATTTTGTCCTTAAGGCAAATCGACACAAATGCCAGACCTGCACAGGTAGGCGAAAACAGGTGACCGAGCGCACTGCCGAAGGGCATTTTAACCGCCAGCACCGCAAAGCTGCTTACAAGCACCGCAACGTACCATTGAGCCGAAGCCGAAAGGCACAGCGCAGACAGCACTCCGATTACAACGGAGCTTAAGTCGGAAACCGAGCTTCTGCACGAAAAAACCCTTGCCGCAAAAAGCTCGCTGAGCACTGCCGTAAGCACCGAAACGCCGACCAGCATAAGCACCCTCAAGCCATAATAGTAAACCGCCATGATTATAGGAGCGATTGATATAAAGAGCATATCGAGCATATATTTGCGTGTAAAGTCAAGCGTCTGCTTTTCTTCCTTTGTAAGCGTGACGACCGACTGACCGCCCTGTTTAGCTTTGCTCAAAATATCACCTCTTTTTCCAATATTTGTTCATTGCCGAAAAACGATTTCTGCAATAAGATATATCTATAAACCAAGGGAGTAATTTAATGCTTATTTTAACCGACAACCGTCGGAGCCTTGTAGCCGAAATCAGTGAAGCCGAGCTGAAGAAATACGGTATAGACTTCGACAGCCTTTCGTGGGAAAGCCACGAAGTAAGACGCTTTTTCAGCGCACTGACGCTCGGCTCCGAGCTTAGCGAAAGCCTCGGAGAAACACCCTTACATATCGACGTGCTAAAGCCGTCAGAGGGAAAGCTTCTCGTTTTCATCACTGCAGACCAGTCCGAAAGGGAAGGCCCGATATGCGTAAGAATAAACAAAACGGACGACTTCTTTTCTCTAAAAAAAGCGTTAAGCGCCAGTGACGCCGACGGCTCTGCTTCGCTTTACAGTCTTGACGGCGCGCTGTACGCCCTGTTAAACATTTCAAAGACAAAGGCGTCGCTTTTTCCCACTGTGTCCGAATTCGGTAAAATTACCGTTTTCCCCGACGAGGAAAGCACGCTCGCGTTTAAGGAGCACGCAAAATGTGTTTTCTCTGATGTCAGCCTTCAGCCTTAGCTTTGAAATCCCTTATGGTAGCTTCGGCATCGGGCGATGAGAAAATTGCGTTCCCCGAAACAAAGACGTTTGCGCCCGCTTGGGCGGCAACGGAAATCGTATCTGCGTTTATTCCGCCGTCAACCTGAATGTCAATTTCGGGCTTTCTTTGCCTGATGTCGGCAACCTTCGGCATCATGTCCTGCATAAAGGACTGACCGCCGAAGCCCGGTTCAACCGTCATTACAAGCACCATGTCGAGCCTGTCAAGGTACGGGTAAACTACGCTTATGTCGGTTTTCGGCTTGACAGCAAGACCCGCCTTTTTCCCGAGGGAATGAATCAAATCAACCGTTGCGTCAACATCGCTGTCGGACTCATAATGGAAGGTTATAATATCTGCGCCTGCCGACGCAAAGTCGGGAATATATCTGTACGGGTCGCTTATCATAAGATGCACGTCAAACGGAAGAGAACTGGCTTTTCTGATACATTTTACTATCGGCGCGCCGAGAGTTAAGTTCGGGACAAAATGTCCGTCCATAACGTCAATGTGAAGCATATCTGCTCCGCAGTCCTGCATTCTTTTAAGCTCAAGCGCAAGCTTGCCGTAGTCGCTTGATAGGATTGAAGGCGAAATTTTAACCATTTTATCTCCTTTAGTCTGCAATTGCCGTACTGCTTTCGGTACTGCCCTGAGTTGTACTTTCGTTTTGCGAGGCTGTAGCCGATTCACCCTCAGCCTCTTTTTTTGTTGTTGCTTCGCTTTCACCTTCAGCCGAGCCGGACTCCGGCTCCGAAGCCTCCTGTGAGGCTTCCTCTGCGCTCGTCTGCTCCTGCGTGAAATTGTCCGCCAGCGCGGTCTGCGGCTCCTCGGTGATTACCTCCTCGCCGATTTGCGTTACGGCGGTTTCGGGTGTCGAGGTCATCTGCATTGCGCTGATATAGTGCTGAGAGTCCTTTTCACGAAGCGTAACCTTTACATATTTGTCGGGCTCGGGTGCGACCATGCTGCCGTCGCTCGCCTGCGCCCAGCCGTCGCTTGCCAGGTAAGCAACAGTGAGAACTATCGTGTTGCTCTTCTTTTCAACGTCGACAATTTTCGGCGTATAGGTCGGCTCAATTCCCGTAAGCGGTATTGTGTACTGCTTTTCCGCGGCATTGTACTCAAAGTCGTAGCCGTAGCCCGTGACAGTTGAATGAACGGGCGCCCTTTCCGAGCCGAAAAGCTTTGTATACTCGTCGGCAACGTCCTGCTCGGGAATTATCATATTTCCGTTTGAATACTCGTAGGTGTCGGGCGACAGGTCGCTTTTAAGAATCGACCATATTGAAATGTCCAACAGTTGGTTCATATCCGCCTGCGAAATATCGTCGAACATATCGGGGTCGTTCATAACGACCGGGATAAGCATCTTTGTGTATTCGTCAATATTCTTAACCTTGGTTACGGCGTACCTTACGCCGTTAATGCCTGCGATAACGACCGTGACAAGTCCTATCACCGCAAACACACTGAGCATCAGCCCGATGGGAAAAGCCCAACGGTGAGCGCGTTTCTTTTTGTTTCTTTTGCCTTTGCTTTTTGTGCGTTCCTTATTTGTGCGTACTGTTTCGTCTGACATATCCGTCCCTCCGAAAAAGCATTATTTCATAGATAATATATTTTAACATAAACACGATAAAATAACAAGTAAAACATATCGACAAAGAAGGAGCAGACAACCGAGGTCGTCTGCTCCCGTTATAATGTTGCTTATTTTTGTACCTCATCGGCTAAATAAAGCTCAAGGTAAATTGCGTCAAAGCCGTCGATTACACCATCCTCGTTAAGGTCGCCCGCCGCAAACGAGCATTCGTCGTCCGGATTGCTTTTAAGCTGAGCCGCAGAGGTAACGAGTGTAAAGTCCGTAAAGTCAACGCTGTTGCTTTTATCAACATCGCCCCACCTCACGACCTTGTAGCTTCTTGGATCGGAGGCTACATTCATAACGCTTACCTCAGCGCCCGTCGTAACGCCCGAAACACTTACCGTATGGTCGTCGGGAGTGTGTTCGCTGTTGAGAGAGGTTGCCAAAAACTCCTCGCTGAGAACCGTGTTTTTCGGGATATACATCATTCCCTTGGGGGTTGAAAACGTTGCGGTCGAGTGATCGTTTAAAAGACCCGCGGTGTATGAAAGTGTGCTGATCTCCGGATAGGTAAGAGAAAAGTCGATGTTGTAAAGGGCGCCCGTGGGAATGTGATCCGTGCCGAAGCTGTCCGTGCCGCCGAAGAAACCGTTTTTCGAGTTTTTGCCTACAAGGAAATAGTCATACATAAGATGGTCGTCCTGGTCGTCCCAGGTAATGTCAAGCCCGTACCACTTTCCGTCCTCCATCTGAACATAATTCCATTTATGTGCGCCGCCCGCTCCCCAGCCGACAACGCAGATGCAGGGGATATTCTCCCTGTCACAGAGAAGCTTGCACGCCTCCGCATAACCCTCGCAAACCGCATAGTATGGCTCGGTGAAAACCCCCGTAGGCTCATGAGCTATCGGGTTAGCCTTCGAGTTGTCGTAGTCGGGGTCATAAGTTACCTGCGCGGCAATACTGTCGTGAATCGACTTTACCTTCGCATATCTTGAATTGCCGTGAACCTCAAAGGAGGCAACACTGTTTAAAAGATTTTGATAATACGTGTTAACCGTGTTCCAGTTCGGGTAAGCCGCCTCGTTGAGGGCGAGATATACGGTAAGTTCGGAAAGGTAGTAGGTGGATTCGCTGACTGAGCTTCCGTAGTTAAAGCCGAAATTAAAAATCCAGAAATATTCGGGATAGTCGTCAAGCAGTGCGGAAATTGCCGCAACAACGCAGTAAACGATTTTGTTTTCAAGCTCTGCGGAGCTTGCCGACGGCAGATTCCTCGAGCTGTTGAACTTGACCTTGACAAGGCCCTGCGTGTCCGACTCAAGTCCTGCCTTTGTGTTTTTCAAAGAGTTATAAATCGCCTTTTCGGCAGAGCCTAAATAGTCGTAAAAATGGTAAGAGCCTGCGTTATTGTTCGAAAGGAACACCTTCGGTCTGATTACCTTTTTCGGGAAATAGACTTCATCCTCGGGAAAGCGATTAATTGTGTACAGTCGTCCCGAATCGTGATATTCTATTTTACCGTCGTCGGCGTATGCGTACATGCCGATTAAGGGCAGGCACAGCGCCAGCGACATCACTATACATAAGAGCTTTTTTGAGTTAAATTTCATTTGGCATCCTCCGCCGTTTTGCTTATATTGATATTATAAATTAGTGCACATATAAAGTCAAGTGTGTTAATTTGACATTATGCACCTTGATTTTTAATTACTCAACAAGTATAATAAAATGAATATAAAAGTTTGGGGGAATTTTCTTGGAAAAGAAAAGCTTTGAACAGCTGAGAAACGAATACAGTGACTTTTATTATCACGGATGGTCGCTGACAAGGGACGGCGACAGGATACACATAGAATGGGATTTTGAAATAAAGGGTCTTTGTTCCTTTAAGCCCGTTACGGAGATTGATGTTTCAAACCTCAACGTTGTAAACGACTTTGACTCCGAAACCGCAAAGAGGATTATTTTCAACCTCGGTATGGTTGAGCTTATCAGCTACTGGAAATGCGCCTGTCCGAAAAACGTTACCGTTGAATGCGGCCACCTTCACGAGAGGGATATAAACTGGTGGAAGAAGCTCTATTTCGGCGGCCTTTCCGAGTTTTTCTATATCAACGGCATCAAGACCGATGAGCAGAGCTTTATGTCGCTTACCTCAAACGAGGAGCTTCACAGCCACCTTGAGCCCGAGAAATACGAATGCAGAGACTATAACCTTATCACCGTCGGCGGCGGCAAGGACAGCTGCGTCAGCACCGCGCTTTTAAAGAACTTTCACGACAAAAACTTTTTCTTCACGGTTAACGACCAGAAGGCAAGAACGGACACCGTGCTTGCCGCAGGGTATGACGAAAGCCGTATTGTAAGAAGCTACAGAACTATAGACAAAAACTTACTAAAACGTAATTCCGAGGGCTTTCTAAACGGTCACACTCCGTTTTCGGCAATTGTCGCCTTCCTTTCCCTTTACTGCACATACCTTATCGGCGGCAGATATATAATTCTTTCAAACGAATCAAGCGCCAACGAAACCAACGTCGAGGGCGAAAATGTAAACCATCAGTATTCAAAGTCGTATGAATTTGAGTGCGATTTCTCGTCATACGTCAGAAGGAATATTTTTGACGGGATTGAGTATTTCAGCCTTCTGCGCCCGTTTTCCGAGCTTCAGATTGCCAAGATGTTCGCTCATTTCCCCGAATTTCATAAGGTGTTCAGGAGCTGTAACAGGGGCAGTAAGCAAAATGTGTGGTGCGGCAAATGTGCAAAATGCCTTTTTGTTTTTACAATTCTTGCACCGTTTACAGACTATGATGAGCTTGTAAAAATATTCGGAAATGATATGCTCAATGACGAGGAAATGACCGCAGACTTTGACGGGCTTGCAGGCTTTTCGCCGCTCAAGCCCTTTGAGTGCGTAGGCACCAGAAGCGAGTTTGCCTATGCGGTAAACGCCGTTTGCGAGGGCTTTAAGTCCGAGGGAAGGGAACTTCCCCTGCTGTGCAAACGCTTTGATGAAAAATATGATAAATCAACAATAGGCGATAATTTACTAAACGACTATAACGCCCTCAACAACGTTCCCGAGGAGTTTGTTGAAGAGATAATGGAGATGTACAAATATGTTGCCGAAAACAATTGAATACCTTAAGGACCGTTCCGTGCTGCTTGTCGGCTTCGGCAGGGAGGGTCAGTCAACGCTTTCCTATATCAGAAAATACCTGCCCGAAAAGGAGTTGACCGTTGCCGACAAATACAGTCTTACCGTTGACGACAGATTCGTTAAGACGGTTTGCGGCGACGGCTATCTTGACAGGGTAAACGATTATGACCTTGTTATGAAAAGCCCCGGCATTTCCTTTAAGGACGTGGAAATCGCTCCCGACACCGAGGTCAGCTGTCAGGTGGATATGTTCCTGCGCTTTGCCGACTGCGTAAAGGTCGGCATTACCGGCTCCAAAGGCAAGACCACGACCTCGTCGCTTACCTATGCGATGCTCAAAGAGGCAGGCTTTGACGCAAGGCTGATAGGCAATATCGGCATACCCGTTTTCAACACACTCGACGACATAGACGAAAAAACGGTAGCTGTTATCGAGATGTCCTCACATCAGCTTGAATTCACGCACACGTCGCCCGACATCGCAATTCTTACCAACCTTTATGAGGAACACCTCGACCACTACAAGGGCGGCTTTACGGGCTATGTAAACGCAAAGCTTAATATAGTAAGACATCAGGGCGAAAACGGCTTGTTCATTTATAACGCCACTCAGGGAATTTCGGATTATTTTGACCTTGACACGGTAAAGGGCGCAGTTAAAGGTGTTGCGCTTGACGACAGTCTTCCGTTTGAATATGAAAACGAGCACCTTTTAGGCGAGCACAACCGTCAGGATATACTCTTCGCCTACACCGCCGCCTCGGCTCTCGGCGCCGATACGGAAAGCTGCCGAAGGGCTGTGGAGGGCTTTTCGGGAATTGAGCACCGTATGGAGAAGGTCGGCACATACAGGGGAATTACCTTCTACAACGACTGTATTGCGACCATCCCCCACGCCGTCGAATGCGCCGTTGAGGCTTTAAAAAAGGTTGACACGCTCATAATCGGAGGTAAGGACAGAGGGCTTGACTACTCTGAGTTTGCCGAATGGCTTGGCAACAGCACGGTTAAGAATATAATCGGCACGCCCGAAACGGGGCATTCAATCGTAAAGCAGATTAACGCAGACTGTGCAAAAAAGCTTGTCTGCGCCGCAGACCTTGAGGAGGCGGTAAAATGTGCTTACGAGCTTACCGAAAAGGGCAAAATCTGCCTGCTTTCCCCCGCCGCCTCAAGCTACAACGTGTATAAGAATTTCGAGAAAAAGGGAAGGCACTACAAGGAGTTAGTGAACAAATACGGTTTAGATTAAAATCATCTATATGATTATTTGTTGCAATTCTCTAAGAATGATATTTTGATTTTTCGCACGGCGGAAATGAGCCTGTGTTCTCCGTCCGAAGCTAAAACATAAAAGGTGAAGAAATATGGATTTAACCGAAAAACCGATTAAACAGGATTATATTTACAAAGGAAAAATTATCAACGTCAGGGTTGACGATGCTCTGCTGCCCGACGGCGGTACGGCAAAAAGAGAAATCGTCGAGCACCCCGGTGGAGTTTGCGTAGCGGCGCTCACTGACGAAAACGAGCTGCTTTTTGTCGAGCAGTTCCGTTACCCGTACTTTGAGCTTGTGCTTGAGCTTCCTGCGGGAAAGCTTGAATACGGCGAGGACCCGTTTGAGGCAGGCAAGCGAGAGCTCAGGGAGGAAACGGGAGCCGTTGCCTCTCATTACGAGGACCTCGGAAAGCTCTACCCCACCCCCGGCTATTGCGGTGAAATTATTCATATGTATATGGCGACGGAACTCCGCTTCGGAGAGCAGGCGCTTGACGAGGACGAATTTCTTGAGCTTAAAAGAATTCCGTTAAAGGAAGCCTTCAAAATGGTTATGAACAACGAAATCCGTGACAGTAAAACACAGGTCGGAATAGTAAAAGCATATTACAGGGTGTACGGCGATGAAAAATAACAAAAGGCTTGTACTCGCCTCGGCTTCCCCGAGAAGAAGGGAAATACTCAGCGGCGCAGGCTTCGGCTTCAGCGTAAGGGCAACAGATGTTGACGAAGCTCTTCCGCCCGATTTGACGCCCGAGGAGGCAGTGCAGTACCTCGCAAAAATCAAAAACAACGCCGTAGGTCTTAACGGCGGCGAAGTCTGTGTTTCGGCGGATACCGTTGTCGTTTGCGACAAAAAAATCCTCGGCAAGCCCACGGACGCCGAGGATGCACGGAGAATGCTTAAAATGCTTTCGGACAGAAGCCATTTCGTATACACGGGCGTATGTATACGGGATGCGGAAAAGCAAAACGTGTTTTTTGAAAAAACCGAGGTTTTCTTTTATCCGCTGATCGACGAAGAAATTGACGGATATGTCGAAAGCGGCGAACCTATGGACAAGGCGGGCGCATACGGCATTCAGGGCAAAGCGGCGCTGTTTGTAAGAAAAATCGACGGCGACTATTTAAACGTGGTCGGGCTGCCGCTTGCACGGCTTGCAAGAGAACTTAAGAAATTCGGGTTATTTACGTAAAAAAAGACGGCACGAAGCCGTCTTTTTAGTTTTTTAGTTTATTAATACCTGTAAATTGCAAGGTACTGTGCGCTTGCCCAACCGACCTGACCGTTGTAAACGACCTGTACCCAGCCGTCGCCGTAGTAGTCGGTGTAAACCGTGACATGAGCACCCTTGGGCATTCTTGCAATAACGGGACTGCTTGTGCTCTTACCCGACCTGAGCATAAGGTTGCTTCTGTTGGTATTGACCACAAGCTCGGTGCCTGCATATGCCACTACGCTCTGCTGAGGTGTGGGAACATAAACGGGCATTGTCGTAGCCGCAGGCGGCTGAGTGGGAGCTTCTGTCTGCGGAGGCTGAGTGGGAGCCTCGGTCGGCGCAGGCTGCTCTGAGGGTGCGGCTGTTGCAGGCTCTTGAGTGTTGCCGCTGTCTGCAGGTTCACTGCTGTCCCCCGCCTCATATGAGGAATTAAGCCCTGCAAGGCTCATAAAGCCGCTTTGCATTGACGAGCTGATTTCCTGCTGAGGGCAGCCCTTTGATTTAAGCGATGAAAAGAAAACAATTGTAAGAATAATAAACGAAAGCAAGATAAGCGTACTGACGGTGCAGAGTATGATATTTAAGAGCTTGAATTTGCTTTCGGCTTTCGCGGTCAGGATAACGGCGACTATTGCCGAAATCAGCGAAACCGCAAGAATAATCAGCCCGACCGCAACGGAGGTGATGTCAAGCACAAGGAAAACGATACCGATTACCGCCGCCAGGACGGAAAGCACGGTAAAAATAAGGTCAATGCCTATCTGGTTGTCACCGGAGGGCGTTTTTTCCTTCTTGGGCTTTGCCGCCGTGCCGCCGAAGAACACCGGCGCAGGTGTAGGATTCGGCGTGGGCGCAGGTGTCGGAGTCGGAGTCGGTGTAGGCGCAGGCTCGGGAAAGCCCTGAGAGCCCCCAAAGCCGCCCATATCAAGCAGCTCGGTCGGCGCGTCGACCTCATCAACATGTGCGCCGCAATTAGAACAAAAGACTGCTTCGTCCTCTAAGGGACTTCCGCAGCTGCCGCAATATTTCATATATAATCCCCCTGATTATTAGACTGTATTTATAGTAACACTTTCAGTTACAAATGTCAATTAAGATAAGCTGTGTAAGAATGTCAAGTATTAAAAAAGTGCTAAAATTGCATATTTTTTGTCTTTTTTTGCAATGAGGCTTGAAATTTTCGCATTTTGTTACATAATGTAACAAAATATATTTATGAGGGGTATGGGCTTTGAAATACATTTTGACTAAGGATACTGCTACAATTGAAGGAAAGGCTTTCACTGTATACGGAATAGCGCCTTCCGGCGGAAGCAATGCTTTCATCTTAGGAGAAAGCCGGGCGGAGGCAGAAAGGCTTGTCTGCCTGCTTAATAAAGAAAAAATCCCCGAAGAGCATTTCAGGGACATACTTGAGGATTACCTCTCCGACAGAGATACCTTTGCCGTTAAATATTTATAGAATCGTATACTTAAAATATATTATAGCAGAACGAAACGAATTTGTTAATACTCTGGCAGCGTACTCCGGAAAGCTTTGTTAAAAAGAGGAATATAAGCCTTTGTTTTCCTTGAATTTTTTGTTGAAAAATGTATTTAAAAATCCTTTTTTATACTGTATAATAAAAGGGTACACTTTTATTTTGAATCAGTGGGTTTTGTTATGCAGAGAATTTGTCCCAACTGCAGTCACGAGCTTCCCGAGGAAGCCTCGTTTTGTCTGAATTGCTTTACTCAACTGAATATCGCCGATGAGCCTGACGTTCCGAGCTTTGCCGTAATCGGCAAAAAGCGCTCGGTGCGTAAGCCCCTGATTATTTCGGCGTGCATATTGCTTGCGCTTACCGCCCTTTCGGCGGCAGGTTATCGCAGGCTTTCCGGCATCATTCCCAAGTCAGCCGTCAGTGAGGACGAAACGGTATTGGTTCCCGTCACAGGCGAAAACAACGAGGCAGTTACCGATGAGCACGGAGAAATCGTTTATCAGGCGGCTGTTCCCGTAACCGACGCCGAGGGCAACACAGTGCTTGAAAGCGTTGTCGAGGTCACGAATGCGAACGGTGAAGCCGTCACCGACTCAAACGGAGAAAAATTATACGAAACTGTAAGCGAAGCCGCTCAGCAGAATACAGACAAAAAGCAAAGCCTGCTTGAGAGGCTTTTCGGCTCAGGTACGCAAAGCAGCTCAGCCGAAGCAAAGACTACCCGAAGGGCTTCTGCTCCCGCCGCAACCGCCGCAACGGCGGCTCAGCCCGTGAGCAAAACCACGGCCGCTCCGACAACGCGGAAGCCGACCGCCGCACCGACAACGCAAAAACCCGTCGCAACGGCAACTCAGGGCTCCTCAGCGAGCGCCGCGGATTTTAACTACTCCGCAGGCTCCTCCTCTGTTACGATTACAGGCTACAAGGGCAGCTCATCTGTAGCGGTAGTGCCTGCGTCAATCAGCGGCAAGCCTGTAACCTCGGTTTCGCAAAACTGCTTTAATTCTAACTCCTCCGTTACCAAAATCATCTTTGAAGACCGACAGAGCTTTTCGCTGCCGTCGGGCGTTACGTTTAACAATATGCCGAACTTAAAGGTCATTGTGCTTCCTGCCGGGACCTTGTCAAGCTTTACGAAAAGCACGGTAAGCTCCTGTCCCAAATTGGAGGCGGTGTATTTCGGAAGCGAGGGAAAAAATTCCTCCGCCGTAAGCGGCTGCAATTACTCGGTGGACGGTGTTGTTATGTCCGCCTCGGGCTACACGTCCGAGCTTGTGTATTATCCGCAGGGTAAACGCACGGCGAGCTATTCAATGCCCGATAACGTGTCCGTAATATCCGACAGCGCCGTTACGATGAACCCTTATTTAAAGGAGTTTAAGCTTTCCTCTGCCGTCACTCAGATTAAATCCTCTTCTCAGCCGCTTAATTTCTGCGGCTGTACCGCACTGAGTGCATTTACGGGCTCGGGCAACAGGATACACACGGAAAACGGCGTGCTTTATTTCCTGAACGCCTCCACGGTCAACGATTCAAAGGGTACGGTAAAATACGCGCACGTATACTACCCTGCAGGAAAAACGGACAGCTACTTTGAGTTTACCAAGGGCTATCCCGTACAGCTTCTGCCGGGTTGCTTTGCAGGCAACCCGTACCTGCAGACGGCAAAATTCTTTACGCCGACCTATACGGGCTTCGGAGACAACTTTATGAAGGCTTCATTCAAGCCGACCGCACTTAAAAAAATAATAATCCCCGACTCCGGCTACAGCGGTACGGGCGGAGATTATTTAAAGCTGTATATCACTGTAGAAAAATATTAACTACGGAGGGTGTTTCATATGTCCGCAACGCCAAAAAAAGCAAAAAAAGAGGTTAACACCGGAGACCTGCTCAAAACGCTTGCAAAGCCCAGCCTTAAATTTGAGGATTACCTTAAAAAGAATTCTCAGTCGTTTATGGAGAGCGACCGCGCCAAGGCGTGGAAAATTTTAAAGGATAAGTACATTTCCGCAAACACGGATATTATCAACAAGGCAGATATCGGCTATACGTTTTACTACGATATTTTAGCCGACAGAAAAACCCCGAAAAGGGACAAGCTTTTCAGAATTCTTCTTGCAATGAAGGCGTCTCTTGATGACTGTCAAACTATGCTCAGGCTCTATGATTACGCTCCGCTTTACCCGAAAATCAAACGTGAAAGCGCCATAATCTATGCCTTTAATCACTCTCAGAGCGTTTATGAGCTGAACGTTGTTCTTGATGGCATCGGCGAGGAGAAGATTTAAGCCCATGAGTCGTCACGAGGAATACATAAACGAACTTTTAGAGGAAAAATACACTCTTGAAAAGTCCCTAAAAAGCTCGGAGTATATGCAAATTGATTTATACTCTCACGTTGAAAGCGGCAAAAAGCTTCTTAAGCTGCTCTCGGTAAACAGGAACGACGACATTTTCAGAAGGCTTTGCGGCAGGAAATGCCCCAACCTGCCCTTGATTTACGAGGTCTGCGCCTTTGAAAAGGGGCTGTGCGTGCTTGAAGAATATATCGAGGGCAGACAGCTGAGCGAAATACTCGCCGAGGGAACGCTTTCGCAGGGAGATGCTCTGTCATATTTCTTTGACATTTGCAGTGCGCTTTCGTTTTTGCACGCACACTCGGTAATCCACAGGGATGTTAAGCCTGCAAATATTATTATAACTCCCGACGGCAGGGCGGTATTAATCGACCTGAACTCCTCAAGGGAATATTCCTCTGAGGTGGACGGCGACACGGTAAACCTCGGCACACCGGGTTACGCCGCACCCGAACAGTTCGGAATACATCAGTCAACTCCCGCTACCGACATCTACGCTCTCGGTATCCTGCTCAATGAAATGCTGCTCGATATTTCTCCGATAGTCAAAACGCCCGAGGGCAGGCTCGGAAAGATAATTAAAAAATGCATAAGCTCACAGATTTCGGAGCGTTACCAGAGTATCGGAGAGCTGACAAACGACCTTGAGGCATACCGAAGAAAGCACCCGATTAAAGCAAAAAAATAAACTCCTGAAGCGTTTTTGGCTTCAGGAGCTTTTTGTTTTATTTAAGAAGCTTTGCCGCTTCGGGGAACGGCTCAAGGCTTCTTTTTAATATGCCGTTCATCTGTGCAAGCGCTATGCCGTAATTTACAACAGGCACTGCCGCCTCCTCGCTTCTTTTGATTCGGCTTTTCATTTCTCTTTCGTTGAGCATACAGCCGCCGCAGTGAATGTTAAGAGCATATTTGGACATATCGTCGGGATACTCCCCGCCCGAGGTAAATTCGAAGCTCGGATTTTTCCCCGTATATTTTTTAATTAAATTCGGAATCTGTACAGTGCCTATATCGGCGCACTGACGGTGATGAGTACAGCCCTCGCTGATAAGGCAAATGTCATTGTCATCAAGCTCGGAAAGCTTTTTGGCTCCCCTTACAAGCTTTTCAAGACTGCCCTTATACCTTGCAAAAAGAATTGAAAACGAGGTAAGCATAATATCCTCGGGCACGGCCCTGCTGACGAAGCCGAAAACCTGGGAGTCGGTTATTACAAGACGGGGCTTTACCGACAGGGCTTCAAGCGCGCCTTTAAGTGAGGTGTGCTGAGTGCAGACCGCATTACAGCCGATTTCAAGCAGCTCCCTTAAGACCTGCTGCTGAGGAAGTATTATTCTTCCCTTCGGCGCAGAGGCGTCAATCGGAATAACAAGCACTACCGTATCGCCTGCTGTAACAAGGTCGGCAAGTATGTGTTTCTCGGTCTGTCCGCTTTTTCCGAGGGCGGCAAGCTTTTCCTTAAGCTCATTGATGCCCTCGCCCGTGACGGCGCTCGTGTAAACGGTATTCCCCGCCGTTTCTCCTCTCACGGCGAGTAAATCGCACTTGTTAAGCGCAATAATGTACGGTATGCTTCTTTTTTCAAACTCCGCAACGAGTTCACGGTCTGCCTCTCCGAGGCCTGCAGTGCTGTCCGCGACAAGCACCGCCACGTCGGAATGCGCCAAAACCTCGGCGGTCTTTTTAACTCTGAGGGCGCCTAACTCGCCTTCGTCGTCAATGCCGGGCGTGTCGTAAATCACAACAGGTCCTAAAGGCAAAAGCTCCATCGCCTTTTTAACGGGGTCCGTCGTTGTTCCCCTCACATCGGAAACAATTGAAAGCTGTTGTCCCGTAACGGCGTTGACAACGCTTGACTTGCCCGCATTGCGAAGTCCGAAAAAGCTTATGTGTATTCTGTTGGCTGAAGGTGTACTGTTTAAATCACTCATAATAATTAAAAGCGGAAATCCCTTCGGTTGGAGTTTTTAATGTCCTCAATGTTCTGCCTTGCGATGGCCTTAACCTTTTCGTTGGGAATCCTTTCAAGCTCCTCCTCGACCATTTTGTATCCGATTTCCTTTGTCCTCGGTGATGCATAATCCTCAAGATACTCGGTAAGCGTCATAAGCGCATTGGGGTGACAGCAGTTTAAAATCTGCCCTGATTTGCACAGGCTCATAAACCTGTCGCCCGTCCTTCCCGCGCGGTAGCAGGCGGTGCAGAAGGAGGGAATGTGACCGTTTTCCATAAGCCATGCAACAACCTCGTCAAGAGTTCTCTGGTCGGAAACGTCAAACTGCTCGGTGTCATGCGGTCTTTCCTGCTCGGTATATCCGCCGACTGAGGTTCTTGAGCCGCCCGAAACCTGGGAGATACCGATTTTAAGCATCTTTGAACGCACCTCCTCGGTTTCCCTTGTCGAGATTATCATTCCCGTGTAGGGCACGGCGATTCTGATACAAGCCGCTATCTTTTCAAAAATCTCATCCGAGATTGAGTTGTCAAACGCCTCGGGGTCAATGTCGTCGGCGTGCTTAACCCTCGGTACGCTGATGGTGTGGGGGCCTACTCCGTGGACAGCCTCAAGGTGCTCTGCGTGCATAATAAGCCCCGCAAACTCGTACTTATACATCTCAAGTCCGAAAAGCACGCCGAGTCCCACGTCGTCGATACCGCCCTCCATGGCTCTGTCCATAGCCTCGGTATGGTAATCGTAATCGTGCTTGGGTCCCGTGGGATGAAGCTGCAGGTAGCTTTCCTTGTGATAGGTTTCCTGGAAAAGAATGTAGGTACCGATGCCCGCCTCTTTTAATTTGCGGTAATTCTCAACGGTGGTGGCGGCGATATTAACGTTTACTCTTCTGATGTCGCCGTTCTTGTGGTGAACGCTGTAAATAGTATTGATACAGTCAAGTATATATTCAATCGGGTTGTTAACGGGGTCCTCGCCTGCCTCGATTGCAAGCCGCTTGTGACCCATGTCCTGAAGCGCTATAACCTCTGCCTTGACCTCCTCCTGAGTAAGCTTTTTGCGCGGAATGTGCTTATTCTTCAGGTGATACGGACAGTAAACACAGCCGTTGACGCAGTAGTTTGAAAGGTAAAGCGGAGCGAAAATAACAATTCTGTTGCCGTAAAAGGCAAGCTTTATTTCCTCTGCGATTTCGTACATTTTCTGAATTTTTTCGGGGATTTCGCACGCCAGCAAAACCGAGGCCTCGCGGTGGGTAAGCCCCGAACAAACGCAGCCCTTTTCGGTCTTTTGAGGTCTTGCCTTTTCAAGTATGCTGTCGATAAGCTCCTCATTGTTTTTGTTTGCCTCTGCATAGGCTAAGGTTTCCCTGATTTCCTCGTCGTTGATAAACTCCTCAGCCTTAAGTGATTTCGGATCGTAAACTGCCATAATGATTCTTCCTTTATTTAAACTTTATTTTTTTATATCTCCTCTGTCGCAAACGACAGTATAGCCAATGCCTTCCATTCTTTTTTTAAGGCACTCTATGCACTGCGCCGACTCCTCACCGGTGCAGATTTTGTTTTCGTAAAGCTCGTATTTTTTCCTGACCGACACGGGTGAAAGGTTCGGCATAATGACATTTGCGCCCGCCTTGATTCCCATTTCCCTGCCGACGGGGTTGACCGTGCCGAGCGCCGTCGTTGACGGCAGAAGTATGTTGGGCTTTATTAACCGTATAATTGAAAGCAGGTAGCAGGTTTCCTCAACCGTGCCTGCCGCCTTCTCCCCGAAGGGGGTCTGCCTGTGCGGAATAAAAGGTCCGATTCCGCACATATCGGGCGAAAACTCCTCAATAAATTTTAAATCCTTCGCAAGGGTTAACGGCGTCTGAAACGGCGAGCCGACCATAAAGCCGCACCCGACCTGAAAGCCGATTTCCTTTAACACCGCAAGACTTTTCATTCTGTTGTCAAAGGACATACCCTCGGGATGGAGTCTTTCGTAATGCTCCCTGTCGGCAGTTTCGTGACGGAGCAGGTACCTGTCAGCCCCTGCCCGGAAAAGCCTTTCGTAGCTTTCACGGCTTCTTTCTCCGAGAGACAGCGTAACCGCACAGTCGGGAAAGCGTTCTTTAATCTGCGAAATAATAGAGCACAATCTGTCGTCGGTAAAATATGCGTCCTCGCCGCCCTGAAGCACAAATGTGCGAAAGCCGAGCCCGTAGCCCTCAACGGCGCAGTGGAGTATCTCCTCATCGCTTAGCCTGTAACGCTCGCAGGAGGCGTTGCTTTTGCGTATGCCACAGTAAAGGCAGTCGTTTTTGCAGACGTTGCCGATTTCGATAAGCCCCCTGATAAAAATATCGGTGCCGTAAATTTCCCTGCGAACACGGTCGGCATAAGCTCTTAAAAGCTCCGCCGCTTCGTCGTTCCTTTCCGAAACAAGGCACTCGTATTCCTCAAGCGTAAGGGAACGGTTGTTATACAGTTTTTCTATGAGCCAAAGGCTCCTTTTGCTGTCTGTCATAATATACCCTTAAACAATTCTTTTACCGTTGGATTTATATTATATGTCTTATTTAAGACATTGTCAACAGTTTAACAATAAATAAATCGCATAATGAATATAACAAAAGAAGTCCCGAAGGACTTCCTTTATTATTGCCGTCAACCGACAGGATATTTATTTGTATGAAAACGCTTTGTATGAGTCGAGAAGGAGCTGTTTTCTTGTTTCACTTCCTGCGTTTTGAATTTTTCCGCCGTCAATAACCTTATAAGTCATCACGCATTTTTCATACCCGGAATTATTGTCTGTAGGTTCATTTATTACTCTGCCGTCCTTTAAATACAGAAAGCCGTACGAAACTGAACCCGTGTGCTGTGAACCGTCCCAGTAGCCTGCGCCGTTGTAGCAGTAATACTTTCGCTGACCGCTGTTTTTTTCCCTATAAAGCTGAGGGTATTCGCCGTTGCCGAAAATATCGTAAGCCATATCCATATAGTCCTCTACCTCGGTATAGCCGCCTCCCGATTTTTCGTATTCCTTTAATTCCTGCACGGTTTTTGTTTTTAAATCAATTCCGTAATAATGGTTTGTACTTGCAGATAAAGAACCGCCGATATTGTTGATAACAAGCTCGTTAACGCCGTCAAAGTCCATATCCAGAAATGCAAGGCTTATTGTGTCGTATCCAAACTCCAAGCCCGATTCCCACAGCCCGTAATGCGACATAAAGATATTCACTGCCTCATCTGCCGAAAGAGGGGGTGCGGAGGGCGTCGGCGTCTGTGCCGCCGCAGTCTGCGGCTTGGCGGTCGTTTCGGGCGCGCTCTGCTTTATAAACTCTGAGAGCTTAGTGTAGTCCTTAAAGCTGTATATATCTTTAGTGTAAATCCCGTCAATGTATTCCCTGTAATATAAATACGAGAAAATATTGTTAACTCCTGCGGAGCTGTCAAGTGAAAACTCCCTGCCGTGTGCATTGTCATTACCGACGACATTGGTGCTCCTGTTAAGCGAAAGGTGACCGAAAAAGTCCTTTGCCGCTTCGTCGGAGGAGGAATATCCGTTGCCGTAGGTGTAGTCGGAGCCCATGCCCGCCTCATAGTACAGCACAATGTAGCCCTTGTCAACGTAGTTTTTCTTTTCGTCCTCCGTTTCGGGAACATTCGGGAAGCCTGCATTGCTTTTGTTCATACCCTCGGGCAATCGGTTTGAGTACAGTACCTTGTAGCCTATTCCGTTGTTGGTGTGGAAAAGGTTTGCAACCTCGGTGAGTCTTCCGCCGTCCACGGTGAAAATATGCGCCTCGTATTCATAGCCCTCAAGCCAGCTGACTGCTTCAAACGCAAGGTAGGTTTTGCCGTTGTGCTCAAAGGTATACATACTGCGCTCCGTAGGCAGCTGTTCCGTGCTTAAAGCGGTGTAATCCGGCACCGAGCACACAACCGCAGAGCCCTCCTGACGGATAACGTCGGCGGCGGTTTTGCCCTCGGTAATGCCGCCGTCACAGCCGTACACCGTCAGCACATATGAAATGTCATCGTTTCTTTTTTCGGTATGCGCCACCGCAAGCTCTTTTCTGCCGTCGTGTTCAAAGTCGGTAACCTGAGCCGAGTACATTCCGAGCGGCCTGTTTGCAGGGTCGTTGCCGTCAAATACGCCGTACTGCGGCACAAGCGCAGTCGTGACATATTCACGGAAAACCGCCTCGACGTCGGCGTTCTGCTCCGAAGCCTCGGTGCTTTGCGCGGCAGGGGTATACGAAGCCGTTTCAGGCTTTGAGCCCGAGCCGGTTAATGCGAGCACTATTATCAGCAGAATAAGTACAAACGCTCCTGCGGCAGAGGCTAAAATGATAATCAGCTTTTTATTTTTGTCAGCCGCATTCTGCGCCGCAACCTGCGGACGGACGGCAGGCGGTACCTGACCCGTATACCGTGGCTGATTTGGCGCTGTATACTGCGGCTGAACGTTCTGTGCAAACGGCGGCTGATTGGGCGCCGTGTATGTACGGTTTGGCGCCGCGTACTGCTGATTCGGCGCAGTCGGCTGTTTGTCGCAAACAGGGCATTTCCCCGTTACCGTGTCAAGCGGTGTTCCGCATTTTCCGCAAAATTTTGCATTCATATTTTTATCCTCTCTGTTTTTGCGTACAGCTTGTTGTTAATAATTTGATTTCGTTATTTTTGAGGAATAAATAGTCCAGATTATTTTACCGTCGACGGTTCTTGGCTTAACAATTATTTCTGCGTCATTATACCAACTTTCGTTTCCCGGATCATCCATATTTTCATAAGTGCTCGCATAAATCAAGTATTTTCCGTCTTCTAACGGTTGGGAATTGTTGACTTTTATCCCGACAGCCCATCCCCATCCGCCTGTTTTTGCAATATAGTAGTTGTTATTATAGCAATAAGCATCAACCGCTATATCCTCCTGAACAAAGGCGGAACACGCCGCTGTCATATCTGCGTTGTTTATCTTTTCCTTAGGTATATTCAAGACATTTTCTGCTATCCAGTCAATATTAGATTTTGACAAAACGTTGTATTCGCTCGACTGCTCATAATCGGTAAACCTGTTCAGCGGATCGGGGCGGTCGGGTGTATAATAATACTCGTATTCACCGAACAGCATATTATAAATACCGCTTCCCGCAAAGAATGATAATTCAAAATTCTTTATATATTCCTCATATGAAATGTTATTACAGTTATAATTTTCACATCCGAAAACAAAAACACGATCTATAAAATCCTCCGCCTCTTGTAACTCTGCATCAGTCAACGGCTTTAACGGCACCGCAGTTGTTGTTTCAACGGGCTTCGTTGTTGTGACCGTCTGAGCCGCAGTTGTTTTAGCCGCGGTTTGCTTAAGTATTCTCTGCAGGTCGGAATAATCCTTAATCTCAAAGCGCATCTCATCGCCCTCAAACCAGCCTGCAGAGGTGCAAATCGCCTTTGCGCCGTCGGGGAGTTCTATGTCGTTACGGTCTGTTGCGCCCTCAGTCCTTACCTTCGCCGAATAGTTTCTCTTTATTCCGAAGCTCTCAAACACCGCCTCAACCGCTTCGTCGGAGCTGTCATAATACTTGTTGTATACGGCGGTCGGCTTTTCGTCAAAGAGGTCCTCACGGTATTCATAATAAAGATATTTCGTATCGCCGTCAAAAATGTCGGAAATATAATCCTCCTTCGGGATATAGCTGAAAAAGTCAGAGTTGTCTATCTCAATCAAAGCGGGCAGATTAGTGCTGTACACCTCCCAGTCCGTTTCGTAAACATTTGCAAGCTCAACCAGCCTTCCGTTTTCAAAGGCAAATATTCTCACAGCGGCATCTCCGTACATTCCGACCTGACGGTTTTCGTATACATAATAGGTTTTGCCCTTGACCTCCACGCTGTAAAGCGCCGTGCTCTCGTTGTCGGCATTTGCCCCTAAATTGAGTTCCTGAACGCTTTCGTATTCGCCTCTCTGACTTACATTATGTTCAGCCGTTTCGTCGTATTCGTAGCAGGCAATGCACTCGCTCAGTCTTTCGCCGGTATGCTTTGAATAAAACACAAGCATTTCGTCCGTGCCGTCGCCGTCCATATCGGTAAGGGAAACGGAATGAATGCCCTCGCCCGTTTCTGTTTCCATATAGCCTTCGGTAATAACTCCGCCCATTTCGGGGATAAGGTGTTCGTTTAAGTAAGTAATGTAGGTGGTTTCGACCGCCTCGACCTCCTCGTTGCCGAGCTTCTTTTCGGGCTGCTTGTCCTTTTTCAGCACTGCAACCAGAATGCCTGTCAACGCAACGGCGAACACGAGCACAATTGCCGAAACTATCAGGGCTGTCTTTTTCCCTTCGCTGAGTTTTTTGTCCTTTTTCTCCGTAATTACGGGCACGGGAGCAGACGGCGTCTGTGCCTTTTCCTCGCTCACTGTCGGCTGTTTGTCGCAAACGGGACATTTCCCCGTTGCAGTGTCAAGCGGTCTCCCGCATTTTCCGCAAAATCTTTCCTGCATATCCTGCCCTCCGTTTTATTTATGTGAAAATGATTTGTAGCTGTCAAGAAGCTTGGCTTTCTGCTCCGAAGCCGAGGAAGCGTCAAAATCCTTTCCGTCAAGCACCTTAAAGGAAACCGTTGTTTTTGAGTGCTCCGACAGGAAGCTGTTTTTCATTTTGTCATATGCAGCTTTGTCTGTTTCTTCCATGGTATTATTCTGATAATATCCGTATGAGAACGTATCCGTGTCGAAGGGACCGTCACCGTTCTCTTCTGCGCCCATATAAGGAATAACGCCTGCGGCAAGATATGTTTCCCAGAATTTCATTTCGGTTTTCACCTTACCGCTTTCAAGATAAAAAACGCCGAAATCGGTTTGAGAACAGCCTGCTCCGCCGTTTGGAAGATACTCTCCCGAAAAATAGTAGACGTTCATTTTCCCCTGTGAGCCCTTAACAAGGTAAAGCTCATTTCCGTTCATCAGATACGCCGTATTATTCAAGCAACGCTCGTCGGCAGACGGGATTTTCACAACCGTTTTTGATGCCTTGTCAATTTTATAAAATGCGTTTTCCGCCGTAAGGTCGGAGTCAATTACATTGCTTACGGCAAGCTCGTTGATTCCGTCAAAGTCCAAATCCAGGAATGTATAGCGTGCGCCCCTGTCAGGGCCAAAATAATCGTCCGTTTCAACATGCCATATCGGAAGGCTGTTATAATATATATCAACCGCCTGTTCGGGTGTTACAGTGTTTGTGTCGGCGGCTTTCTTTGTTTCGTTGACAGCAGGAGCCATTGAAGCGGTTGTGCTTTCCTTTGAAGCAATAAGCTCATTTAAGGCTGAAAAGTCTTTAAACTCACACTTTCTGCCGTTGCCCTCTGCCCATAAATCGTAAGTGAATATCGGCTTTGCATTTTCGGGAATAGTCAAAGTTATATATCTGTTGATTGAGACAGGTTCAATGTACCTGACCGTACTTTCTCTGTTAATCCCGAAGCAGGCGAAAAATGCCTTTTCAGCCGAGTCGGTGCTGTCATAGTATTTCTTGTATTCTACGTCGCCGGTATCCTGATACCACTGATCGTAAAACAGCACCTTATATCCTTTTCGGCAGATGCTTTCAAGATATTCATCCTCGTCAAAATACTGCGGTAAATCAGAGTTATCAATGCTGATAGCGGAAGGAACGATCGTGCTGTAAACTCCCGTAAGACCGTCAACTGTCAGGTTTCCGACCTCCAGAAGCTGACCGTCCTCAAAGGTAAACACATGTACTTCTTCCGAATATATTACACCCTCCGCTTCGGAATACACGGCTGTAACATATTCATACACGAAGTACGTTTTTCCTTCATATTCCACCGTATAAAATGCGCTTGAGTTGTTTCCGTACATCTCCGAAGCAGGCGTATTAAAGCTAAGCTTTGACCTGCTGAACTCCCCGTTGTCCGAATACAAGGTAAAGTCTCCTGTCTGTGAAACCTTTTTTTCGGCATTTTCATCGTATTTATAGCAAATAAACTTATCCGAAACTGCGTTGTTTTCCGTTTGTGAAACCGCGATGATCATTTCCTCAACGCCGTCCCTGTTTACATCGACAAACGAAACAGATTTAATACCGTTGGGATTTGTGCTTATACCGTCTTCTTTAAATACGCCCATTTCGGGGATAAGGTGTTCGTTTAGGTAAGTAATGTAGGTGGTTTCGACCGCCTCAACCTCCTCGTTGCCGAGCTTCTTTTCGGGCTGCTTGTCTTTTTTTAGCACTGCAATCAGTATGCCTGTCAACGCAACGGCGAACACGAGCACAATTGCCGAAACTATCAGGGCTGTCTTTTTCCCTTCGCTGAGTTTTTTGTCCTTTTTCTCCGTAATCACGGGCACGGGAGCAGACGGCGTCTGCGCCTTTTCCTCGCTCACTGTCGGCTGTTTGTCGCAGACGGGACATTTTCCCGTTGCAACATCAAGCGGTGTCCCGCATTTTCCGCAAAATTTTTCCTGCATATCCTGCCCTCCGTTTTCACACATATTAATACTATTATAAAATAAAAAAACGAATCAGGCAATTCCCTAATAGGGTACAGTCCGATTCGTTTTTAGTTGTTTTTTATCTATCTAAGGTCGGGCAGTTCATCCAGCGTGATTATAAAATCGCTTTCATAAAGTGCCATCAGGCTTTCACGGCTGTTGTTGTCGGTAAGATATTCCGTGTGCCAAGTCATAAACCACAACCACGGCGTTTGCCGAAGCTCGTCTGCAGTAGGATTCGCACCGCATTCGTGAAAGCACATCGGCTTGCCCGTGTGAAGCTTCTTTACCGCCTCATAAAGCTCGGGCTGTGCACCGCCGTCATAGCTGTCCGCGCCGACTATGTCGCAGTATCCGTCGCCCGGATACCATTTCTTTATTTGCTCGCCGTTGTGTGAAAATCCAAGCACCCAGATAAGGTTGTCAAGCTTCCAGTGTTCGGTATAACGCTCATACATAAGCCGCCAGAGCTTAACGAAATTGTCTGCTCCGCCTTTACCCCACCAGAACCAAGCTCCGTCAAATTCGTGAAAAGGCCGCCACAAAACGGGAACCCCTCTGTCACGCAGAACGGAAAGCGCCTTTGCCGCCTTGTCCATGCCATCTAAAAGCTTTCGGTTTTCGGGAGTGCCCTCCGTCAGAGCCGCCTTCCAGTCGGTGATTTCGGTGTTCATCGCTTCGTCCCACGCTCCGCTGAAATCTGCGCCCGTGTGCCAGCAGACAGTGACCAGCCCTCCCTTTTCCCACCACTGAAGGGCTCTGCGGTTTACGCCGTCAAAATCATCGTTCATATAGTCAAAGCCTCGCATTGCAGGATATTTGCCCGAGGCGGAAAACACATAATCCGTTTCGTAGTCCTCGGAGTCCATCCAGGTTGACTCCTGCTGTGCGCTCAGACAGCCGTTGCCTTCAACCGAGCAGAGATATTCATAAACAGCTCTTGCTTTTTCGTCGGCGTTCGGGTTTGAAAGAGTCGGAGCCCTTTTGCCCGAAAGACTGCATGAGGACATCAGCAGCACAAGCACCAGTACAATGCAAACAGAAGCCTTTCTTTTCATTTAATCCCCTCCCGTAGGTTTATATGCTGATAATAGCACATATCCCTGCATTATTCAACATCGGGTAAAAGCTGAAACCATTCAAAGAGCCGTCCGCGGTTAACCTCGAGTACGGTAAAATATGTAATTGCAAAAACGAATATCAGACAAATAATCAGTATATCCTTTTTCTCAACCTTTACCGTTTTTCCCGACGCAATAGGGAAATATTTTTTTATTCTGTTGTAGTAGTTAAAGCAGTCATAATAAAAGAACTCGAATACGGCAAGCAACATATAAAAAAACAGAGGAAAAGCCGCCCACAGCCTGCTCTCATATGATATATCCTGATCGGATTTGGATACGACATAGTCTGCATACAGGCACACTGCTCCGCAGACAATAACAGCAGCCGCTATCAGCGAAATGTTCCTGAAAAGATCCGTCCCGGGCGTATCCTTGATGCGGTGCATTATCAGAATATACAGCCCGAAAAGAAGCAGTAACACCGACAAAGCGTAGTTGTGAAGAATGAAAAGCCAATCAACTAAAAGGTAAACATACAGAACGCCCAGAAACAGCTGTAAGCTCTTTAACACTCCCGCTATGTTCGGCATAGCGAGCTTTATATATTTTAAGAATATAAAGAAGCCGCAGGACAATGCCGTTACAGGCAAAACATAGTTAAAAAGATCGTCAAGGCTGAAGGGCGGGAAAGCTTTCAGGGTTACCGCGTCCACAAGAAAATGCGAGATAACGCGCAAAGGGCAAATAAACACGTAGAAATAAAGCGCAAACAGGAATATTCCTATCATATAGGTGATGTTCGTCTTTTTTAAGCCGCTGCTTACCTCCATAAATGTGCCGAGTCTGTCATTCTCATCGCAGTTGTTGTAATAGAAGGCGGCAATTTTAAGGTTTTCCTTCGGAGTCGGCTGTTTCAGCCCGTTTTCCCAAAGCCCGATTTTACGCTCACTTGTGTGCAAAACGGTTGAAATGTCGCTGTTTGACAAGCCCTTACGGGCTTTGATTTCCCTTAAAAATTTCTGTGCGTCGATTTTTAAAAACCCGAAACCGAAAAGCATTTTAACGGAGATTTCGGGCGAATTATTAATTTCCTCGGGAATGTCCGTGTTGATGTCTGCCCTGACCTTTTCCGACATCTCCGCGTCCGTCCCGTTTCCGTATTCAAGAAGCTCTTCAACGCTCATATCAAAGCAGGCGGCAATTTTCTCAAGCGTCTGCAGTCTGGGCTGAGTTGTGCCGTTTTCCCATTTCGACACTGCCTTATTGCTTACTCCGACAAGCTTGCCGAGCTTTTCCTGCGTATAGCCGTGCTGTGTACGAAGCTCGCAAATTCTGTTTCCGAAGGCATACCTGTCCATAACCTCACCTCTGATTAAAGAATATCAAAAACCGACGTGTAAAATCAATAGGTATTCCTAAAATACAGTCGCTTAAAAAGAGAAATTTAAAATCATAAAGAAATATTAAACGGCACCCGACCCCGATAAGTCGAATGCCGCTTAATTTAAATATGCTCGTTGACGGAGCCGTCGGAAATTAAATACCGTTAACAGCCTTGTCAACCTCGAAAAGGTCAAATGCGTCAATGACACAGTCCGAGTTCATATCGCCGACGATTTCCGCGTTGCCGTCAAATTTCGATTCACCGACAACGTATGATTTTGAAGTTGCGTAATCGCTGAGAGTGACAACTCCGTCCGAGTCGACATCGCCGTAAACGATGTCGCCGATTTCTATAAACTCCGCACCGCAAGCATTTGCAAAGGGTTCAGCTGAAGAGCCTTTTTCACCATATATTAATGATTTCCTACCAATACCTCCAATTGCGTCATCTGCGATATTAGTTACCGTCGGCGGAATCTTGATATAGACGCCGTAATCACTTGACATAAGTGCAAAATGCCCGATTTCTTTCACGGTTGACGGTATAACATAAGATACAATGTGATTACAATCGGCGAATGCCGCGTGGTTAATATATTCCACGCCTTCCGGTATTATTATTCCAATCAAATCAGTCATTCCTGCAAAAGCTCCGGAAGCAATTAGTTTTGTACCCGGCTTAATTGTATATATTATTCTATCGTGAGAAAAAGATTCTTCAGCTATAACACAATACTCACCAATGTATAAAACAGGTAATTCATTCCTCAATTCACATTTGTGTTCATTTTCAAAAAATATTCCGCTTCGGTAAAACGCCATGTATCCTATATACTCCAATCCGTGAGGTAAATTGACTTCCATTAGATTTCTGTAATATCGGAAATTAGCATCACCGATTCGCTTGTATGTATCCGGCACATAAATTCGTGTAATCGGATAATCATAATACGATGCTCCGCAGAAGGCTTCATCCGCAATCGCAACCATTCTATATCCGTTAATTTCTTCAGGGAATAAAAGTTCCGTATCAGTTCCGTTATAACCCGTAATTTCAGCTGTTTTTTCTTCTTCGCTTAAAACATTATAAGTCCAGTCACTTAAACCGTCCTCCGCAAAGGCATACACGGGCAGGACGGACATTACCATCACGACACACATTATTAATGCAAGTAATTTCTTTTTCATAATACACTCCTCCTATTTTGGATTTTTTCTGTCTTCCCTGTCTTTTTCAGGTCAAAGTCAAACGCCCCGAGGAAAGCTGTCCGGCTGACTTTTCGTGTCCATAATACAAAAAAGCAACTCTACTTTCAACGGAAACAAACGAAAAAAACTCTCTTAAAAAGAGAAATTGAGAAAAGCAAATAAAAAGGAATGTCAAAAGACATTCCTTTCACTGTTTGAATAGTATTTTTTATTTTGCCTCGTGCATCAGCGCTTCGAGCTCCGCGTCGGATTTGTCGGAGAGCTCGTTTTCAGCATAAAAGCGGGTCAGCAGGGTGGCGATCGCTTTTCCCTCGTAGGTGAAAACGAAATCGTAATAACCGGGCTCGCATTCTGACGGATTCAGATAGAAGCTGCCCCATGGATATTCATCCGGATTATCCTCGTCCGCGGGATAATGCAGATCGCAGTAACTTGCAAAGTTAGGATCGAGGTCGGAGAATTTGGCTGTGTTGTAATACTCCTGATCGTCGCGGTGTTTCAGAATCCAGACGCGAAGAGCGTACTCCTTGTCGGTATCCGGGTAGAATTCGACCCATTCGTTCAATTCGAAAATGCAGCGCACGTCGGTCAGAGAAGACTCTCTGCCGTTGAAGCCGTCCGCAGTTCCGGCACAGTTGCCCTTAATTACAATGCCCTTCAGAACGGACGGATCCCTGTCGTCGAGGTTGATGAGGTTGAGTTTGCCGGTAAGTTCGGCAGGTGTTGCAGCAGCGGCGCTTTGCGATGCGCCTTCGTCTGCATTAACGCCCTGTTCTTCCGCATTGCTGTTTGCCGACGGAACCGTAGCGTCATTATCGGTTTTTCCGCCGCAGGCAGCAAAGCAAATAACCATAACCGCTATCAGCAATAAAGCTATAATCTTTTTCATAATATATCTCCCTTTTATTGTAAAGTGTGTGACTTCCCGTCACAATATTTTTATATCATACAAAAGTTTTTTTGTCAATGTGTTATGCGATAAATCAGCACTTCGGACGGCTTGCGGCGAGCCTTATGACTTACTGCTTTTCTCTGCGTCTGCTTTTCTCTGCGTCTGCCGAAACACAAACTCGTCGGCTCAGGTCAATTTAACAACCAAAGAAAAAGGACTGCCCTAAGGCAATCCTTAATCCTGAAACTTTTTTCGTTTTTGTTCTGACCTCGACCCTATCGGTCAGAAACATGGTCGTACTGCTCGCTTGGAGCGCTTCGCATTTCTCCCTGTTTCTTCCTGCTCACACTCTCCCTTCTTCTGCCGCAGGCAGCGGGAGGGCGTGAGCCAATTAACAGCCGATACGTCTGCCGAAACACAAACTCGTCGGCTCAGGTCAATTTAACAACCAAAGAAAAAGGACTGCCCTAAGGCAATCCTTTTT
>JAFRUO010000013.1 GCA_017438845.1 Clostridia bacterium | reverse complement strand
TCATGGCAGCGGTGGCAGCATCCGACAGCCACGCTACGCTTGCTGTCGCAGGCAACGATTATATGTCCCTTTTGCTCCGCCTGCGGCGAACCGCAAAAGACGGACAAAACGGTTCGAATCCTGCATTTTTAAAAAAAGAGGACAGGGGATTAACCCCTATCCTCTTTTTGGCAGCGGTGGCAGCATCCGACAGCCACGCTACGCTTGCTGTCGCAGGCAACGATTATATGTCCCTTTTGCTCCGCCTGCGGCGAACCGCAAAAGACGGACAAAAACGGTTCGAATCCTGCATTTAACAAAAAAGAGGACAGGGGATTAACCCCTATCCTCTTTTTGGCAGCGGTGGCAGGATTCGAACCTACGAATGCAGCAGTCAAAGTGCTGTGTCTTACCGCTTGACGACACCGCTATACCAAAAAAGACCTTTTTGCAAAGGTCCCTTTAATTAAAGTGGGGTGGATAGTCGGATTCGAACCGACGGTCTTCAGTGCCACAAACTGACGCGTTAACCAACTACGCTATACCCACCATATGCTGGCGCGCTGAGAGGGACTCGAACCCCCGACCCTCTGCTTAGAAGGCAGATGCTCTATCCAGCTGAGCTATCAGCGCATTTCACAGTGCCTAAATATTATATCTTTGAGACGGCGATTTGTCAAGATAATATTTCTAATTTAAAGTATTATTTTTATACAACTCATAAAGTTGCAAATGTTAACTTGAAAAAAAGATTTTTATATGTTATCATTCGTGTCAAGGAGGGAAGTATAATGGCTAAAAAGGTTGACACCAGCTTCGTCAGGTGCCCTTTCTGCGGCAAGCAGTACGGCTTGACAGGTGATTATCATTACGGCAGTCCCATAAGGTCCTGCCAAAAATGCAAAAGACAGTATCTTGATTTTACTTATCACGAGATTGCCTTTGAGGGCATTCGTCAGGTTGACGTTAACCCTACCGAGGAACATAAGCACGACAAACGCAAACAGGGCATAGTTGCTGTCGTTATCGGCTTGGCTGCGATAGCTTTCGGCATAGTTATGATTATTTTCGGGTGGATTGCACCGTGGCCGTTTCTGATTGGCGGCGTTGCCGTTGCGGGCGGCGTCGGTCTTATGAAGGAATCGGGCGAAAAGGGACTTGCGAAAACAAGAGAGAAGCTTGAGAAGGAAAGGCAGGCTTCCTTCCAACGTGTAGGCGACCCTAACTATATTGCGGCTCTTCGTTCAATGGGCTATCAGCTGCCGCCTAATTACTATTGATCTATAAATAATAATAGGAGACGGTTCCGCCGTCTCTTTTTTTAAGCATTTTTCTTTTCTTTGTTAAAAAAATTTTCCCGTTTGACATAATTTTGACACAATTATGTTATAAAATACAAATTGCTAAAAAATTAACGAGAAAATTTAGTGAACATTCCATACAAAAAATGTTGCAAGGAATCACTTACTGTGTTATACTTTTTAATGCTGTTTTTATATAATAGTATTGTAAATTATTTTTAGGAGGAAATATAAATGAGAACGAGCAGGCTTTCACAAAAGACCCTGAGCATTTTGCTTTCAATCGTTATGATTCTCGGCATGATGCCTATGGTAGCTTTTGTATCGACAGCGGCAACCGGCAGAGTTTATGCTACGGGCGAGTGGAACTACGGTACCTCTCAGCTTAACAGCAGCAGAAACGGATTTGACTCAAACGGACCGTTTTTTGTAAGTATGGCAATTGCTGACACTGAATTTGTGTTTATGCAGACACAGGATAATCAGGAATTCTCTTATACGACTAATTTTTACGCGTACAAGAATAATTTCGCAAATGAGGCTCATATCACTTTTGTCAACACTCACGTTGAGCACGATCAGACATTTGCAGATATGGTCACTTCATCTTCTTGGGCACTTCAACAGGGTCAGGTTAACGACGGCGGAGACAGCAGTCCTAACGGAGACGAACTTAAGACTAACTGGTTCTCAACTTACTTTACGTCTTGGACATATACCGAAAACTTTGTTGCAAACGGCAGCGCTGTATATCATCCTGAATGGCAGATTGAGTTTACCTCAAGAGGCGCAGGAGTAGGATATACACTCGAATCACACAACACGGCATATACCGTTATCGAGGGCTCGGATGAGGCGGAAAATCTTGACCCCGTATTCACAATCAGAGTTATCGATATGAGAGAGCTGAGAACTCTTGCCGATATGGCAAACGAAGCGAATGTGGATATCACCGATATTACGGGCGGCAGAGATTTAAGCGGTAACACTTATTATTCACAGGATGTCATTGACGAAATGGTATCGGCTCTTCGTCAGAGACTCCTTTGCGATTACAGCGCTCTTGACGCACAGCTTACACGCGCCGCAGGTGTCGAGGAAAACGTTAACGGAGGTCTCGGCGGCAAGCTTTTTGATGAAGCTCTTTATGACACATTTGTCGACGCATACAATGCGGCAAAGGCTGTTGACCGTTATCTTACAGAGGATGACCTCGGTGCAAACCAGAGCTCAATCGATACAGCGGCTGACAACCTCAGAACGGCAATCGACAATCTTCTTCCCACAAGGAAGGCTTTAATCAGCTATTATTCCGGCGATGAGCTCTTTGCACAGAACACCTGTGAGCTCGGCAAGGACTATAACTTCCACGATGTAACGGATAAGTTTATCGGCGAGCCCGAAATGGAGCGTATGGTATTCTCCGCTTGGAAGGATGCAGAAGGAAATATCGTTGACGAAAGCACACTTATCACAGGCGATATGAATGTATATGCGGACTTCGAGCTTCGCATGGAGGGTATTGCACCTCTCTCAAGCGACGGCAAGTGGGAGCATAAGCTTTCCGAAAACGACAACGACGGCAGAGGCGACAACTACATTTCAATGTGGGTTAAGGACGTTAACTTCAATTTTGTTCAGACTCAGGACAACGAAACATTCTCGTTCTATACAGATTTAACTGCATATAAAAACGACGGCGGAAACACGGTTCGTGTTAACGATGTTTACCTTCTTCCGAACGATTCCGCAACTCAGGACTTTATCTCGGCTATAGGAAATCACAATATAGATGTATATTGCTTAACTCAGAATTCCGACTCACAGCCTAACAACTCCGGTCTTCCGGGAGCACTCGGCTCGGGTTACTCATATCAGAGTACGATTTACCGTGTAGTATGGAGATATATCTATACCTTTGACGCAAACGGACACGCAACCTACAATCCGAAGTGGAATATTGAATACACATCGGGACTTTGGGCACTTTCGGCAGGCGACCATGACCTTCCCGAAGGCGGAGACGATTATGTAAACTTCCACATCAACGTAACCGATGTCCGTGAACTTATAAACGAAATCAACAAGGCTGAAAGTATTTATAACAACAGTAATTCCGGCTTTACACAGGAACAGCTTCAATCACTCAGAACAATTCTTGACGATATTGAAGAAAACTACACCTTAGACGGTACTGTTTACTATGAGCAGGACGTTATCGACGGTCTTGTTGCTCAGATTAAACAGATTATCCCCGACGATATGACGGTTCCCTGCGACTATACAAAGCTTGACGAGGCTATTGCACTTGCAGATCAGAAGAGAGCAGAGTACAACGACAACGCAGACAACCACTATATCAACGAGGTCTGGAATGACTTTATGGATGCATATACCGCTGCAACAACGGTTGACCGCAACCTTCATATCGTTGACTCAAACGAAAACCAGACTATGATTGACGGTCTTACAAAGGACCTTAACAATGCTATCAATGCACTCAATTATCAGACCCACGTCAACCAGCCCTGCGATTACACAGGCGCAGACGATGTACTTGACACTGCAAACGATATAAGCAACGATAACGGTCAATACACCGACGAGGCATATCAGAACTTTGAGGACGCTAAGCAGAATCTTGAGGATTTGCTTAACCTCTACGACGATGAGGACGGTAACAACCAGCAGGCGATTGACGACGCCGTTCAGGCTCTTCAGGACGCTATTGACAACCTCAACAATACCGAAAATCAGAATAACCCCTGCAATTACACTATGCTTGACGCTGCAATCGCTCAGGCATCACAGCTTAACAATGACGCAGGACTTTTCACTCCCGAAAGCTATGCCGCACTTGAGACTGCGCTTCAAAATGCACAGGCAATTGACCGTAATCTCTATGACAACGGCACAAATCAGATGATTATCAATCAGGCGGCTCTTGCGCTTTACAATGCAATCAACGCACTTGAGCCTGACAAGACCGCTCTTCAGAATGCAGTAGATCAGGCAAATGCAATCGATCAGAGCGATTACACATCTGACACTGCACAGGCACTCAATCAGGCAATTACAGACGCACAGGCAGTGCTTGACAATGACAACGCTTCCGTTCAGGATGTCGCTGCAGCTCTTCTTGCGCTTCAGAACGCAGTTGACGGACTCCAGGCTGACAAAACAGAGCTTGAGCAAACCATCAATCTTGCAGAGGCTATAGACACAACAAATATTGATCCCACTGCAGCTCAGCAGCTTGAGGATGTTATCACAGCAGCCAAGACAGTTGACAACAACCCCGACGCAACACCTGCAGAGGTTAAGGCCGCAACGGATGCGCTTAAAAATGCTATTGATCAGATACTTCAGAGCGCAATCGACGAAGCAAACAATGTTGATCCTACGGGTATGACTCCGATTTCGGCAACAAACCTTGAGGACGCTATCGCACAGGCAGAGGCGGTCAACAATGATCCCGATGCCACAACTCAGGAAAAGGTTGACGCTATAAACGCACTTACAGATGCAGTTGACAGTCTTACTCCCGACAAGTCTGAACTTGAGGAAACTATCGATGCAGCACAGAGCATTGATCAGATCAAGATCCCCGATGACTTGATCGACTACTTCAATGAGGTTCTTGATGATGCTGTTGCGGTTGACAACAACCCCGATGCAACAGTAGCTGAAATCAAGGCAGCAAATGATGCTCTTGCAGATGCTGTTGAGGCAGCTCTCATTGAGGCTCTTGATGAGGCACAGAATCTTGACACAACAGGAATGTCACCTGAATCAATTCAGGATCTTGAGGACGCTATTCAGAATGCAGAGGAACTTCTCAACGATCCCGACGCAACACCTCAGCAGAAGGCTGATGCTCTCAATGACATTATAAATGCAATTGACTCTCTTGAGGCTGACAAGACAGAGCTTGAAGAAACAATTGCCGCTGCTGAAACGATTGATACAACGGATATTGATCCTACCGTTGCAGACGCGCTTGAGGACGCTATTAATGACGCCAAGACAGTCGATGATAATCCCGACGCAACACCTGCAGAGGTTCAGGCTGCAACAGACGCTCTTAACAACGCAATCGACGATATTCTTCAGAATATAATCGACGAGGCTCAGAACCTTGATACAACAGGTATGTCACCCGAATCAATTCAGGACCTTGAGGACGCAATTCAGAATGCAGAGGATATCCTCAATGATCCCGACGCTACACCTCAGCAGAAGGCTGATGCCATAAACGAAATCTCAGGCGCTGTTGACGGTCTCGAGGTTTTGACAACCATTCTTCCCGAAGACAGTTCTTCAATTACCGTTGACAGAGATACGGAATATACCTATATGGTAGGTCTTGACGTAAACGCTAATACAGTCAGCGACATTAAAGCACAGCTTAAGAACAGCGAACAGACCATCATTATTACAACTGCAGACGGTACAGAGCTTTCATCCGATGCAAAGGTAGGCACAGGCAATCTTGTAAAGCTTGTCAATGCAGAAGACCATTCGGTAGTTTATGAGGTTGCTACGGTTATCCTTTACGGCGACATAAACGGCGACGGTAACGTAAACGATACTGACGCTCAGATACTCAAGGGCGACGCTTTCTTCGGTCAGTCAAATATCACTGCCGGCACAGTTTACTTCTATGCGGCAGACCTTGACGGCGACACCGCTCTTGACGGCTTCGACACCTTCTTCCAGAACGGTATTATTACAGGCGGAAGATATTTCGACCAGTCTGTTAAGCTTTACAAATAAGCAAAACACAATCAATTAAAGGACTCCCTCGGGAGTCCTTTTTTTATGCTTTATATTATTTATAAATAAAAAAAGACGGCAACTGAATGCCGTCTTTTAAAATACCTTTATTTCTGTCCGTAATAGGCGTTTTTGCCGTGCTTGCGCTGATAGTGCTTGTCTAAAAGATAATCCTCTATGCCTGCCTGTCTGCCTTCATAATCGGCAAGCTGTTCCGTGCGGAACGCCATCTTTGCAATTTCCTCAAGCACAAGTGCGTTCTCAACCGCCTTGAATGAATCCTTGCCCCAGCAGAAGGGACCGTGTCTGTGAATAAGCACTGCAGGGCAGTCGTTCGGTGAAATCTCTTCAATTTCAAAGCGTTCTACAATTACTCTGCCTGTGTTCTTTTCATACTCGTCCTCAACCTCGGACTGAGTAAGCCCTCTTGTACAGGGGATGTTGCGGTTTGCAAAGTCCGCGTGAGTTGTGCCGTAGGCAGGAATATTTCTGCCTGCCTGAGCGAACGCAGTCGCCCACGGGGAATGAGTGTGCACTACGGAGCCGATGTCCTTAAAGCTTTTGTAAAGCTCAATGTGAGTCGGCGTGTCGGAGGAGGGCTTTAAATGTCCTTCGACTACGTTTCCCTCAAGGTCGACTACCACCATATCGTTGACGTTCATTGTTTCGTACGGCACCCCCGAAGGCTTAATGACAATCAGTCCCGACTGACGGTCGATTGCGGAAACATTGCCCCAGGTCAGCACCACAAGCCCGTATTCCTTTAAAAGGAGGTTGGCTTTAAAAACCTCCTGCTTTAAGCTTTCAAGCATTATTTGTTCCTCCATATCACGTCGTTGTATTCAAGCTCTTTTCGGAAAGCGCCGATTTCTGTGTCCTTGTTTATGTGAACAAATTCGATTCCCATTATCTCCGCAAAGTCACGCATATGCTCCGCCGTAAGGTCATAGCTGAGTACGGAGTGATGAGCGCCTCCTGCATATATCCAAGCCGTAGCCGAGGTTTTAAGGTCGGGCAGCGGCTTCCAGAGCACGCCCGCAACGGGAAGTCGGGGCATATCATGCTCCTGCTTCTGACACTCAATGTCGTTTACTATCATTCTGAAACGGTCGCCCATATCAATCAGTGAAACTACAATAGCCTTGCCCTGCTTTGCCTTGAACACCGCCCTTGCAGGGTCCTCTCTGTCACCGATGCCGAGGGGATGAACCTGTATTTTCGGCTTTTCGTCGGCAATTGACGGGCAAACCTCAAGCATATGAGCGCCGAGTATCATTTCGTTTCCCTTTTCAAGGTGATAGGTGTAGTCCTCCATAAAGGCGGTACCCTTGCCGATACCCTCCGCCATTACCTTCATAATTCTTGTCATTGCGGCTACCTTCCAGTCACCCTCTGCGCCGAAGCCGTAGCCCTGAAGCATAAGGTCCTGAGAGGCAAGACCGGGGAGCTGACGAAGCTGCTGCAAATCCTCAAAATTTGTGTGGAAGGCTTTAAAGTTACCCCTGTCAAGGAATTTCTTTAAGGCAACCTCTTCTCTTGCCTGATAGCGTACTGAGTCGATGTTGTCCGTATCCATTATATAATTGTTGTTATAGCGAGCCATCTGAGCGTCAATTTCCTCTTCGCTTACCGCCTCGACCTCTTTTATAATATCGCCTACGCCGTAGTGGTCGACCGCCCAGCCGAGCTTGATAAGCGCTTCAACCTTGTCGCCTTCGGTGACTGCGACGTTACGCATATTGTCCGAAATACGAAGCACACGAAGCTGTCTTGACTCCTTTACACCGACAGCGGCTCTCATCCAGATACCGATTTCTTTCGTAAATTCCTCGTCCTGCCAGTAGCCCGCAATGACCTTGCGGTTAAGCCTGAGCCTTGCGGCAATGTACCCGTGTTCACGGTCGCCGTGCGCCGATTGGTTAAGGTTCATAAAGTCCATATCAATCTCATTCCACGGGATTTCACGGTTAAATTGCGTGTTAAGGTGCAGGTAAGGCTTGCGAAGCGCAGTAAGACCTTTAACCCACATTTTGGAAGGGGAGAAGGTGTGCATCCAGGTGATTACGCCTGCACAGGCTTCGTCATTGTTTGCCTCGTTCATAACCGAGTAAATTTCCTCGCTTGTCTTTACGCAGGGAAACCATTTTATAGTGCAGGGGATATTTTTGTCGGCATTGAGTCCGTCCGCCATTTGCTTTGAGTCACGGTCAATTAATACGAGCGTTTCCTCACCGTAGAGGAACTGAGAGCCGACAATAAAATAAAACACATTTTCTTTCATAGCAACACCGCCTTTTCTTTTATACTTATATAATATATCATTTGGAAATATTTTTCAATAGTGCAAAACGGCTTGTTATAAACGGTTAGCTTAACGGTCTTGAATCAATTATTACAAGTGTTTTCCCCTGATTGTATTCATCGGGCTGAATACAGCGTATTTTATCCGAGTGCTTGTTTCTTATCATTTCCTTGAGTGCCGTTCCGTTGTTGTATCCGTGAACGGTATAAAGAAAAACAACATCTCTGTCGCAGGAATCTATCAGCCTTGTAAGCAGATTACCTGCTTGCTTAACATCCATATCGTGGAAATCAACCGTTATTTCTATCTTGTCAGAATACTCATTAAGGGCTTTTATTCTTGTCCATTCGTTCTGATGAATCCTTGATTTGAGATTCTTTGCAAAATGTGTGTAGAAACGTGTTTGAGTGCCGAGATAATCGGGCAGGGTATAACGCTTATTTCTGACCTCATCGGGCGTATATCCGAGTACAGTATTACTTCTTTGAAAGTTATTCCTTTGATAATTGCTTCTTTGGATGTTGTTTCCTTGTAAGCTGTTACTTTTGGGGTTGTTATCCTGATAACCGTCATCGGTTTTTCTGTCTTTAAAAATAATAATCAAAAGTATTGCAATCGTTATTACTAACGCAACAGCAATAAGCATTAAGTAATCCTGCAAGATGGTCATCCTCCTTCACTGATATATCGGCATATTAAATAATACAGCCCTCTTTCGAGAGCTGTATAAAATGATAATGCAATTATCTCTTTGAGAACTGGGGTGCACGGCGTGCGCCTTTGAGTCCGTATTTCTTTCTTTCCTTCATTCTCGGGTCTCTTGTTAAGAAGCCAGCCTTCTTGAGCTGAACACGAAGGTTCTCGTCGTACTGAAGAAGGGCTCTTGAAAGACCGTGACGGATTGCGCCTGCCTGGCCTGTAACGCCGCCGCCTGCAACTGTGCAAACGATGTCGAACTTGTCTGTCAAGCCTGTAAGAGTGAGAGGCTGACGAACAACGAGCTTTAAGGTTTCAAGACCGAAATAATCATCGATGTCTCTGTTGTTGATTGTGATTTTGCCTGTACCTGCATAAACACGAACACGTGCTACTGATTTCTTTCTTCTGCCTGTACCGTAAAAATAAGGTGCTGATTCGTACATTTACTTTGCCTCCCTTTCTTAAAATTCTCTTACCTTAGGCTGCTGTGCAGCATGCGGATGCTCAGCGCCCCGGTAAACGTGAAGTCTTGTAAGAGCCTTTGCGCCGAGGGTGTTGCTCGGAAGCATACCCTTAACAGCCTTAGTAATAACGAACTCGGGCTTTTCAGCCATAAGAGTCTTGTACTTAACTTCCTTTAAGTTACCGATGTAACCTGTGTGATGATAATACATTTTCTTTTCAAGCTTGTTGCCTGTAAGAACGATTTTTTCGCAGTTAATAACAATTACGAAATCGCCGCAATCAGCGTGAGGAGCAAATGTGGGCTTGTGCTTACCGCGAAGAAGGGTAGCGGCCTCAACGGCAACCTCGCCGAGAGTTCTTCCCTCTGCGTCAAGAACATACCAGTCACGGCTGATGTCTGCAGCCTTGGGCATATAAGTTGACATAACTTTACCTCCAATAGATTTTCTTTTTAGTGCCTCAATATATTACCACTTAGGTTAAATTAAGTCAACAATTTTTTTAAAAAAATTAATCATAAACACTAAAATCTCACGTTTTCTTTAGTTTTCTCGCAAATTCATATATTTTACTCGATTATTATTTTTACTTATTCGCCTTGAAATATTTAAGCATATCCTCGTTTACCTCCTGTGAAATCGGGGCAAACGGGTCGGTTATGCAGAAAACGTGCTGAAGCTTTTTGTCGGGCAAATACTTAAGCTTGCATTTAACGCCTGCGTCCTCTAAATCCTCATACGCCTTGAAGGTCGCTTTTTTTGCCGGCAAGTCGCCGCCGCAGGTGATAAGGTATGTCGGCGGAAGCGAGCTGTACCGAAGCGCCCTGTCAAGGTTTACAAGCCTGTGGTACTTTGAAGCCTCATAGTTTCCTATAAGCATCTGTCTTGTGTAAAGACCGACGGTGCCTTTTACGTCAAGGTAGCACACGGGGCAGGTAAGACCGAGACCTCTGATGTTAAGCTTCGGTGAAACGGTGTCAAACGCTTCGCAAAGAACGTCGGAGTTGTTAAGCATAGTCACATAAGCCGCAAGGAAGCCGCCTGCCGAGTCGCCCGTAATATAAAGCTCACGCAGGTTGCCGTGATAGCTCTTTGCGTTTTTCTTTATCCATGCAAGCGCCGCCATGCAGTCCTGAAGCTGAGCGGCGATGTCGCAATCGGGAATAAGCGTGTAGTTAATGCTGAAAACTACATATCCCTTCTGTGCGAGCGTCATATTGTAGTACTTATTGATAAGCTTTGTGCCGTACATCCAGCCGCCGCCGTGAATGTCAACAATAATCGGCAGCGATTCCGTATTTCCGGCAGGTGTGTAAACGTCGAGCAGATGCTGCCACTTGCCGTCGTCAATATAAGAGATGTCGGAATGTACGTCGACGTTTTCGGGCGGCGTCTGTGAGTCAATTCTCTTTTGGTCGTTGCCGTCAATAAAAAGGTCCCAGTATTTTCCGAGTAACGGTAATAAATTAATCATAACAAAACCTCCTTTAGGCTTTATTATACATTTAAAACAAAAGCTTGTAAAGGCAATTTATAAGTTTACAAAGGGACAAAATTCGTGTAAAATACCCTTGGAGGAAATAGTATGAAGCAGATTTTAAGCCTTACCAGGGCAGCGGTTGACAGGTACAATATGATAGAGGACGGCGACAGAATTGCCGTAGGTGTTTCCGGCGGCAAGGACTCGCTCGTGCTGCTTACTGCGCTTGCGCGGCTTCGCACGTTTTACCCGAAGCGCTTTGATATTACGGCTGTCACACTCGATTATAATTTCAACGGAGAAAAGGGAAATTATGACGAGATTAAAAGACTCTGCGAAGAGCTGAAGGTGGATTATGTAATAAAAAGCACAAGACTGTGGGAGGTAATCTTTGTCGAAAGAAAAGAAAAAAATCCCTGCTCACTGTGCGCTAAAATGAGAAGGGGAATCCTGCATGACGCCGCTAAGGAAGCAGGGTGTAACAAGGTCGCACTCGGCCATCACCTTGACGACGCCGCCGAAACCTTTATGATGAATCTGCTGTCGGGCGGCAGGGTTGCCTGCTTTTCTCCCGTTTCATATCTTTCCGAAAAGAAGCTATATTTAATAAGACCCATGGTTTTGATTGAAGAAAGGGAAATTGAAAAGTCTGCGCGGCGGAACAAGCTGCCCGTGGTAAAAAGCAAATGCCCTGCAGATAAGGTTACAAACAGGCAGAGGACCAAGGAGCTTTTAGCGTCCCTTGAAAAGGAATACCCCATGCTCAGACAAAAGATAATCGGAGCAATGCAGTCGGACAATGTCAGCGGCTGGGGCGAAATGACGGGAGGAAAAAATCTTGAAATATGAAAACAGAACAAAGCTGAGGGACGGCAGGGAGCTGGTTTTACGCAGCTGTACACCCGACGACGCCGAGGCTCTGCTGAAGGTGTTTATACAGACTTTAGGCGAAACCGATAATCTGCTCATTTATCCCGACGAGTGCGAATATACAACTGAAAGCGAAGCGCAGTTTTTAAAGGGAAAGCAGGACAGCGAGCGTGAGTGTGAAATACTTGCCTTTCTCGACGGTCGGCTTGTCGGCACGGCAGGCATAACCGCTGTCGGCACTCAGATAAAGCGCCGACACAGGGCGAGCTTCGGAGTCTGCATTCTTAAGGAGTTCTGGGGTCTCGGTATAGGCGAGCAGCTTGTAAGGGCGTGTATCGACTCGGCACGGAAAGCGGGATACATTCAGCTTGAGCTTGATGTCGTAGCGGATAATGCAAGGGCGCTTGCCCTCTATAAAAAGCTCGGCTTTGAGGAATACGGCAGAAATCCCAAGGGCTTCCTGCTTCGCACGGGCGAGTACAAAGAGCTTGTCTATATGAAAAAAGAACTATAAAAAAACAGAGCCCTAAAGCTCTGTTTTTCTGTTGTTTATTATTTCAGCTTTTCGTAAAGGTATTCACGGAACACCGGCGTCCACCAAAGCTTGTAGCCTGCCCTTGACGGGTGTATACCGTTTACCATGTAAAGCTTATAATCCTCTTTGGACACGGCGTTCATCTCGCTGTTATTCCAGAGGTCAATGACGTCAATATCCCATTTCTCGGCAATTTCATTTAACAGTGAAACCATTTCGCCGTAACGCTCGCTTTTGTATTGTGTACCCGTGTAAAACGCCACCGGGCAGTTCCAGGTGCTCTTTGCATAAAAAATAATATATTCAATCGCACCCGCTACGGTTGAGGTGTCAAAGCTTTCTTCGTCAAAGCCTTCGGAAATTTCTCCGAGGGGCTTTCTCTTTGTAGCGTCGTTTGTCGAGAGCTGACAGATAAACAAATCCGCCTTAATGTCGGGGCTCAGCCTTTTCATTCTTGCAATGTAAGAGCCTTTCGGGCCTTCAACGAGCGTGGTGCCCGAAACCGCCTCCTTTACTGCGGTAATGCCGTCCTCCTTTACAAGGTAATCGACAAACGAATCCTGCTCAGAGGTTGCGCCGTAAGTTACGGAAGAGCCCAGGAAAATAATCGTCTTTCCCTTGATCGGGCTGTCGGGAAGAGCTTGTGTATTGTTAACGGAATATTTTTCGTCGTTTCCCACCGAGAACACTCCTTGGTTTACTATAATAATTGCAACTACAACGGCAATGATAATTAAAACCCCAGAGACAAAAAGAAATATTTTCTCCTTCATAGCTTGACCTTCTTTCATTAAACAAATAAATAATACCATAATTTTAACCCCGGCACAATACGCTTCGTCAAATACCGATTGAAAAAATGCCTTAAATCTGTTAAACTTGAATATATAATAATTTTACGGAGGCAAAGCTATGTCAAAGGTACTCTTGTTAAACGGAAGTCCGCACGCTCACGGCTGCACTGCCGAGGCGCTTGCGGAGATGTGTAGGGTGTTCGAAAAAAACGGAATTGAAACCGAAACCGTTCAGGTCGGCTCAAAGCAGATAAGGGGCTGTATTTCCTGCAACCGTTGCAAGGAGCTCGGCAAATGCGCTTTTGACGACCTTGTTAACGAAACCGCCGAAAAATTCAGGCAGTCCGACGGGCTTGTAATCGGAAGCCCCGTATATTACGGCTCGCCCAACGGCACAGTTCTTTCGTTCCTTGACCGTCTCTTTTACAGTATGGACAGCGCCGACAAGCTTATGAAGGTGGGTGCCTCAGTCGTAACCTGCAGAAGGGGAGGCAACACCGCAAGCTTTGACGCCCTTAATAAGTATTTTACTATCAGCGCAATGCCCGTAGCTTCAAGCACCTACTGGAATCAGGTGCACGGCTTTACCGCAGAGGACGTAAAAAAGGACCTTGAAGGTCTGCAGACAATGAGGAACCTCGCCGAGAGTATGTCGTTTATGATTAAGGCGTTTAAGGCTCAGGCACAAAAGGACGGCATGCCTGAGTTCGAGAGGGGCTGCTTTACGAGCTTCCCCGACGGAAAGTAAATTCACTCCCGAAAGGAGAGCTTTATGTTTTACACGTTTAACGGAAAGATGCAGGAAATTTCCGCCGAAGAAATCAACGAAAATCAGCTGACCGCAGGTTATGTCAGCGCCCGTGAGCTGGAGGAAATATACACCGCGCTCGGGTTTGCTTATTCCACCGTGCAGTCCTGCAAATCTGTCAGCAAGCATTTCAGAAGCGGCGTCGAGGTCTACGACAGCTATACCTTTACCGAGCTTAAAATTGCGAACTTTTCCGAGGATTTTCAAAGGGACGACTGCGTTGCGATATACTTTAAGAAAAACCTTTTCCTCGTTGTCGACGTTGAGGATTATGACGGCTCGACAAGGCAGAAGTTTGAGGGGGCTTTAAAGCGTTACCCTGCCGACAACACCTGCCTTGAAAAGATAGTTTACGCGTTTTTTGATCAGCTGATTGCCAACGACTTTAAATACATTGAGGACACGGGAAATGAAATTGCAGCCCTTGAAGAGGACGTGCTTAACGACTACGCTCCCGAAAGCTTCAACATTGAGCTTCTGCACCTTAAAAAGGAGCTTCTTACAATGCATAACTATTATGAGCAGCTTTTCGACATCACCGACGCCGCCGAGGAAAACGAAAACGAAATCTTTGACGACGAGTACCTGATGTATATCGCAAACCTGTCGGGCAGAATCGTCAGGCTCCGTGAGGACACCGACTCGCTCAGCGCCTCCGTCACGCACCTGCAGGACGCATATTCGTCCTACCTCGATTTAAAGCTGAACAACACAATGAAGGTTTTTACCGTAATTACCAGTATTTTCTTCCCGTTGACGGTAATTGTCGGCTGGTACGGTATGAACTTTAACTCTATGCCCGAATTTGGCTGGAAATACGGCTACGTTTATGTGATAGCCCTGTCGGTTGCGGTGGTTGCGGCGCTTGTTATAATCGGCAAAAAGAAAAAATGGTTTTAATTTCCGAAAATTAAAACACTTTACAAATCGGATGTCAGTTAATAAAATAGTAATTGAAATTTTTAAAAAAGAGGTAATATTATGCCATTGGTTTTAGCACACAGGGGTGCCAACAAAAGAGCGCCTCAGAACACAATTCCCGCCTTTAAAAAAGCCGTTGAGTTTAACGCCGACGGTATTGAAACCGACGTTCACCTTTCAAAGGACGGGAAGATCGTAATCTGTCACAATTACACAATTGACGCGACCTCCGACGGTCAGGGGCTTATCAACGACTACACCTGCGACGAGCTTAAAAAATTCGACTTCGGCTCATATTTCAGCCCCGACTTTGCAGGCGTTACGCTTCCCACGCTTTCGGAACTGCTTGACGTTGTAAAGGATATGCGGCTTATCAATATTGAAATCAAGGCCCCGCAGACCAAAAACGACCTTGTAAAGCGCACCGTTGAGGAGATTCACAGATACGGTATTCAGGACTCCGTCATTATTTCCTGCTTTGATCCCGAATGTATACGGGAGTCAAAGGAGCTTGATCCTGCAATCAGAACGGGGTTGCTTTACGAAGACAATGACCTCGGTAAGGAAATCAGAAGCTTCGGCGTTGAAAAGTACTGCGCTCAGCTCAATGCGAATGCCGCTCACCCCGGCAGGACGTTAATAACCGAGGAGGAGGTCAAACGCCTTCATGCACTCGGAATGGCGGTGAATGTCTGGACCGTAAACGAAAAAGAGGATATACTCAAGCTTGCCGACTGGGGCTGTGACGCTCTTATTTCCGACGTACCCGATTACGTTATGAGCGTGCTCCAAGGCAGAGAGTAAGCCTTAAGATCGCATATCTTCCGATATGCGTTTAATGAATACTGAAAACTTAAAACTTAAAAATGAATAATTGCGGTAGGGGCGACCTTCGGTCGCCCGCCGTTTTTTTATGAGATTATATTTTCATCCGTAGGGGCGGATATTATCCGCCCGCTTAGATTGCCGCAAATTAATGGCGTATATCCGTAGGGGACGGCGTCCCGTAATAGTGAATAGTGAAGAAGTAATAAGTGTTTGCTTCGCAAACCGTAGGGGACGGCGTCCCGACGTCCCGAGATAGTTTTACGTTATATGAAAATTTACACTAAAGGAGCAGGGATTTCCCCGAACATCAAACCGTAGGGGCGCCCAATGGTCGCCCGCGTAGATTGCTGCAAATTAACGGCGTATATCCGTAGGGGACGGTGTCCCGACGTCCCTACAAAAGTCTTCCTCTTGAGGCGACTCCCTTGTTAAGTAAGATGTCTGCAAAAGCAGAAAATGAAATAAAATTCATTCCTCAATATGCGAAGCATATTTCATACACGAAGTGTATTT
>JAFRUO010000012.1 GCA_017438845.1 Clostridia bacterium | reverse complement strand
ATTCTTGCAAGTATGCAAACGAAATCCTGACGTTTAAGGTTATCGCTCGGTCCGAACTTTCCGTTTGCATAACCTGTTATATAGCCTTTTTTGGAGACATAATATACAGAATCATAATACCAAGATCCCTGTTTGACATCCGGGAAGGTGCCGATTTCATAAAAAGGAATGTTGTTTGCCTTGGCGTATCTTTCGGCTTCAGACCCTTTGACACCGACTATTGATGCACCTTTTATTTTACTATAACTATCATCCCAATAACCATATGCGTATTCCTCAATACTCTTAACACTTTCAGGAATAACTATGCTTGTAAGCGAGGTACATTCAAAAAATGCCAAATAACCAATATTTTTAACGCCGTTTGATATAATTACGCTTGTAAGTGATGGACAATAATAAAATGCACGATCACCTATACTTACAACGCTGTCGGGTATTGTTATACTTATAAGCGAGGTGCAATCTCTAAATGCGGCATCACCTATACTTGTAACGCTGTTGGGGACTGTTACGCTTGTAAGCGAGGTGCATTCGAAAAATGCATATCTACATATACTTATGACACTGTTGGGGATTACATAGATTGAATTCTTTTTTCCCGCAGGATATTTTATTAAATCTGTTTTATCTTTATTAAATAAAACGCCGTCTACGGAACTGTAGTTTTTATTATTACTGTTAACTTCTATTTTTTTAAGCGAGTTGCAGTATTTAAATGTATCTTCTCCTATACTTATAACACTATTGGGGATTGTTATGCTAGTAAGTGAGTAACAAGAAAAAAATGCACCTCTACCTATACTTATAACACTATTGGGGATTGTTATGCTAGTAAGTGAGTAACAATTAGCAAATGCATCGCTACCTATACTTGTAACACTATTGGGGATTGTTATGCTTTTAAGCGAGTCGCACCAGTAAAATGCACCTTCCCCAATACTAGTAACACTGTTTGAGATTGTTATACTTGTAAGTGAGGTGCAACTGGAAAATGCATAATTGCCTATACTTGCAACAGTATATCCGCCAAGGTTTGACGGAACAGAAATACTCGATGCGTTTCCTCTGTATTTTGTTATAGTGGCTTTGCTGTTTGATATAGAATATTCAAAGTTTCCACTTGTAGCCGCAAAGCCTGTAACTGTCAGCATTGATAGAGTGGACAAAATCATTATCAGCGACAGTAAAATTGACAGTGATTTTCTAACTTTTGTGTTTTTCATTTAATCCAACCTCCTTTATATTATTATTAAATTACAAAATAGTGTGCAGAAATTTAACTGTATTTATATTCTCGTGTCAAGTAAATCAACATACTGTTTTCTGAATTCGTCGAAGCGGTCGCTGTCGAGAGCGTCACGGATTTCCTGCATGAGCATATTATAAAAGTACAGATTGTGCATAACGCAAAGGCGCATGGCAAGCATTTCCTTTGCCTTAAACAGGTGCCTTATATACGCCCTGGAAAAATTGCGGCAGGTCGGACACTGACATCCCTCTTCAATCGGTGAGGTATCCTTTAAGTATTTTTCGTTGCTGATATTGATTATGCCCTGATGTGTAAACAGATGTCCGTGCCTTGCGTTTCTTGAAGGCATTACGCAGTCAAACAGGTCAACGCCTCTTGAAACCCCTTCAATAATGTTTCCGGGTGTTCCTACGCCCATAAGATAACGGATTTTGTCCTTCGGCGCAAAGGGCTCAACTGCGGAAATAATCTCATACATTACCTCTTTGGGCTCGCCGACGGCAAGTCCGCCGATAGCATATCCGTCAAGGTCAAGCTCGGCAATTTCCTTCATATTATCAATTCTTAAATCACTGTATGTACAGCCTTGATTTATGCCGAATAATAGCTGATTTTTATTGATTGTATCATCTAAAGCATTAAGCCGTTGCATTTCCGTCTTACAGCGTTTAAGCCATCTGACAGTGCGGTCTGCGGCTTCCTTAGCATATTTGTATTCACAGGGGTTTTCAACACATTCGTCAAAAGCCATAGCTATTGTTGAGCCGAGGTTTGACTGAATTTGCATACTTTCCTCGGGACCCATAAAAATATGTCTGCCGTCAACGTGAGAGTTAAAGAATACGCCCTCTTCTTTAATTCTGCGAAGCTTTGCAAGAGAGAAAACCTGAAAACCGCCGCTGTCGGTAAGTATAGGACCGTCCCAGCGTGTGAAGAAATGAATACCGCCGAGCTCTTTTACAAGCCCGTCACCCGGTCTGACGTGCAGATGATAAGTGTTGCAAAGCTGAACCTGACAGCCGATTTCTTTTAAATCAAAAGCCGATACTGCGCCTTTGATAGCGCCGCAGGTTGCTACGTTCATAAACGCAGGGGTCTGCACCGTACCGTGCACGGTGGTAAACTCTCCCCTTCTTGCGTCACCTTGTTTTTTAATTAGCTTATACATATTGTTCTCCGTTATATAATCAGCATACAGTCACCGAAGGAAAAGAATCTGTACCTTTCTTTTACGGCTTCATTATATGCATTAAGTACTTTTTCTCTGTTATAAAATGCCGAAACAAGCATAATCAATGTGCTTTCGGGTAGGTGGAAATTAGTTAAAAGCCCATCCATTACCTTAAATTCATATCCCGGGTAAATGAAAATATTGGTATTGCCCTCTGCCTCACATATTTTTCCTTGAAAGCTTGCTACGCTTTCAAGAGTTCTGCAGCTTGTTGTACCGACGCAGATTACCCTTTTTCCGTTCTGCTTTGTTTCGTTGATAATATCGGCAGTTTCCTTTGGCAAATAATAATGCTCCGAGTGCATTTTATGGTCCTCAATGTTTTCTGCCTTTACGGGTCGGAAGGTACCGATTCCTACGTGCAGTGTTACATATGCGATTTTGATACCTTTTTCTTTTAGCTTTTTAAGAATACCGTCGGTAAAATGAAGCCCTGCTGTCGGGGCTGCGGCTGAGCCTAACTCCTTTGCATAAACTGTCTGATAGCGGTCCTTATCGGTCAGCTTCTCGGTTATGTAATGCGGAAGCGGCATCTCACCGACACGGTCGAGAACATCGAATATGTTGTTTCCGTTATAACTGAATTTTGCAAGTCTGTTGCCGTTGTCAAGAACTTCGGTAATCTCGGCTTTTAAAATACCGTCGCCGAAGGAAAACCTTGCACCCTTCTTTGCTCGCCTTCCGGGGCCCGTGATTACCTCCCAGACATCGTTTTCCTTCTGGCTGAGCATAAGAAATTCAACGTGCGCTCCCGTTTCTTCCTTCACACCGTAAAGACGTGCGGGTAAAACCTTGGTGTTGTTAAGCACAAGGCAGTCGCCGGGCTCTAAATAATCGGCAATATCATAGAAATATCTGTGTTCAATTTTATTCTCATCTCGGCTTAAGACCATCATTCTTGAGGCGTCTCTCGGCTCAATCGGCGTCTGAGCGATTAATTCTTTCGGCAAATCGTAATAAAAATCGGCTTTTTTCATTAAAAAACTCCTACATTTATATAAAAATTCAAAATTCGTTTGACTATAACATCTTATAGTGGTAAAATTATTTAAATATTATATATATAGTATATTGGCTTCTTATGCAATAACAATTGCTTGTTATAGAATAGCATTTTTTGGAGGTAAATACAAGTGGAAAAAAAGTATAATGTCGGAATTATCGGTGCCACCGGTATGGTCGGTCAGAGATTTATTTGCCTTTTAAGCGAGCACCCCTGGTTTAATATCAAAGTTCTTGCTGCCAGCCCCCGCTCGGCAGGGAAAAAATATGAAGAAGCTGTCGGAAGCAAATGGTGTATGGAAACCGCGATCCCCGACAGTATAAAAAATATAACGGTCATGAACGCAACGGAAGACGTTGAGAAAATTGCCTCAATGGTAGACTTCGTTTTCTGTGCGGTTGATATGAAAAAGGATGAAATCAAGGCTCTTGAGGAAAGATATGCTAAGGCTGAATGTCCCGTTGTTTCAAACAACAGCGCTCACAGACATACTCCCGACGTGCCTATGGTGCTTCCCGAGCTTAATCCTGAGCACACCGATATTATTCCTGCACAGAGAAAACGCCTCGGTACAAAACGCGGTTTTATTGCAGTTAAGCCCAACTGCTCTCTTCAGGGCTATGTTCCCGCGCTTTTCCCTGTTGACAAGGCAGGCTTTAAGGTAAAGGATGTTTTAGTCTGCACTTATCAGGCAATTTCCGGCGCAGGTAAAACCTTTGAAACTTGGCCCGAAATGATTGATAATGTTATTCCGTTTATCGGCGGCGAAGAGGAAAAATCCGAAAAGGAGCCGCTTAAAATCTGGGGTAAGGTTGAGGGCGATGTTATAGTCGATTCAAAAACGCCTGCCTTTACAGCGCAGTGCCTGCGAGTTCCCGTTTCAAACGGACATATGGGCGCAGTTTTTGTACGCTTTGAAAACAAGCCTTCTAAGGAAGAAATGCTTAAAATATGGAAAGAGTTTAAAGGTAAGCCTCAGCTTCTTGAGCTTCCCTCTGCTCCGAAACAGTTCCTTAATTATTTCCAAGAGGACAATATGCCTCAGACAAGGCTTAACCGTGACCTTGAGGGCGGTATGGCTATTTCAATCGGCCGTCTTCGCGAGGACACACAGTTTGATTATAAATTTGTTTGCTTATCTCATAACACTCTCAGAGGTGCTGCAGGCGGAGCTGTGCTTTTAGCCGAGCTTCTCTGTGCAGAGGGTTACATGGACTAAGAGGAGGTTATTTTATGAAGAAGCCTATTTTTACAGGCGCAGGCGTTGCGATCGTTACACCTTTTGACGATAATTATGAGGTAGACTTTCCTGCGCTTAAAGAGCTGATTGAATTTCAGATTGAAAATTCAACGGACGCCATTATTATTTGCGGAACCACCGGCGAAGGCTCCACACTTTCATATGATGAGCATGTCGCTGCAATTAAATACTGTATTGACGTTGTAAACAAAAGAATACCTGTTATCGCTTCTACCGGCTCTAATGACACAGCTTTCTCATTAAAGCTTTCACTCGCCGCCCAGGAAGCCGGCGCAGACGGACTTTTGCTTATTACTCCCTACTATAACAAAACCTCGCAGGAAGGGCTTATAAAGCATTTCACCTATGTTGCGGACAGAGTAAATATTCCGATTATACTTTACAATGTTCCTTCAAGAACCGGCTGCGAAATCAAGCCCGAAACATATGCCGTTCTTTCCAAGCATCCTATGATTTACGGTGCTAAGGAGGCTACGGGCAACCTTTCCTCAATTGCAAAAACAATTTCGCTGTGCGAGGAAGACTTTACCGTTTATTCGGGTAATGACGACCAGATTACTCCTATTATGTCTCTCGGCGGAAAAGGCGTTATTTCCGTACTTTCTAACATCTTGCCTCAGCAGGCTCATGACATTGCTCAGGCTGCTCTTGACGGCGACTTTAAGCTGAGTGCTGAGCTTCAGATTGAATATCTTGAGCTTTGTAATGCTATGTTCATGGACGTTAACCCGATTCCCGTAAAAATGGCTATGAATATGATGGGAATGAAGGCAGGCAAGCTCAGGCTTCCCCTTTGTGAAATGACTGAAGAAAAGACAGCAAAGCTTCGTGCTGTTCTTGAAAAATACGGCATAATTGCGTGAAAATAAACTTTAGGATGTGAAAAAAATGACGGATATTATTCTCAGCGGATGCTTCGGCAAAATGGGAAGAGCGGTTACCGATTGCGTTAACTCCAGAAACGACTGTCAGATTGTTGCCGGCGTTGACGCTTGTAGCGGAAATGCAGACTATCCCGTTTTTAAAAGCTTTGATGAAATCGATATTAAAGCCGATGCAGTTATTGATTTTTCACATCCGAGTGTGCTTTCCGGCATGCTTGACTACTGCAGGAAAAACAATATTGCCGCCGTAATCGGAACAACCGGGCTTACAGACGGACAAAAACAGCTTATTGAAAACACTTCCGAGAGTATTCCTGTTTTCTTTACTGCAAATATGTCGCTCGGAGTAAACCTTATTTCAGAGCTTGCCGCTAAGGCTGCTAAGGTGCTCGGAAATGATTTTGATATTGAAATAGTTGAGGCTCATCATAACCAAAAAATCGATGCTCCGTCAGGTACTGCTCTTATGCTTGCGGAATCGGTTAATAACGCGCTTGACTATGAAGCCGAGTATGAATTCGACCGTCACTCAAAAAGAGCTAAAAGAGCTAAAAATGAGATTGGTATCCACTCTGTCAGAGGCGGAACGATTGTCGGTGAGCATGAGGTAATTTTTGCAGGCCTTGACGAGGTTATCAAAATAAGTCATTCTGCAAGAAGTAAAAGCCTCTTTGCCGTCGGCGCAGTAAATGCTGCAGTATTTATTGCACCTAAAAACGCAGGTATGTATTCAATGAAGAATCTTATCAGTGAAATGTAGGAGGAGAAAATGAATATTATTAAGAATATAACCCTTGTTGAAGATGTTACGCTTATATCTTTACACGACTCCCCTGCCGACCCTAAGCTTCTTACTCAGATTTTTCAGATGATTTACGATCACGGCGTTGATGTTGATATGATTTCACAGACACCGACTCAGAACAATATTACCGACCTCAGCTTTACGGTAAACGATGATTGCCTCGGAAAAATACTTGATGTATCCGCCCAGTTAAAGGAAGCTCATCCTGAGGTAAAGATGTCCGTAAGAAGCGGAAACTGTAAATTATCGGTTTTCGGTGACGAAATGAGAGGCTGTCCCGGAGTTGCCTTACGTGTGTTTAAGGCAATTAACGATGCCGACGCAGATATAAATCTTATAACCACAAGTGAGGTTGATATTTCTGTACTTGTTGCTTCGCTTGATGTTGATAATATTATAAAAAACATCAGAGAAGAGTTTTCAAAGTAAGCAGTAAATAAACTATAATTATATTAAAAGAAGCGTCTTTACGACGCTTCTTTTATGTTTTATAATATCTCTTTAGCTTTTAAATTCAGCGTTTCAATACAGCTCTCACAGATTTTGGCTCCGTGATATTCCACCAGACCTTCTGTGCTGTTACAGAAAATACAGGAAGGCACGTATTTTTTTAAAATAACCATATCGTTTTCCGTATATATTTCCACGGCGGCCTCTTCATCGGTTAAGGAAAGAAGCTTTCTTGTTTCCATAGGAAGAACAATTCGTCCCATCCTGTCAAGCCGTCTGACTATTCCGGTTGATTTCAAAATACACACCTCCTTAATTTTGTTTATATTATCATAAATGTAAAAAAATGTCAATTTATGTAAAATTAAAAGACACAGTCATTCGACTGTGTCTTTTGGTGAAATGCTAATTGATACTCTCCTGCCCTGCGGTTATTCCCAAACGTACATATCACGTCTTCTCTTAATGATAATTGCAACAATTACTATAAGAGAAACAATCGGAACAACATATACGGCAGTATGAAGAATATCACCGTAGGTTTTCGGTGAATTAACATCCTTTGCGGACTTTGTGCCGCTTTGCTTGGATGTGTTATCGTTGATTACGTTCTTGTCGTCAATATTGTTTCTGGCAGCTTCTTCGCTTGTGAGTGATTTAGCTATTGCAAAGGAATCGACCTTAACCGCACTTGTACCGTCAACGTAATAAGCGTCGAAGAACAGTCTGTCTCCCTTAATCTGGATAGCGGCAAACATAGGTCTGTCAATCTTCTGCGCTTTTGCAGGATCGGGTATGCTTTCGGCAGCGTCTACCTTATAGTATTTAACGCCGGAAGCACCGTCAGTTGCATAAACTGTGCCCTGAGGCTGAACACTTGCGGTGTAAGGAACCGAATCATTGAAAACTTCAGCTGTCTTTGTTTCAACAATTGCATTGTCTTTAATAACACCTGTCCTGAAGTAAGCATGCTCGTGTCCCTGAAGAACAAGGTCAATATCAAGCTGAGGCATAAGCGTTGTAAGCTGAGTGCGAAGGCCTGCTATTTCATCTTCATCGGCATGAGGTCCGTCTGAATAAACAGATTTATGCAAGGCTACGATTTTCCACTGTGCGTTACTCTGATTAGCGTCATACTGAAGCCATGCGAGCTGAGGTGCACTGAGCGTTCCGTCTTTATTCAGGTCGTTGGTGTTAAGCACAATAAAGTGTGCGTTATTATAATCAAACGAATAGTATACACCGGAATCGGTATTCTGAGGCGGAAGGTTTGAAAGCATATTGTAATCAAGAATGGCGTTATCTGACTTTTCGTGGTTACCGGCAGTAGGCATCATAACGGATTTCATAATGTTGTCTGACGCAGTATTGTAAAGCCAATTCCACTGCTTAAAATTAGTACCCTTGTCAACCTGATCACCTGTACTCATAATAAATGAAGAATCGGGATACATATTGTAGGCTGTCTTAACTGCGTTAGCCCATTTCTGATACTGCCTTTCAATTCCGCCTTGAGAGTCGCTGAAATGGAAGAAGGTAAATTCATCGGAATTATCAGCAGTGTCAATCACACCGACATCACTCCACCAATTTCTTGATGCGTCGCCGATACGATAGTAATACTTACTGTCGGGCTTCAATCCAGTGACTGTTACAAGGTGACGGTTAATGAAGAAATTGTAATTGAGTATACCGAATACACCGAGATCTATGCCCGGAAACTGTCTTGTAGTCCTTTGAGTTTCGGCGGTAATACCCTGTGTAGTAGGAACTCCGGTGAAGTTTTTACCGTTGGATGCAGGAACTATTTCAATATCCGTTCCTGTTACACCGACTTTTGTAAACCAGCTGATATTTCTTGAAGTAGCGGGGTCATTGCCGAAGGTAACGGAAACGCCTGAGGGAAGTCTTAAATCCTCAACCGTGGGAGTTACGGGAACCTTGCCGGAATAAACAACAGTTGTGTTCAGGTCATCGGGTTTATCGTCGGTTGTAAAGTCATAAATAAAATTATAAAACTCGTAAGCGATGGTTTCCATTTCGCTGTCGGTCATATATTCGTCAAGCAGGCTGTTAACAAGGTCGTCAATTGAATCATAATCAAGAACGCCTAACGCAAATACAATCGAAACAATATTTGAGCCGTCCAGCATCGGAAGCTGATCCCCTACCGGTCCGACCGTATCGGTTACAGTACTGATAACGGAATTGATAATATCAATTTGCGCCTCCTCGGAAAGAGCGCCTACGATTTTAAGAGGATCGATTTTAATGGTAGGAAGAAGCTCATCCTTCAAGATGTCGTTGATTACTATATCGTAAAGCGTGTCAAAAATCTGCTGAGCATTATCTCCTCTGTAAAATCTGTCAAGGACATTGTTCAAAAACTGATCGTCGCTTCTGTCCTCGTCGCCGTAGTACATATATGCGAGTACGCTTGCAACGGCGTCACCGAAGTTACCTTTTCTGTTGGGATTTCCAAAGCCGAGCGTGTCAATAAATTTAGTACACGGATAGTCGGAAACCTCGATAGCTGTGAGCTTATTTAAAACCTTTTCAACAAGCGCAAGAGCGTTTTCCGGATGGTCAATATACTTTGCCTGAAGCTGAGAGGCAACAGTCTTCAGAAGCGCTTTAATTGAGGCTTTTGTAACGCCCTCAGCCTGACCTAAATTAGTATTTTTAAGAAGACTGTCAATAACGGAATCAAAGTTTATTAAATTATCAAGATAGTTATAAAGACCCTTTTGCTGAATTTCGGGGCCGATAGTTTGAGTTAAGAAATACTCAACATAGCGCTTACCGAAATCGGTCAGATCACCTCCGCCGTAATTAAGGCTGTATGCAGTATATTTGTAAGGCTTATCATATGTAGTACCGTATGCTTCAATCTGCTTGGTGTGGTCAATTTCGTTTGTAGCATACTGTACCGTAACGCTGCCGTCGGAAGCAGTGTTGTCAAAGGTAACTGTTCTTGTATAGTTCGGGAAGGTCTGCATTGATGCAGTAGCGCAGTCGGTCATGGTTTCACCGTTGTCACTTGTCCACTGAGCGATGTCGTGGAAATGAAGGTGACCCGTGAATACAAAATTCATTCCTGCGTCTGCAAGCTTTTCGCATACCTCCTGCCAGTTGTCGATAACGAACGCCTGCATAGTGTTATCCTCATGGTCGTAATGCTCGACAATATTAAAGTGAGTCATACCTATAACAGTCAAACCTTGAGCTTTTGCAGTTCTGATTTCGTTTAACGCCCATTCAAGAAGCTCAGCCGAGTATGCACCCCTTGTCTCGGCTTCATTAAGTCCTTTGGAGTGTATGTCGCTTGAATAACAACTGCCGTCAAGCGCAATAAACCTGTATCCGCCGTCAAGAGTAGCAGCATAAGAAAGCTGACCTGCTTCATTACCTGCGGAAGGCGTGAAGAAGGAATCGGCAAGGTCATAGCCGAGGTCTGCATATATCTCTCTGAAATCCTCAGGCTCGCACCACTTGGAAGGAACAAACTTTCCGTTTAAAAACCTTGAGGAATTTCCTTTACGGATGTCGTGGTTACCGTCAATGACAAGCACCTGAATACCCGTTCTTGCTTCAAAAGCTTTCAGCTTTTTGGCAAGAGCCTTATGAGCCTCATACTCACCGTTTCTTGCAAGGTCGCCGGGAAGGAAAAGATATTTGATTTCCTTTTCCTGTGCCTGAGCTTCATACTCGGCAAGCGCGGCGTCAAGAAACGCCTCTGTAAGGTAAGAAGTGCTTGAGTTTAATTTACACACGTCAATAAATTCGTTAATATCATTACCCATAAGAGAACGGGGGTAATAATGTACGTCGGTCATAACGCCGACAGTCATTTCGCTTTTATCAACAGCACTTGAAACGACTATACCTGTCGGTATAATCGAAATAACAAGCATCGCCGTAAGTAAAAGCGACATTGCCTTGCTGAAAAACCTTTTCATGAATAAGCCTCCTATTGATTCATTTAACTTTTTTATTTTATCATATCAAATCTTCTAATTCAATTATAATTATACACAAAAAACGGCGCCGTCATTTGACAGCGCCGTTGAAACAAAATTATCTTTCTTCTCTGAAATATGACAGTCCGAGCGATGCGGGCGGCTGAGTTTCCCTCTTCTTTCTTGTGCTTATAGCAATAAGTACAAGAACAGTGACAAGGTAAGGAGCAATTTTAATAATCTCCTGCTTGCTCATTGTCATATTAGGAATAATATCGTTAAGGTAATTGTGAACGATATAAAGTCCGCCGAAGAGTATTGAGCCGAATATACTTAAATTCGGACGCCAGACAGTAAATATAACAAGTGCGATTGCCAGCCATCCTCTGTCGCCGAAAGCATCATTCGACCAGATTCCCGTAGCGTAATCCATAACATAATATAAACCGCCGAGGCCCGCTATCATACTTCCGATACAGGTTGCAAAATACTTATTTTTAATAACGTTTATGCCTGCTGCGTCTGCAGTTGCAGGGTTTTCACCGACTGCCCTGAGGTTAAGTCCGACCCTTGTCTTTTTAAGAACAATTGAGGCGACAACAGCGCAGATAACTGCAAAATATGCAAGAAAGCTGTATTTTAGGAAAACTTCTCCGAACCAACCGAGCTTAGAAGCAAAAGGCAGAGTTTTTGAGTAAAAGCTGCTTGTTACCGTAAGCGTGATTGAAGGTACTGCAGAGCCTGTAATCTTAATAAGTGAGCCGCCGAAAAAGTTTCCGAAGCCAACGCCGAAGGTTGTGAGTGCAAGACCCGTAACGTTCTGGTTGGCACGAAGAGTGGCGGTAAGAAACGAATAAATAAGACCCATGATAAACGAGCCGAGAAGGCAGGAAAGCAAAGGAATTATAATAGCAAGAAATGCATTGGCGTCAGCCTTGTTTTCAAGTGAGTTCTCATATAAGAAAGCTCCGATAACACCCGAAATACCGCCAACATACATAATACCGGGAATACCGAGGTTAAGGTTACCCGATTTTTCCGTAAGGATTTCTCCGGTTGAGCCGTAAAGAAGAGGAATACCCTGCATAACAGCTCTGTGAATAAATGAAACTAACATTATGCATTCTCCTCCTTTTTATTGAACTTCAGCTTATAGTTAATGAAAAACTCACTGCCTATAATAAAGAAAATAATAATTCCCGTAATAATGTCCGAGAAAGAGTCATTCAGCTCAAATTTAGAAGCAATTTCGATTGCACCCTTTTGCAGGAAAACGATTAACAGTGAGGTAAGCACCATATATAAGGGGTTAAATTTAGCAAGCCAGGAAACTATAATTGCGGTAAATCCCCTGCCCGCCGCAGTGTCCTTGGTCAACGTGTGGTCGGTACCGGAAACAAGGAGCACACCTGCTACACCGCAAAGAGCGCCTGAAACAAGCATTGTTCTGATTATAACCTTTTTGACGTTGATACCGATATATTTTGCGGTATTTTCACTTTCGCCGACAACCGATATTTCATAGCCGTGCTTGCTGTATTTAAGATAAATATAAATGAATACGGTAAGCGCTGCAACAATCAGAACATTAATAAGATACTTCTGACCTAATAAATCGGGAAGCCAGCCTGCATGAGTAGTACCGTTGATAACACCGATTGCGCCCGAGCCCTTAGGCACTGACCATACATAAGCGAAATATGAAACAATCTGAATAGCGATGTAGTTCATCATAAGCGTAAAAAGTGTTTCATTTGTGTTCCAGATTGCTTTAAATACCGCGGGAATAACAGCCCATATTGCGCCTGCTATCATACTGGCAATAAAAATAATAGGAATAAGAGCGGCTGTAGGAAGCTTACTTCCGAAAAGAATCATAACAGCAGTCGTTGCGAGTCCGCCGATAAGCACCTGACCTTCAGCGCCGATGTTCCAGAATTTCATTCTGAATGCAGGAGTTACAGCAAGCGATACGCAAAGCAGCATCGCAACATTCTGCAAAAGACTCCATACACGTCTTGATGAACCGACTGCTCCCCTAATCATTGTGACATAAACATCAAGAGGATTGATGCCTGTAAGCAGAACAATGATAACAGCACAGAAAACAAGCGCAACCGCAACAGAAGCAATTCTTATAAGCCATGACTGTAAAGTTGAAAGCGTGTCTCTTTTAACTATATGTACCAAAGGTTCTTTATTTTTTACATTACTCATTTGAATCACCTCCGGTAAAATGTCCTTTTGTCATTAACAGACCGATTTCTTCTTTCTTAGCTTCTCTGCCGTTTACGATACCGGTGACTCTGCCGCCGCAAATAACCAGTATTCTGTCGCAAAGGTCGATAAGCACATCCAAGTCCTCGCCGACAAAAATAACCGCAACACCCTTCTCCTTCTGGTCGTTCAGTAGGTTGTAAATAGTGTAAGACGAGTTAATATCAAGACCTCTGACAGGATATGCAGCCATGAGTACGGTCGGAGAAGAAGCAATTTCTCTGCCGACAAGCACCTTTTGAACATTACCACCCGAAAGCTTTCTGACGGGAGTTTTTGTGTCGGGAGTAACGACCTGCAAATCCTCAATAATTTTATCGGCAAGCTGTTTCGGCTTCTTTCTCTCAAGGAAAACGCCTTTCCCCTTTCTGTAAGAACGAAGCATCATATTGTCAACAATATCCATATTGCCGACAAGTCCCATTCCGAGTCTGTCCTCGGGAACGAAGGAAAGTCTAACACCGAGGTTTCGTATTTGCAGAGGCGTCTTATCTTTTAAGTCCTCAGTTTCATTTGTTTTGGGATTGTTGTAAAGAATTTCTCCGCCGCTTATTTTCTGTAAACCTGCTATAGCCTCAAGCAACTCTCGCTGACCGCTTCCCGAAATACCTGCTATGCCCAGAATTTCGCCGGATTTAGCGGTAAACGAAATATCGTGAAGAACCTGTACGCCCTCCTTATTATAAAGGTCTACGCCTTTAATAAGAAGCCTGTCAACAGAATCGTGCGGCGTACTTCTCTCAATGTCAAGGCTGATCTTTTCACCGACCATCATTTCCGTAAGGATTGATTCGTTCGCCTGTGAGGTGTTGATTGTTCCGATATATTTACCTTTTCTTAAAACCGAAACCCTGTCGGATATATCGAGAACCTCATGAAGCTTATGCGTAATAATAATTATAGACTTGCCGTCATCCTTCATCTTTCGAAGAACGTTAAAAAGATTATTGGTTTCCTGAGGAGTAAGAACGGCTGTAGGCTCGTCAAGAATAAGGATATCAGCGCCTTTATATATAGCCTTGACTATTTCAACGGTCTGCTTTTCGGAAACAGACATTTCATAAATCTTTTTAGTAAAGTCAATTTCAAAGCCGTATTTTTCGCAAGTAGCTTTAATATCACTTTCAGCTTTCTTTATGTCAAACTTACCGTCATTAATACCTAAAACAATGTTCTCTGTAGCATTGAAAACATCAACAAGCTTAAAATGCTGATGGATCATACCGATTTTAAGGTCAAGAGCATCCTTTGGTGAAGAGATAGTAACCTCTTTTCCGTCGATAAAGATATGACCCTCATCCGGATAATAAATACCCGAAATCATATTCATAAGCGTAGTTTTACCGCTGCCGTTTTCACCGAGAATCGAAAGAATCTCACCGCGATAAACAACCAGATCAACATTCTGATTTGCTATGACATGACCGAAGGTTTTTGTAATGCCCCTTAACTCGATAGCCGGACAAGCCATAATATAACCTCCTCATTGTTTAACTCTTACAGAAAAATTCAATAGCTTAAATTTATTTGTAAAAGCTAATCGGAAAAATTAAAATGATTAGGCGGGGCAAACAGGGTTGCCCCGCCGTTATTAACTTTAACGATTATTGTAAATTAATACTTCTCGTTAAGAAGAGTGATGCCGTCGATTCTGAGATCGAAGTAAGGAGCTGAACGGAAGTTGGACTCAAGGAAAGCGCCGTCCTTAATAACCTCTGTATCAGGTGTGTAATCAGCGTCTGAATCAACGTCTGCCTGATAAGAAGTGAGGTTTTCGCCCTTTACTGTGAACTTGCTTGTATCGAATACCTTAATAGTTCCGGCTTCAATACCTGCCTTTACTTCATCAATCTTAGCCTGTGTACCTTCGGCAGCTGCCTTTTCGTTAACATCGGTAAGAACAACAGAGCCGGTAGCGATAGTGCCTGTCCAGTCAGTGTCGATAGCTTTGCCGTCGTTTACACAGCCGATGATGTACTCAAAGTAGGGTTCCCAATTGATTCTTGAAGAAACAATGAAGGTGTTGGGGCACTGTGACTCTGTGCTGCCGTTGTAAGAAACGTCAGGAATACCTGCTGTTTCGCAAGCTGTGGGAGCGCCCATTGAGTCAGCGTGCTGGCTGATAAGCTTACAACCGTTGTTGATAAGAAGAGTAGCAGCCTCTTTTTCAGCTGTCTCATCATACCATGAACCTGTAAACTGAACTTCCATTGTAGCGGTCGGGCAAATTGAACGAGCGCCAAGGAAGAATGAGGTATAACCGGAAATAACTTCTGCATAAGTGAAAGCACCGACATAACCGATCTTAGCTTCTTCTGCTTTGAACTTACCGGCTTCGATCATTTCGTTAAGCTTGAGACCTGCAGCAACACCTGCAAGGTATCTGCCTTCGTAAATTGAAGCAAAAGCATTGTGGTAGTTTGCAAGGTTTTCAGTGTGAGCCTTTGTACCTGTTGCATGGCAGAACTGAACATCAGGATACTCCTTAGCAGCCTGAATCATGAAATCCTCATGGCCGAAAGAGTCGGCAAATACGATGTTGCAGCCCTGGTCAGCAAGGTCAGCGGCAGCTTCGTAGCAGTCGTTGCTCTCGTCGATGTTGGTCTTGAGAACATATTCAACACCGAGCTTTTCGCAAGCAGCCTTAGCACCGTTAAGGAAGTTAAGGTCATATGTTGAGTTTTCATCATGAAGGAAGATGAAGCCAACCTTAACCTTAGCCTTTTCAGCCGGTTCGTCGCCGTTGTTGCCGCAAGCTGCAAAAGCGCCGAGCATAGCAATAACAAGAACAACAGCCATTACTTTAAGAAACTTTTTCATTTTCTTACCTCCGAAAATTTAAAAAATTTTATTTTACAAGGCAAGCCTTGTTAGATAACAAATCAGTTTGCAAATACGATTTCGCCTGTTTCGTCGTTCATTGATTTTATAACGGCGAGCGATTCAATTCTGACGCCTTTTTCCCTTAAAAGCTTACCGCCCGGCTGAAAGCCTTTTTCTATAACGATGCCGGCACCGACAACGGTAGCTCCTGCCTGATTAATAATGTCGATAAGTCCTTCAAGCGCGGCGCCGTTAGCAAGAAAATCGTCGATAATAAGGACCTTGTCATTTCGGTTTATATACGATTTGGAAACGATGATATTGTTGGTGTTACCGTGTGTGAAAGAAGCAACCTCGCTGGTGTAGAAATCGTCACCGATATTACTGGTTTTACTCTTCTTGGCAAAAACTACGGGAGCATAATTAAAAAACTGCGCAGTTACACATGCAATTCCTATACCGGACGCTTCTATGGTAAGGATTTTTGTAACCTCGCAGTCATTATAAAGTCTTTTAAACTCTTTTCCGATTTCTTCATAAAGCTTTACATCTATACAGTGGTTAAGGAAGCTGTCAACTTTCAGAACATTCCCTTTTTTAACAATGCCGTCATGTAAAATTTTTTCTTTCAATAATTCCATAACAACAAAAACCTCTCGAAAAACGCTATATGAAAATTACATAAATATATTACTATATTAAAAAAAATAATTCAATTGTTAATTCCGCTAACAAAAACCTGTTTTTTTAGACAAAAAGGCAACAAATTGACAAAAAAAGACAATTAATAACTATATTATGTGTATGAGTTTGTACTTAAATACTATAAATTGTATAGAGGGCAGTATATATACTGCCCTCTGATCAGTTAATTCCAATGGTTAATATTTCGAACGGAGAATAATTTACGGTATCGCTTGTTTCAATAACATCTTCCAGCAAGTTCATTATTTTTACAGGCTTCGGAAACTTAAGCGTGCCGCTTTTGCCGTCCTGTTCGGAAAGCCTAACAACAACCGTGCTGTCCTTTTCACTCATTTTCATAGCCTGAAGGAAAAGACCGTCAAAGGTATTGGCGCAGGATACATCCGACTTTGTAAGCGGTATGTTGTATTCAAATGCCGCCTTGTTTATCTCGGCCTCCACCGGGCCCGATGCGTGAGGCATAATTAAATAGCAAAAATCGTGATGACCCATATCGCTGTATACGTCAGGTCTGACAGTTCCCCTTAAAAGGCTTAATGACATAGTGCTTTCGGAAAAGCCTACGCCGTATTTGCCTTCGTTAATAAGGGCTACGCCGCCGTCTGTCTGAGATAAGTCGCACCATTTATGGTGGCACACCTCAAACCTCGCTTGCTCCCAGCTTGTGTTGGAATGAGTCGGGCGTTTAATATAGCCTGCTCCTATATCGCAGGTAGCCTCACGAGTGAGAACATTACAGTCGAAATGAGCTTTTACAAGCCTTTGCTTTTCACTCCAGTCAACAATGTTTTCAACTTCAATTGCCGCCGATTCGGAGAACAGTCTGATTAAACGTTTCCACTTGCTTTTACCTATTTGATGAATTACCTCAAATTCAGCAACGGCACTGTTTTTAGAAACAAGCTTAATCGGTGATACGGTTTTAATTTCAACGGGTTTTTCCTTATAATTCGGAAGTATATCCCATGCGTCGTAAACACCGGGATTATCCGAATAAGCTTTAAGCTTATTAAACTCGCCGTTTACCCATTCACGCTCATTAATCAAATCGAACAGACTCTCAAAGCTACCGTCATCGTTAAAGCGTATGCGATAGTATGGCGTTTCGATATAATCCGAGCCGATATTAAGCCAGTCGCATTCACTGAAGGTAGAGTCATAAAGCTCTCCGCAAGAAAGCGCGGGAAGACCCGGTATCGTCCAGAAGCCTTTTTTTGAGTGTCGGATGTTTTTCCCGTTTTCATCCTCAATAAAGGTTATAAAGCTTCGCTTGAAATTCAGTGAATTAAAATATTTGTCAGCAGTTCCTATAATGCCGTTTAATGCAGATTCTATTTCCTTGTAATCGTTAATGGCGTCATGATAAACAGGATTAATATGACTGCCCGGCAGTATGTCATGAAACTGATTAATAAGCAGTTTTTTATAGCATTCGGTAAGCATTTGCCTGGGATAAGCCTTGCCCGACATTGCTCTTAATACGGATATTATCTCTGCTTCACGCAGCTTGAATTCAAGTCTGCGGTTAAACTGCTTCAGCTTTGATTTTGTTGTAAAAGTACCTCTGTGCATTTCGAGGTAAAGCTCGCCGTCCCATTTGGAAAGCGAAGTGTTATTTTTAAGGTTGCTTTCAAGAAAGGCTTTGGCGCTTACATGCTCTGTTTTGGGCATAACGGATATCTTTTTAAAACGCTTCATCATTTCGAGCATTTCCTCTGTAACGCCGCTTCCTCCGTCACCGTAGCCGAACATCGACATTGTTTGTCCGCCAACGTCTTTGTCCTGATACGCCTCCCAGTTTTCCTGAATCTGTGACGGCATATTCCAGGTTATAAAATGAGTCGGCGGCACACAGGCATAGACCTCGCTCCCGTCTATACCCTTCCAGATAAAATTGTTGTGAGGAAATCTGTTTGTATCATTCCAAGTAGACATTTTGTTAGACACAAAATAATCTACACCTGATTTTTTAAGTATCTGAGGTAAAATCCAGCTATTGCCGAAAACATCCGGCAACCAGCAGTTGCCGACTCTCTTGCCGAATTTTTCTTTAAAATAATTCTGACCGTAAAGGCACTGCCTTATAAGGCTTTCGGCGGACGGAATGTTGCAGTCCGGCTCAACATACATAGCTCCGACAGGCTCAAACCTGCCGTTTGCTATTTTTTCTTTAAGCTCCGAAAAAACCTCGGGATAATACTTTTCAAGCGTTTCATAGGTATACGCCTGAGTGTGCGTGTATTTAAACTCGGGATACCTGTCCATAAGTCTTAACTGAATAAGCACGGTTCTGAGGTTTTTCTGAACGGAATGTATCCTTCTCCAGTAATAAGCAAGGTCCAGATGCGAATGAGCAATAAGGGCTACATCGCCGTTTCCCTTGTAGGTTTTATTGGCATAAATAACGTTCTCAATATATTCCTTAGCCTCTTTAACGCCGACAAGCTCAACCTCATCGTCAAAGTCGATAAGATTCATTGCATTGTTAAGCTCGCGGTGAAGAAAGCTTCTGTAATCCTCATTAAAAAGCTCTGAGTTTGCAATATCAAGAAGTACTTCAAAGTCGTAAACAAGGTCAAGCACCTCCTTGTTTACCGTGACAAGATATGCGCCTTCAAATACCTGACGGCAGCCTCTTACAGAAAGTGATTCGGGATTTCTTTCGTCATCGGGCTTTGATCTGTTGTAGCCCTGCATTTCAAAATGAAGCTCGTCGGAATCAATGTATCCGCTTAAAAGTACCTTGTCTCTGTTCGGGTCAAGTCCGCCTACATATTTCCCGTTCACCTTAACAATGATTTCTGCCGCAGTCTTTAAATAGAGCCAGAGCTGCTTATCCCTGAAGCTTACCGGAACTGTGACATCTCCCTTTATAAAAGCCGTGCCATCGGGCGTAAAATACATATCGCCCTTTTTAAGGGGTCTGTAATCGTCGGAATAGTATTCATAATTCATTTCCGATATTTGCCTCGCATCTCTTATCTGCAGGCTGTTAATTTCGTATCGGTTTTCTATTATATATTTTTTTAGCCAACCGAAACGAAGAGAGGTCCATTCCTCAGGCCGCATACTTCTTCTTGTGACCTTAATGTGTGCCATTACATTCCCCTCCTTTGTTATTTATCCCAGAAATACGGTTTTTTCCTGATTGCGGTTATCTGTACATCTTTACCGAGTTCTCTTTTAATCTCGCCTTTAATCCAATCAACACATCGATCAAGTATCAGGCATTTTGAGCACTCGCCCTGAAAGATAAGCTTTAATTCACCGGAGTCGAAGGAACCGAATCGCACCTCTCCCCCATCGCCTTGAATTTTCGGACGTATTACCTTTTCAATGTAGTTTTTCATATTAATCCTCAATCAGTTTTTTAAAATAGTCCTTATATGTGTCAAGAAGCTGCTTGCACTGCTCTCTGCCCGAAGAACAAATAGAATAATATATTTTAAGCTTAGGCTCTGTCCCAGAAGGTCTTGCCGCAATCCACGAACCGTTTTTAAAAATGAATTTAAGTACGTTTTCACGCGGTAATCCGTTAATGCCCTGTGAGTAATCGTAAACGCAGACAATATCGGGCAGGATATTGTTTCCCGTTTCCCTTAAATGCGACATAATAGCGTTTATTTTTTCACTTCCCTCTTTACCCTTTAAAACAAAGGCGTCGAGGCTGTCGAGGAAGTAGCCGTATTCGGAATAAAGCTTTTCAAGTGCGTCAATAAGCGTCATACCGTTGTTTTTGTGATAAGCTGCCATTTCACAGATAAGCATTGATGAAACTACAGCATCCTTATCTCTTGAATGAGTACCGACAAGGTAACCGTAGCTTTCTTCATATCCGATAACAAATTCGTTGTTACCCTCTTTTTCATAGCGGTTGATTTTGTCACCGATATATTTAAAGCCCGTGAGTGTTTCTTCAATTTTTAAACCGAAGCTTTTGGCAATATCAGCGCCTAAGCTGTTGGTAACTATTGTTTTTACAAGAGTTGATTTTGAATTAAGCTGACTTTTTTTGTGACTTAACACAAAATCCACAAGCAATGCGCCCATCTGGTTGCCGGTGATAAGCTTGTATTCGCCGTTATGAAGCACTGCAGTGCCGACGCGGTCGCAGTCCGGGTCGGTACCGAGAACTAAATCAGCCTTAATGCTTTCGGCTTTTTTAATTGCAATATCAAGTGCGTCCTTTTCCTCGGGATTTGGTGAACGCACTGTTGAAAAATTGCCGTCGGGTTTTTCCTGGCTTTCCTCAACGGTTACGTCAAAGTCTTTTAAAACAGTCCTTACAGGTATATTCCCCGTGCCGTGCAGAGGAGTATAAACTATTTTTAAATTATTCTTTTCTCTGTATATTGATTGCTTTTCTACTTCTTTAATAAACTCGTCGACAATTTCGTTACCTATGAATTCGAGGAGCCCTGCTTTTATTGCTTCATCGGCACTCATATGACCAACTTGGCCTATATCCTCTACAGCTTCAACATACTTAATAACCTTGTTTGCGTATTCGGGCACAAGCTGACAACCCTCGGAATCGTAAATTTTATAACCGTTATATTCCTTTGGATTATGGCTTGCGGTAATCACTATACCTGCGGTACATTTAAGGTAGCGTACGGTAAACGAAAGCACGGGGGTAGGTTGTAGCGTCATGTAAAGATACGCTTTAATATTGTTACGTGCGAGCACCTCAGCACAGTACAGCGCAAACTGCTGAGAGTTGTTCCTTGAATCAAAGGCTATTGCAACGCTTTTTTTGCCCGAAAACTCGTTATTTAAATAGTCGGCAAGACCTTGGGTAGCCTTACTGACGGTATACTTGTTCATTCGGTTGGCACCTGCCCCCATAATCCCTCTGAGTCCGCCCGTACCGAATTTTAAATTTTTGTAAAACCTGTCCTCTATTTCTTTTTCGTCTTTTATCGACAGAAGCTCCGACCTTGTTTGCTCATCAAAGCCTAACCATTTATTGTATTCTTCTTTATAATTCATAAAACCATCTCCGAAAAGATTTTATCATAATAGATATTTACAGTCAAATAAAAGATAAATAATAGTGGAAAAAATGAAAATATATGTTATAATATAAAAAAAGATTTGGAGGATATTATGGAAAAATTTTCGATGCATCTTGAATACAGAGCTAACGGCAAACATTATACCACGCATGATTTTGAAACCGACCATTTCAAAATTGATTATCAGGCATTTCAGAACCATATCGTAATGAAGCTGATACCTAAGGTACCGGTAGAAATCCTTTACCTGTCGCTTTCGTTACCCTATGTTTTCTCTGACGATGACAGAATTTTCCTCAACGGCTATCAGTCTTGGACAGACTGCCGCGAAATGTTCGTTGACGAAATTCCGCCGCATACAACAGGTCTGATGACTCATATTTACAGGCATACCCTGCTCGGAGCTTCGGGCGCATACAATTTTGTCGACAACGACTCCAATCCCGGCGAGTTCCTCGGCTTCTCGTATATGTATGTCCGCAACGGCGAGCATTTTGACCTTTTTGCGTCTCTTAACGAGAGAACCGGCTACACCGTTTTCAAAACAAAGACAAGACTTGACGAGCTTCGTTTTAAAAAGGACCTCGGCGGCATTATTATTTACGATGAATACGAAATCATGAATGTCGCTCATTTCAGCGGTACCGAGGACGAGGTTTTTGATAAATGGTTTGACGTACTCGGCGTTAAAAAGCCTGATGCAAAGCCGATGAACGGTTATACAACATGGTATAACTATTATCCGCACATTAACGAAAAGATTGTCAACGACGACCTTGAGGCTCTTTCTCAGGTTCAGGCTGACATTGATATTTTCCAGATAGATGACGGTTTCCAGACCGCTACGGGTGACTGGCTTTCAATTGACGCAAGTAAGTTCCCCCACGGTATGAAGGCGGCTGTTAACAAAATTCATGAAAAGAAAATGCTTGCAGGTCTTTGGCTTGCACCCTTCGGCGCGCAGTTCACTTCAAAGATTTTGCGTGAGCACAGAGATTGGTTTATTAAGCACCCTAACGGCAGACTTGTTCAGGCAGGTCCTAACTGGGGCGGCTTTGCGGCTCTGGATATTGAAAACCCTGAGGTAAGGGAATACATCAGAAACTTCTTTGACGTTGTGCTCAACGACTGGGGTTTTGACCTTGTTAAGCTCGACTTCCTTTATGCTGCGGCAATTATCCCCTATCATAATAAGACAAGAGGTCAGCTTATGTGTGAAGCTATGGACTTCCTGCGTGAATGCGTCGGCGACAAGAAAATCCTCGGTTGCGGTGTTCCGCTTATGCCCGCCTTCGGTAAGGTTGATTATTGCAGAATCGGTGCTGACATGGACCTTCGCTGGAATAAGCCTACTTTCAGCCACAGAGAATTTGTTTCCACAATCAATACTCTCGGCAACTCAACCTTCCGCCGTCAGCTTGACGGAAGAGCCTTCCTCAACGACCCTGACGTATTCCTTCTTCGTGAGAATAATATGCATATGAACTTTGAACAAAGATGCATTATTGCAACGGTCAATAAGCTCTTCGGAAGCGTTCTGTTTACCTCGGACAATGTCGGTGATTACAGAGAGGAGCAAATGGATAAGCTCCTTGAGGTATTTAAGAAGGATGACATTGAGATAATCAGAGCAGAGTTTATGCCCGATAACAGAAGAGTGCTTGACATTGATTACACTATCAACGGCGAGTTTAAAAGCTTCAGGTTTGATCTCCAGCACGGCGTTATTCTTTAATAAAAAATAAGAGCTTGACTTTAAGTCGGGCTCTTTTTTTGCTTTTAGCAGCATTATTTCTGCATTTGTGCTTTTTTTACTATTAATATAGTTTTTGTGTTACAATGTATAAGGTGATTTAATGGATAAAGGCTTTAAAACTATTATAGTAAATTACATATCATATTTCGTGTCTGTGTTTACTTTTATAATGCTGCTATCGGAAACCTTCACCTTCGGCTTCATATCCTTTACCACTACCGAGGGAGGATATATTTCGGACGAGGACACGTTAAAGCATATTGCTTATTTTACTGTGCTGTTATTTATATTTGTGCTTTCGGAAGTTTTAATTTTTGTTTCGTTATTCAAGCTGATTAAAACGGACATAAGTTATAACACACCGACTAAAAGCGGAAAAACGAAGCTAAAAAGCGTTCTGAAAATAATATCAATTATATTTGCCTCTCTATCGAGTATACGAATTATGTCAGTGTTTTTCTTCTGTTTTATATTCTTTTATAACGTCTTTTATTTGTTAGGCAAATAAAAAAATATTAAAAGACCGGGAAGCAAAAACTTCTCGGTCTTTCTTGGTGCCGGTGACCGGGGTCGACAGCCACGCTTCGCTTGCTGTCGCAGGCAACAATTATATGTCCCCTTTGCTCCGCCGTTGGCGAACCGCAAAGGATGGACACTCGGTTCGACCGTTATATAATAAAAAAACAAAGCTTTGATACGACATAGTACCAAAGCTTTATCTGGTGCCGGTGACCGGGGTCGAACCGGTACGGTGTCGCCACCACTGGATTTTGAGTCCAGCACGTCTGCCAATTCCATCACACCGGCAAATCATAAATAATTATGTATTTACAACAATGAATATTATACACAAAATTTGGCTTTTGTCAACAAAGCAAAAATAATCCCCGGAAATTAATCCGAGGATTATAATGTAACTATACCGAGTTTAATTATTCAGCCTTTTCATCTGCTGCACGCTTTTCAACAAGCTCTTCAAGGATTCTTGTGTGCTCCTTATCGGAGAGCGCATACTTGAAGGTCGGAATTGCGGCAAGAGCCATACCGATCGCAGGCGGAATTGCGACAAGGAAGAATATCGCAGCTGCGAATTTACCGTCATTGTAGGTTTTAAAGTTATCGCCGTTGATAAGCGCGTTATTAAGAAGCGCAATATTCTTATCGGAGAAGCCTACGACTGCATAAACCGCACCGGAAATAAGAGAAGCGATACCTGCGGAAAGCTTTGTGATAAAGGACTGACCGGAGAAGAATACGCCGTCGGGACGGATTCCGTTGTTGTACTCCTCATAGTCAACGCAGTCTGCAATCATAACTGACTGAAGAACGTTAAGTGAGCCCATTGAAGCGCCTGCCATAAAGAACAGAATGCTCATTACTATCATACCGAACCAGGTAACAAGTCCTTCTGCTGTTCCTCTGTGATAAAGCATATAGAAAACAAATATAAGCGCAAAGGGAATTGCTCCGACAAGAGTAAAGAAATTATAAAGCTTGCTCTTCTCAAACTTCTGTATAAGCTTCGGAACAAAGAGCGGGAAGCCGATCATACCGCCGAACAATCCGACAACGAGAATGGCGATTTTAAGAAGAAGACCAATAACGTTATCGCCCGAAAGAGTTGCGCCGATATCGTTGTTAAAGAAATAATACATAATCAATGTCATGGCAACGATACCGAGAAGCTGAATGGGGCTTCTGAGGATGCCCGAGATAAGAATCTGACGGAAGGGCTTGTTGCCGAACATGATTTTAAAGTTTTCCCTGATAGTATAGGTTTTTTCATTCTTTGAAGAAACTCTTTCTTTAACCGAAAGACCTGCAAATTCAAAGAGAATTGAAGCGAACAGCGTCATTACAACTGCGAGCAGTATGTAAGCGGCACGAAGCGAATGTGCGTCATCCATACCCCTTGCCTTGAATATTCCCTGGAATGCGGGTGCGATCATAGTAAACAGAGTACCTATCATACCGACGTTAGCAACAGCTCTGGCGAGAGTAAGTGCCTTTGCACGGTCGTTCTGATCCTCTGTCATAAGTGAGGTTACGCCCCAAAGCGGAATATCTCCGACGGTATAAGTCATGCCCCAAAGAACATAGGAAATAGCCGCCCAAGCAATAATAATAGCAGCCTTGCTTCCTGTCTTTTTAACAAAGCCAAGCTCGCTCTGGAACTCCTGAAGAATAGTTTCGGCAAGCGCATCGTCCGTAACGGGAGCCTTGTCATCTGCCGTATATATCATTACTTCATTCTTAACAATGTTGCCGTCGGCATCAAGAAGGGTTTTGCCGTTTGCACCCTTTTCAAGCTCCCAGGTTCCTCTTACGGGAACGAACAGATACTTAACGCCGTCATACTCAAGCTCCTTGGTAAGGTCGCTTTCAACATACTCAACATAAGCGTCCTGAGGAGCAAGTTTAACCTCGTGGAGCTCGTTGGGCTCAGCATACATGCCGTTAATAAACGGAAGTATAGTAGTAACGAGAATTACTGCCGGAACAAACATAAGATAGGGCTTACATTTACCCCATTTAGTTCTTGTCCTATCAACAATAGTACCCATCATCGGGTCATTGATTGCGTCCCAGACTCTTGCAAGGGCGAAAATCAACGAACAGGCAATTGCGGGCAGGAAAATAACGCTCTGGAAATAGAACGCAAGTCCCGTTGCAATGATGTTGTAGATGATATTCTGACCTGCAAGACCTGTCAGATAACCGGCAAGTTCTTTTTTCGTGTAGGTGTTGTGGGCTATGGCATTAGCCGCAGCCGCTGTTTTTTTGCTCATCTTAACCTTCCTTTTCGGTGTAAAAAATACACACTTTTTTATTTTAAAAAAATTATATCATATAGGAAATCAATATTCAAGCGCTGCAAAAATTTTAGGCATTATAAACAAAGCTAAAAGAATTATTTTATTAATAATAATTAGTAAATAAAGGAATTTGCTTGATTTTTTTGTTCGCAGATTATAGAATAAAGCACAGGTGATAATTATGAAAATAATGATTATAAGACATGCTGATCCCGATTATTCAATTGACGGCTTAACCGATAAGGGCAAGCGTGAAGCCGAACTGCTTTCTAAAAAGCTTTTAGAGGAAGACCCTAAGGAAATATATGTTTCCCCTCTCGGCAGAGCACAGCTTACTGCAAAGTATTATCTTGACCTTACGGGACAAACTGCACAGACTAAAGATTGGCTGCGTGAATTTCTTGCTCCCGTATATTTTCAAGACGGCACAGAGAGTTATATGTGGGATTTATATCCCGAATTTCTCGACAGTAACAGAGATTTGTTTGAATTAAGCGGCTGGCAGGATAATCCCCTTATAAAGTCGGGTAAGGTTATTGAAGAATATAAAAGAGTAACGGATGGCTTAGACGAAATTCTGCAGCTGAACGGATATAAAAGAAACGGTTATATTTATGATGCGGAAAAGTCGAACGAGGATACGCTGATGTTTTTCTGTCATTTCGGTGTTGAATGTATTATGCTTTCTCATTTATTGAACATTCCTCCCGTAAGTCTGCTGCACGGGTTTTGCTGTGCTCCGAGCAGTGTAACAGTTTTATACACTGAGGAACGGGTTAAGGGTAAGGCTTATTTCCGATGCAACAGTTTAGGCGACACAACGCATCTTTATATCGGAAATGAAGAACCTTCATTTGCCGCCAGATTTTGCGAAACATACGAAAACGAATCACAGAGGCATTAAAAAAAGCGACTTTAAGTCGCTTTTTTTATAATTTAGTACCGCATTCGCCGCAGAACTTGATTCCCGGTTCATTTTCAAAACCGCATGAAGGACACTTATTACTAACCTGCATCGGTGAACCGCACTCGCCGCAGAATTTAAGTCCCTGAGCAACGGTGGCTCCGCAGTTTTTACAAATATTCAATGAAAGAGGAGCTCCGCAATTATTACAGAACTTTCCGCTTCCCGACGGCTGACCGCATTTAGGACAAACAGTAGTTCTGTTTTCAATATTACCCTTCCAGACAGTTGCCGTTTCCGCCGCTTCGTCAATATTTCTCTGCATCGCTCTGTTTCGTGCCTGAGCTACATAGCTCGCCTCACGCGGAGCGCAATTTGTGCAAAGTCCTTCATCAACATTCCAGCAGTCGTTACAAACCCAGCTGTTACACGCAGGACATTTCTTAAACTGACCTCTGACTTCCGCCTGCGCTTTGTCAAACGCTTCTTCCTGCTCTTTTCTCCATTGAGGAGAATCTCCGCTGAATTTGCTGTTGATAAAGTCGCTGCCCCTTTCAAGAGCCCATCCGAGGTCGTTTGCTTTGCCGCCTAAAAGACCGCCGAGTCCCGACGCCATTCTGCCGAAGCGTTCGGATTTATTTCTTTGTCCGTATGTTGTAGATTCAACAAACGTGCTTTTATAACCGTTTCCGCAGCAATCGCAAAAGAATTCGAACTGAAAACCGGATTCGCTTGAAAGGTCATTATAATTTCTTGTAAATGAATGAAGCATAAAAAACTCTCCTTACAATATTATTTATTCTTACACTGATTAATTATTTTAATAACATTAAGTACATTTTCAGGCGGAAGAAATTCACTTACCTTCATTCCCTGATTAATCTCATTGGCAACAATATCAAACGAATTAACGTTCCTTTGAAAGTTACGTGTTGTTTCATGCTTTGTGTTTGACATAAGCTTAGCTCTGATATACTGATGAAACAAAGGCACGGAAATAATACCCTGTGTTCCCGTAACGGTGGCAGTTTCCCTACCCGAATAGTTTTTAAAGGAAATGTCGATATTACAGTTAAAGCCGTCATATTTAAGAATCAACTTATCACTGATATCAATACCGTTGTCATACTCGCTTGTACATTCGACGCTTAAAGGGCAACCGAAAATATTGGTACAAGAGGTAATAGGAAATGTTCCGACGCTGACAAGAGCGCCTGCTTTGTTAGCTGACAAGGGCTTTAAAGGATTGTTAGGCTTCGCATATTTAATGTCAACCTTCTTTATATCGCCGATATATCCTGCGGCAATCCACTCACGGATTTTAGCGAAAACCGGCTTGAACCACTCCCAGGTTGTTGACGAAAAATACACATCGTTTTCCTTAGCAAGCTCGTAAAGCTCCGCAGCCTGAGAATAATCGGCGGTCATTGGTTTTTCAATTAAAACAGGTTTTTTAAGCAAAATACATTTTTTTGCAATTTCATAATGAAGATCAATTTCCTCTTCGGAAATATAAACTGCATTAACTTCGGGAGCGCTTACTGCCTCCTCTATGGTACCGTAAACAAGTCCGCCGTAAAACAGAGCAAAGCTTGTCGCCTCCATTTTTTCCCTGTCGTATACGGAGACAATTTTATGACTTCTGCTTCTTATTGCCGTCATTTCAACAGCAACGCTTCTTGCAGTGTTTCCTGCACCGATAAAACACCAGTTAAAATTATTTGAAGACATTTAATCACTCATTTCAATTATACTTTAATAACCTAAAGTTCCGTCTAAAGAGTCGTCATTATCAATCCAGCTTTTAACCTTTACAATTCTGTATTCACTTTCATTATCCCTGACAACAACATGGTCGATGCCGGAATTAATAATCATACGCTTACACATTGAACAGCTGTTAGCATTTTCAACGTATGTACCGTCGGGATTAATGCCGACAAGGTAAAGAGTGCCGCCTATCATGTCGTTTCTGGAAGCGCTGATTATAGCGTTAGCCTCAGCATGAACGCTTCTGCAAAGCTCATACCTTTCCCCTCTCGGAATATTAAGCTCATCCCTAATGCACCTGTTGAGATCGGAACAGTTTTTTCTTCCTCTCGGCGCACCGGAATAGCCTGTGGAAATTACCTGATCGTTTCTGACGATTACAGCGCCGTAGAAGCGGCGAAGACAGGTGCTTCTGTGAGCAACGGCTTCAGCTAAATCAAGGTAATAATTTGTTTTGTCTCTTCTTTCCATATCAACCCACTCCTTTTTATATCTAAATAATAGCATAAACTTATTTATCATTCAACAATTTATTTGCGTATTTTTTTATAATGTGTTATTATTTTTACGCTATATTGTTTAAAACGGTGATAAAATGCGATTCAGAATGCTTAAAAATCTTGACAAGAGAAGAGAAAAATGCGTTGAATACAGAATTTCTTATGAAATTCCCGAATTTGATTTAAGCAAAATCGACAGCTATCATTCCCCTCTTGATTTTGTACATATATTCGGTAACGGTAATCCTATTGTACTTGAAATCGGCTGCGGAAAAGGTCAGTTTGCCTGCGAGTATGCGAAAAGACATCCGGGCAAAAACATAATTGGTATTGAGTGCGTGCCGGGCGTACTTGTCAAAGCCTGTGAAAAAGCAATGGAAAACGGATTGAAAAACCTTAGATTTCTTGAAATGAGAGCGGAATATCTTCCGATTTTTATAAAAGAAAACTCTGTTTGCGAAATATATTTAAACTTCAGCACGCCTTTCCCGAAATATAAACAGAGAAAGCACAGACTGACCAGTCCCGAATTTTTAAAGATATATAAAAAGATTTTGACTGCCGACGGTTTTATTGAACAAAAGACAGATTCAAAAATACTTTTTGAGTTTTCCGTCGAAAGCTTTTCTCAAAACGGATTTAAGCTTTACGAGGTTTCACTTGATTTGCATAATTCAAGACTTGAAGATAACATTGAAACCGAATATGAGCAAAGGTTTATAGCTGAAGGCTTGCCGATATATCATTTAAAGGCAATGCTGATATAATTATAAAAACAGTCCCCCGAAAGGCAAAAATGTCTGATCGGGGGATTTAAAATTAAAGCTTAGAATAATCCGCTGATTTTACCGTTTTCGTCAACGTCAATGCCCTCAGCGGCAGGAACCTTCGGAAGACCGGGCATTGTAAGTATATCGCCCGTAAGAACTACTATAAAGCCCGCGCCTGCACTGACTTTAACGTTTCTTACGGTTACCTTAAAGCCTTCGGGTGCACCGAGTTTTGTCGGGTCATCGGAGAAACTGTACTGAGTTTTTGCAATACAGACAGGTACGTTTCCGAAGCCGAGCTCTTCAAGCTGTGCAATCTGTTTTCTTGCATTAGGTGTAATGTGTATTCCGTCACCGCCGTAAATTTTTGTAACAACGGCTTTGATTTTATCAATAATACTCATATCGTCCGAATAAGAGAAGGTAAAGTCACCCTGCTCCTCTTCGCAAAGGCGTACAACCTCTTTTGCCATTTCAACGCCGCCCTTGCCGCCGTCAGCCCATACTGTTGAAAGAACGGTATTAACACCGAGCTCACGGCATTTACCGATAATGAAATCAATTTCAGCGTCGGTATCGGTCGGGAAACGGTTAACGGCTACCACGCAGGGAAGCTTATATACATTCTTGATATTTGACACATGTCTTAAAAGGTTGGGAATACCCTTTTCAAGTGCATTTAAATCCTCGGTATTTAGTTGCTTTTTGTCAAGACCGCCGTGCATTTTAAGCGCTCTGACAGTTGCAACAATAACAACGGCGTCGGGTGTAAGGCCTGCCATACGGCATTTAATATCAAGGAATTTCTCCGCACCGAGGTCAGCGCCGAAGCCTGCTTCGGTAACGGTATAGTCACCCATTTTAAGAGCCATTTTTGTAGCTATTACCGAGTTACAACCGTGTGCAATGTTAGCAAACGGACCGCCGTGAACAAAAGCCGGTGTTCCTTCAAGGGTCTGTACAAGGTTGGGCTTAAGAGCATCCTTCAAAAGAGCAGTCATTGCTCCGACCGCCTTCAGGTCGCCTGCGGTGACAGGCTTGTCGTCGTAGGTGTAGCCGACAATTATTTTTGAAAGTCTTTCTTTTAAATCAGTAATTGAATTTGCAAGACAGAATACTGCCATTATTTCGGAAGCAACCGTAATATCAAACGAATCCTCTCTCGGAACGCCGTTCGCCTTGCCGCCCATACCGTCAACAAGAAAACGCAGCTGTCTGTCGTTCATATCAACGCACCTGTGCCAGGTTATCTTTCTCGGATCAATACCCAGTTTATTTCCCTGCTGAATGTGGTTGTCAAGCATAGCGGCAAGCAGGTTGTTTGCAGCCCCGATTGCGTGAAAATCACCAGTGAAATGAAGGTTTATATCCTCCATAGGTATAACCTGAGCGTATCCGCCGCCGGCGGCACCGCCCTTAACGCCGAAAACCGGACCTAATGACGGTTCTCTTAAAGCAACGGTTACATCCTTACCGATAAGCTTTAAAGCGTCTGCAAGACCGATTGTGGTTGTTGTTTTACCTTCGCCTGCAGGCGTAGGTGTTATAGCCGTTACAAGGATAAGCTTTCCGTTCTTTTTTTCGGAATCCTTTAATAAAGAAAGGTCGACCTTAGCCTTATAATTGCCGTATTGCTCAATGTATTTTTCGTCAACATGAGCCTTTTCGGCAATTTTTTTAATATGTTCGGGTTTACAAGCCTGTGCAATTTCGATGTCTGATAAATAAGCCATAACAATACTCCTTATTTAAAATATTTTACTGCAGCTTCAAACATTCTTATATCATAATTACCGCTAACGTTCTTGTAAAGACCGCTTGCAGTTCTTTCGCTGTGACCCATTTTTCCGAAAACTCTTCCGTCGGGTGAAGTAATACCTTCAACTGCATATACGGAATTGTTCGGATTATACTGTACCCGGTCGGTAGCGTTACCGTCGAGGTCAACGTACTGCGTAGCTATCTGACCGTTTTCGGCAAGCTTTTTAACAAGCTCTTCATCGGCAAAAAATCTGCCCTCACCGTGAGAAATCGGAACGCTGACAATATCGCCGACATTCATAAGACTGAGCCAGGGCGATTTGTTGGAAGCGATTCTTGTACGGACAATCTTGGACTGATGCCGTGCGATGGTATTAAAGGTAAGCGTCGGGCAATTCTCGTCAGTGTCTATAATTTTGCCGTAAGGCACAAGCCCTAATTTAATAAGAGCCTGGAAGCCGTTACAAATACCGCAGATCAGACCGTCACGGTTGTCGAGAAGTTCGGTAACGCCTTCCTTAACTGCAGCATTTCTGAAAAACGCGGTAATAAACTTTCCGCTTCCGTCGGGTTCATCGCCTCCGGAAAAGCCGCCGGGTACAAATATAATCTGTGAATCCTTCAGCAAATTTGCGAATCTTTCAACGGAGCGTTGAATACCGTCGGCAGAAAGGTTGTTAATTACCATTATTTCAGTTTCCGCGCCCGCATCCGAAAAGGCTTTGGCACTGTCATATTCACAGTTGGTACCGGGGAACGCAGGTATTAAAACCTTTGGCCTTGCCATTTTAATACGCGGTGTCGGATAAGCTTCGGCTTTATATGAGATATTGGGAATATCCTTGCTGTGCTGATTGATGTTACAGCTATATACGCCCTCAAGCTTATTCTCATATTTTTCCTCTATAACGTTAAGCGAAACGCTTTCACCGTTATAAGATATAGCCTTGTCGGTAACAACACAGCCGATTAATTCTTCGTTCAGATCTTCAATTGCTTCAATTATAAAAGAGGCGTAATTATAGGAGAATATATCGTCTAAGGATAAGCCATTAACATAATTAAAGCCTAAACCGTTACCAAAGCACATTTTCATAATTGCTTCGGCAATTCCTCCGAGCCCCGGTGTGTAGCATGATACAGCTTTACCTGAGCGAATATAACGTGTTACCTTGTTAAAAACATTGAGTAAGGATTCGGTTACAGGAAGTCCGTTTTCATCAAATTCAGGTTTAATGATATATACTTTATTGCCGGCTTTTTTAAACTCAGGCGAAATTATATCATCGGTTTTCTGTGTGGTAACGGCAAACGAAACAAGTGTAGGCGGAACATCGAGTTTTTCAAAAGAACCGCTCATTGAGTCTTTGCCGCCGATTGAACCTATACCGAGTTCCAACTGAGCCTTGAAGGCACCCAAAAGAGCTGACAAAGGCTTCCCCCATCTTTTCGGGTCTTTACCGAGCCTTTCAAAATACTCCTGGAAGGTAAGATATACGTCCTTAAATTCCGCTCCCGCAGCAATAAGCTTGCATACGGATTCAATAACGGAAAAATAAGCACCATGATACTGGCTTTGCTCTGTGATAAAGGGATTATATCCCCAGCTCATAAGCGAGCAATCGTCGGTGTGTCCTTTTTCGACAGATATTTTTTGTACCATTGCCTGGATGGGCGTTCTCTGATTAATACCGCCGAAAGGCATTAGGACAGTGCCTGCGCCGATAGTAGAGTCAAATCTTTCGGAAAGTCCTCTCTTTGAGCATATATTAAGGTCCTCGGCAATAGAAAGATAGTTGTCGGTAAAACTTCCGCTGATACTTTTTTCTTCAAGTTTTGCTTTGGAAGTATGTACGTTGATATGCTTTTCGGCACCGTTGGAATTTAAGAATTCACGGCTGATGTCGACTATTTTTTCACCGTTCCAGTTCATCGTAAGACGGGGCTCGCTTTTAACAACGGCGACGGGACAAGCCTGAAGATTTTCTTCTTCGGCTAAACGCAGAAAGGCTTCCGTGTTTTCCTTTTCAATAACTACTGCCATTCTTTCCTGTGACTCGGAAATAGCAAGCTCGGTACCGTCAAGACCTTCATACTTTTTCGGTACGGCATTGAGGTCAATTTCGAGTCCGTCGGCAAGCTCACCGATTGCCACCGAAACACCGCCTGCTCCGAAATCGTTACAACGTTTAATCATACGGCAGGCCGTTTTGTTTCTGAAAAGCCTTTGAAGCTTTCTTTCTTCGGGAGCATTACCCTTTTGTACCTCTGCGCCGCAGGTTTCTACCGAATGAGAGTTATGAGCCTTTGACGAGCCGGTTGCCCCTCCTATTCCGTCCCTGCCTGTGCTTCCGCCCAACAATATAACGACATCCCCGGGCGCGGGAACTTCACGGCGAACGTTTTCCTGAGGCGCAGCGGCAATAACCGCACCGATTTCCATACGCTTAGCGGCGTAACCCGGATGATAAATTTCATCAACAATGCCTGTTGCAAGACCTATCTGGTTTCCGTATGAGGAGTAGCCTGCCGCAGCTGTTGTAACAAGCTTTCTTTGCGGAAGCTTGCCCTGAATCGTCTGACTGACGGGAACTGTCGGGTCTGCGGCTCCCGTAACTCTCATTGCGCCGTAAACGTAACTTCTGCCCGAAAGCGGGTCTCGAATAGCGCCTCCGATACATGTTGCGGCACCGCCGAACGGTTCAATCTCTGTAGGATGATTATGTGTTTCATTTTTAAACAGAAGCAGCCAGGGTTGTTTTTCACCGTCAACCTCTACTTCAATTTTAACAGTACAGGCATTAATCTCTTCGGATTCATCCAGCTTTGAAAGCTTTCCGTTCTCTTTAAGATATTTAACTGCAACCGTTGCAAGGTCCATAAGACAAACAGGCTTTGTTCTGCCAAGCTCATTTCTTACGGAAAGATACTCGTTATAAACGTCCTGTAAAAGTTTGTCCTCAAATTCCACGTTGTCAATTACCGTTAAAAACGTTGTGTGTCTGCAGTGATCCGACCAATAAGTATCAATCATTCGTATTTCCGTAATGGTAGGGTCTCTCCCCTCTTTGCGGAAATAGCTCTGACAGAATTCTATGTCATCGGTATCCATTGCAAGACCGTAATCGTTGACAAAGCTTTCAAGTCCTTCTCTGTCAAGAGAAAGAAAACCGTCAAGTGTTTTTACTGATGTGGGAATTTCATAATTAACCTTTAAGGTATCGGGCTTATTAAGAGACGCCTCTCTTGCCTCAACGGGGTTGATAACATACTTCTTGATTTCATTAATATCGTTATCGGTTAACTCGCCGTATAAGGCATATACCTTTGCAGAACGGATTATCGGTCTGTCCTGCTGTGAGATAATCTGTATACATTGAGCGGCAGAGTCAGCCCTCTGGTCGAACTGACCGGGAAGAAACTCTACTGCGAATATATATGCATCCTTAAGGCTTAATTCGCTGTAAACATTGTCAAGCTGAGGCTCAGAGAAAACTGTTTTAACAGAGTAGTCAAAGAGCTCCTTTGAAATATCCTCGGCGTCGTATCTGTTGAAAATACGTACTCCTTTAAGCCTGCTAATTCCGAGCAGGCTGACCGAGTCATTATACAAAGCCTTTGCTTCATTATCCAGTCCGGGCTTTTTTTCTGCAAATATTCTGTAAACCAAATTTATTCCTCCATTGCCTTGAGCGCTCTTTTACCGATATCCTTACGGTAAAAAGCATTGTCAAAGTGTACCTTGTTAACCTTTTTGTACGAAAGCTCTATTGCCTCGGGTAAGCTGTCGGCAACGGCAGTTATGCCGAGCACCCTGCCGCCGTTTGTCAAAAGCTTTCCGTCCGAGAGCTTTGCCCCTGCAATATAGATATCATCAAGTACATCCTTGTCTATTGTTATCTCATAACCTTTTTCATATGAAAGCGGATAGCCCTCAGAAGCCATTATAACGCAGCAGGCATTCTTATCTGAAAACTTAACCTCTGTGCTTTCAAGTCTTTCCTCGCTTACCGCAAGCATAATTTCCAGTAAATCACTTTGGAGTAAAGGAAGTACGACCTGAGTTTCGGGGTCGCCGAAACGGCAGTTATATTCAATTACCTTAGGTCCGTTTTCTGTAATCATCAAGCCGAAATAAAGACATCCCTTAAAGCTTCTGCCTTCACTGTTCATTGCATTAACCGTAGGAAGAAAAATCTTATTCATGCATTCCTCGGCAACAGCTTCGGTATAATACGGGTTAGGAGCAACAGTACCCATTCCGCCCGTGTTAAGACCCTTGTCATTGTCAAGCGCCCTTTTATGGTCCATTGACGAAATCATAGGTACTATTGTTTTACCGTCGGTAAATGACAGGACGGAAACCTCAGGACCCGTTAAAAACTCTTCGATGACAATCTTATCACCGCTTTTTCCGAACTGTTTGTCCATCATAATGGATACGATTGCATCCTTTGCCTGTTGACGTGTTTCGGCAATAATAACGCCCTTACCCAGGGCAAGACCGTCCGCCTTAATAACAGTCGGAATTGCAGCAGTTTCAATGTATTCGAGCGCTTTTTCGGCATTGTCGAATATTTCATATTCGGCGGTAGGGATATTATACTTTTTCATAAGCTCCTTTGAAAAAGCCTTACTGCCTTCAATCACAGCGGCGTTTTTCTTCGGACCGAAGCAAGCTATCCCTTTATCCTCAAGTGCGTCAACCATACCGAGAACAAGCGGATCATCGGGAGCAACAACGGCAAAATCAATATTGTTATTAACGGCAAATTCTACCATTTTTTCAATATCGGTAGCCGCAATATCTACACAAATTGCGTCATGTGCAATTCCCCCGTTTCCGGGTGCGGCATATATTACATCTGCTTTTTTGCTCTTTTTAAGCCCTTTAATAATAGCGTGTTCACGACCGCCGCCGCCGACAACAAGTATATTCATTATATTTTTACTCCTTAATGGTGGAAAAGTCTCATTCCGGTAAATGCCATTACCATATCGTTTTCGTTACAGCATTCAATAACAGCATCATCACGGATTGAACCGCCGGGCTCTGCAATGTATTTAACACCGCTTTTAAGAGCGCGCTGAATGTTATCACTGAACGGGAAGAAGGCATCGGAGCCGAGCGCAACTCCGTCAATAGTATCAAGGTAAGCTCTCTGCTCTTCCGCAGTAAAGCGTTCAGGCTGTTTGGTGAAATACTTCTGCCAGATACCGTCTGCACAAACATCCTCTTCATTCTGATTAATATAACCGTCAATTACATTATCCCTGTCAGGACGTCTGATGTCCTGCTTAAAGGGAAGGTTGAGAACCTTATCGGACTGACGAAGGAACCAGGTGTCCGCCTTCGAACCGGCAAGACGTGTGCAATGAATTCTTGACTGCTGTCCTGCGCCGACGCCGATTGCCTGTCCGTCAACAGCATAGCAAACGGAATTTGACTGAGTATACTTTAAAGTGATAAGCGCTACAATGAGGTCACGCTTTGCCGAATCGGGCATTTCCTTGTTATCGGTAACGATATTGGAAATAAGCTCCTCATCAATTTTAAAGTTATTTCTTCCCTGCTCAAAGGTTATACCGAAAACCTGCTTTGTTTCCTGTTCTGCGGGAACATAATCGGGATCTATTTTAACAATGTTATAGTTTCCTTTTCTCTTGGTTTTAAGGATTTCAAGAGCCTCGGGCTCATAACCGGGAGCAATTATACCGTCGGAAACCTCACGGGCAATAAGCTTTGCAGTTGTAACATCGCAAACGTCTGAAAGCGCAACCCAGTCGCCAAAGGAGCACATACGGTCAGTACCTCTTGCCCTGGCGTATGCACAGGCAAGCGCAGAATCGTCAAGACCTTCAATGTCATCTACAAAGCAAGCCTTTTTAAGCTTTTCCGGAAGCTTAATGCCGACTGCAGCTGAGGTGGGGCTGACATGCTTAAACGAAGTAACGGCAGGAAGTCCGAGAGCTTCTTTAAGCTCCTTAACAAGCTGCCAGGAGTTAAATGCGTCAAGGAAGTTTATATATCCGGGTCTGCCCGAAAGTATTTCGATGGGAAGGTCGCTTCCGTCCTTCATATAAATTTTTGAAGGCTTCTGATTGGGGTTACATCCGTATTTAAGTTCAAATTCTTTCATAGTATTAACTCCTTTATTATTTGTTTTTGTTTACTATTCTTGATTCGTATTTACCTGTATTGACATCGATGTATCTGACAAAGAGCGAAACCTTGTTGTCAATATTAAGATTGTTCCAAACAAGCTCGGTCATATCGTCAATATCAAGGTCGGGAAGCTCAACAGTCTTAGGCTCGCCCTCAAAGCTCGGCAAAGGATTGCCTGCCGCTTTATAAGTGTGAATAAACTTTGCTTTGCCCGGAAGAGGGTTAGAATATGCGTAAGTGAATCTTTCACAGGAGTCGGGATTGCCGTATGCTGATTTAAGAATAGACAGCGCAAAATTCATATCTCCGCTTTCAAGACGGATAATACCTGAAATACGGGGTGTGTAGTTAGGAGCGTCATCCTCAAATTCCCTTGTACGAAGAGCCTGCTCAAAGGTCATCTGTCTGTCCATAAGCTCATAAATTGTATCGGTCTGGTCTCCGTTGGTAACAATGGTCTTATTACCGAGTACTCTGACGGGAGCATAAATAATAAGATGAGGGTCAACCATTTTGGATTCGTCAAAGGCCTGAGTACGAATACCCTCCCCGTCTTCGACAAATACTCTGTTGCGGCTGTTTTCGCTTCTGCCCATAATAAAGTAAATAGCAATAGCTTTACTGCCGTCAACGCTTTTGCCGAGCATTATTCCTCTGCCGTGATACTCTAGTGAATTAAGCTCTGCTGCAAGATTTTTAACTTCCATAGTTTTCGCCCTTTCGTTTATTTATTTATAATTTCATTAGCCACTTTTTCAACCGAAGCAGGAAGAATAATCCACTCAGCCTGCTCCATAACACGTCTTTGCAATACTTCAGGCGTGTCACCGTCAAGAACCTCGACTGCCTTTTGCATGATAATCTCTCCGCCGTCGGGAATTTCATTGACAAAATGTACAGTAGCGCCCGTGACCTTAACACCCTTTTTCAGAGCCGCTTCATGAACCTTAAGCCCGTAAAAGCCTTCACCGCAAAAGGAAGGAATCAGCGCCGGATGTACGTTGATAATTTTTTTCGGATAATGTGAAGTGAATTTTTCGGTCAGTATACACATAAAGCCCGCAAGAACTATAATATCTATATTTCGTGAATCGATCTCCTTAATAAGCTTTTCTTCAAAATCCGCCCTTGAAGAGTATTCACGGTTATTAATTACAAGTGCCTCAATACTGTTTTTCCTTGCTCTTTCAAGAGCGTAAGCATCAGGCTTATTGGAAATGACAAGTACTATTTCACCGCTTTTTATTATACCGCTTTTATTTGCGTCAATAAGCGCCTGCAGATTTGTACCGCCGCCCGAAACAAGAACGGCTATTTTAGCTTTATTCATTACTTAAATATTCTCCTTCTGAGGTTTCATAAGAATAGGTAAAAGCATACCGCCTACGGTATTGCCGAGAATAACAAGCAAAATAAACAGACACGCTTTCAAGCTTACAATACCCGAAGAAGCAAAGTAAAACATATCTGCAACCGAGTGCTCAAAGCCCGCAAGAATAAAAACCGGTATGCAGAAAAGTATTCCGATAACCTTCTGCTTGTCACGAAAAATGCTGACCGCAAGGTACATAAGTATTCCGCAAAAAACACCTCTGATAAAAGTTTGCGGTAAAGTCAGTTCAAGCTTAAGCGAACAGATTTTTTCGGCAGTATCGCCGAGCGCAGGTAACGCAAAGCGAATAGCATATCCGCAAACGACCGTTCCTATAAGGTTTCCGAAAAGTCCGAGAAGCAGGACGGAAAAAGCTTCCTTGTCATGCTTTTCGGGGATAAATCCGATTTTCCCCGTATAAAGAGAATAACCTTTTATACAGATACAAAGCAGTGCAACGCTGAACAAAACCGCGCCGACATATTTGTTGTCGCACGCAAGAAACACACTGCCGCCGATGGAAATTAAAATACCTGCCGAAATACCCGAAAGAATTTTGTTTAGCATAACGTTATTTTATCCTCTGATTTAATTATTTCGCCGATTATATATGCATCCTCGTTATTTGCCTTAAGAATTTCAAGTGCTTTTTCAGCATCATTCTTATCAACAATAACGCTCATGCCTACGCCCATATTATAGGTGTTGAACATATCTCTTTCCGAAATTTTGCCTTCCTTTTGAATAAGCTTGAAGATAGGCAAAACCTTAACATCCGATTTGTTGATTTTAGCTCCGAGTCCGTCGGGAATGCTTCTCGGAATATTTTCGTAAAAGCCGCCGCCCGTAATATGTGAAATGCCTTTTACCTTGACTTTTTCAAGCAACGCCAGTATAGGCTTAACATAAATCTTTGTAGGCTCAAGTAAAGCTTCCCCAAGACTTTTCCCGTCAAGCTCTTCTAAAGGAGCAGATAAATCGCGGTTTTCAATATCAAACACCTTTCTTACAAGTGAAAAGCCGTTGGAATGAACTCCCGACGAGGGAAGAGCAATAACAGTATCCCCTGCCTGCATAGTGGTGTTATCTATTATTTTATCTCTGTCAACAACGCCTGTACAATAGCCTGCAAGGTCGTATTCGTCCTCGGGATAAAAGCCGGGCATCTCAGCAGTTTCTCCGCCGATAAGCGCAGCGCCGGACTGAATACAGCCTTCACTGACGCCCTTGACAATATCTGCTATTTTTTCGGGATAATTTTTTCCGCAAGCAATATAATCAAGGAAAAACAACGGTTTAGCGCCGCAACAGATAATGTCGTTTACGCACATTGCAACGCAGTCAATTCCGACAGTGTCGTTTTTACCGGTAAGAAAAGCAATTTTGAGCTTAGTGCCTACGCCGTCGGTCCCGCTTACAAGCACGGGGTTTTTAATACCGTTTAAATCAAGACTGAAAAGACCGCCGAATCCGCCGATTCCCGACATAACACCGGGAGTCACGGTTTTTTTAATATGCTCTTTCATAAGCTCAACGGATTTATAGCCGGCTGTAATATCAACGCCTGCCGAAGCATAAGCGTCTGATTTGGAATTAGTGTTCATAGTTTTATTCCTTTCCGTTCCAGCAATATGTGCATAGGTTTTCTTCGGGAATACCTATAGACTTGATAATGCCGTCAATTGACTGAAACTCAAGTGAAGCGAAGTGAAATTTTTCACAGATAAGCCTTCTGAGCGCTTTACCTCTTTGAGTAGATGCGTCTGAATATTCCTCGATATGCTTAAAGCCCTCTTCACCTTCGTTTTCAAGAATAACTCGTCTTGCAATAAGCTCCAATTCGCTGGTAGCTCTTGAGAAGTTAAGGTATTTACATCCATACATAATAGGCGGACAAGCAGAACGCATATGTACGCTTGCAGCACCGTTCTCATAAAGAAATTCAACAGTTTCACGAAGCTGAGTGCCTCTTACAATTGAGTCGTCAACAAAAAGAAGGTTTTTGTTCTTAATTAACTCAAAAACAGGGATTTGCTTCATCTTTGCAATTTTGTTTCTGTCGGTCTGGTTAACGGGCATAAAGCTTCTCGACCAAGTCGGAGTATATTTTATAAACGCCCTTGCAAAAGGAATTTTGCTTTCGTTAGCAAAACCGATTGCGTGAGGAGTACCAGAATCGGGAACCCCGCCGACATAGTCAATATCGGCATTTTTCAATGCCTCGGCTTCGTTCTGAGCCATTATTCTGCCGTTTCTGCAACGCATGGCTTCAACGTTTACGCCCTCATAAGTTGAGGTCGGATAACCGTAATAAGACCAAAGGAAGGAGCATATACGCATTTTTTTACCGGGCTCCTTAACCTGTTTAACACTGTCGGGTGTAATTTCAACGATTTCTCCGGGTCCTAATTCCTTGTAGTCCTCGTAACCTAATTTTTGATAAGCAAAATCCTCAAAAGAAACTGCAAAGCCGTTTTCGTTTTTGCCGATACAAACCGGAAGTCTGCCTACCAGATCCCTTGCGGCAATAATTGTACCGTCCTCTTTAAGAATCAGAATTGAAGCAGTGCCTTCAATAGATTTTTGAGCAAAACGTATGCCGTCGGTAAAATTACTTTTCTGATTTATTAGTGCGGCGAGCAATTCGGTAGAGTTAACTTTTCCTCCGGTCATAGCGTCAAAGTGGCCTCCGCTGAAGGAAAGATAACGGTCAATAAGCTCAGCAGAATTATTAATTATGCCTATCATGCAAACCGCATAAGTTCCAAGGTTTGAACGAATGAGCATAGGCTGCGGATCCGTGTCACTGATACAGCCAATACCGGAAGTGCCGGTCATTTCATTAAAAATATGTTCGAACTTGGTCCTGAATGGAGAGTTTTCAATTTTATGTATTTTTCTTTGCAGACCGATTTCCTTGTCATATGCGGCAAGTCCGCCCCGGCGAGTACCGAGGTGAGAATGATAATCAACGCCGAAGAACAGGTCCGCCATACAATCTGTTTTAGAAGCTACTCCGAAAAAACCGCCCATTTGTTTTCCTCCGATTTTAATCTCCGAATACTCTGTGCATCATCTCGGTATATGCATCCTCTACTCCACCGAGATCTCTGCGGAATCTGTCCTTGTCAAGCTTTTCATTTGTGACCTTGTCCCAGAAACGGCAGGTGTCGGGAGAAATTTCATCCGCAAGAACGATAGTGCCGTCTGCAAGTCTGCCGAATTCAAGTTTAAAGTCAACAAGCTTAACGTTTAGCTTTAAGAAATATTCCTTTAAAACAGAGTTAACTTTGAACGCCATAGCTTTGATTTCTTCAATTTCCTCTCTGGTTGCAAGTCCGAGAGCGATTGCATGGTAAGCGTTCATAAGCGGGTCATGAAGGTCGTCGTTTTTATATGAGAACTCAATTGTCGGCTCTTCGAAAACAATGCCCTCCTCTACTCCGAAGCGTTTTGCAAAGGAGCCTGCCGAAATGTTTCTGATTATAACCTCAAGGGGTACGATTGAAACCTTTTTGACAACAGTTTCCCTGTCGTTTAATTCCTCGACAAAATGTGTCTTAACGCCGTTCTTTTCAAGAATCTGCATAAGGAAGTTCGACATACGGTTATTAACAACACCCTTACCGCTGATAGTGCCCTTCTTTAAGCCGTCAAATGCGGTTGCGTCGTCCTTATATGAAACGATAACAAGGTTTTCATCCTCAGTTGAATATACCTTTTTTGCTTTTCCTTCATAGAGCTGTTCAATTTTCTGCATAATATATACCTCCGATTTAATTATAAACGTGACATTATTTCCTTATCCTTGGCAAGTACGGCTTCAGCGTCCTTACGGCGTTTTTCAAGGAGCTTTTCGGCTAAATCGTCGTCGCTTAAAGCAAGTATCTGACAGGATAATAAAGCGGCATTGACTGCTCCGTTAATTGCAACAGTAGCTACCGGAATACCGGAAGGCATTTGAACTGTTGACAGAAGCGCATCAATGCCGTCAAGATTTGAAGATTTACAGGGAATACCGATTACCGGAAGCGTAGTGTTTGCGGCAATGGCGCCTGCTAAGTGTGCCGCCATTCCGGCAGCCGCAATAATTACGCCGAAGCCGTTCTCCTTGGCAGTTTCGGCAAACTGCTTAGCTTCAAGCGGAGTACGGTGCGCCGAATAAACATGCACCTCAAAGGGAACACCGAAGCTTTGTAAGGTATCGGTAGCCTTTTTAACAATGGGGAGATCGGAATCGCTTCCCATTATAATTCCGACTTTTTTCATGAAACTTCCTCCGTGATGAAAAAATAAAAAAGGACACACTTGCACATTGGATACAAAGTATGCCCAGACGGTCGACAAATATCTGTTCCTGCTCCTCTGTGGTGCTCCACATTATCCGTCAGTTGCAGGACATCTATATTTTGTATTTAGATTATAACATTTACATATATTTAGGTCAATGTACAAATGTAACAATTTAATGTCGAATTTAAAATTTTTTTTGGAACAGAGAAAAAATATGCGATTTCAAGAAAAAAGGCGGGAGCTAAGCCCCCGCCCTTTGTTTTATATTTTAAGAATAAGCCCTGCAACCTCAAAATAGAGTACGAGCGAAATAGCGTCGACGATGGTTGTGATAAACGGGCTTGCCATTACCGCCGGGTCGAAGCCGATTCGCTTTGCAAGAATCGGCAGTGTTGAGCCGACAAACTTTGCACAGATGATTGTGATAATCATAGTTACGCAAACAGTTAATGCAACGAGTATATCAACGTGGTCGATATACATAAGCTTTAAAAAGCTGGCAATTGCGAGTGTGATACCGCAGAGGAAGGCAACACGGAATTCCTTCCAGATAACCTTGAAAACATCACGGTAATCAATGTCGCCAAGCGACAGTCCGCGGATAATCGTAACCGAAGCCTGACCGCCGCAGTTTCCGCCCGTGTCCATAAGCATCGGGATAAACGAGGTAAGCACTATCTGCGCCTGCAAGGCGCTTTCAAAATTCTGGATAATCTTGCCCGTAAACGTGGCGGAAACCATAAGTAAAAGAAGCCAGGGAAATCTCTTTTTCCAGGTTTCAAAAACGCCCATTTTAAGGTACGGCTTGTCCGTGGGCGTAATAGCCGCCATCTTTTCGATGTCCTCGGTGTTCTCCTCCTGCAAAACGTCCATAGCGTCGTCGAAGGTTACGATTCCGACAAGTCGGTGCTCGTTGTCAACGACGGGAATTGCCATAAGGTCGTACTTCTGGAACTTGTCCGCAACTATTTCCTTGTCCTCAAGGGTGCTGACGTAAATTACGTTTGTTTCCATTATTTCAAACATCTTTTTGCTTTTGTCGGAAAGCAAAAGATCCTTGACCGTAACAAGACCGAGAAGCTTTCTGTTTTCGTCGGTAACGTAACAGACGTAAATCGTTTCCTTGTCAACGCCCGTGCGGCGGATTCTTGTAAATGCGTCGTCAACCGTCATATATTTCTTCAGGTCGACAAACTCAATTGTCATAAGACTGCCCGCTGAGTCCTCGGGGTATTTAAGAATTTCGTTAATGCTCTTTCTTACCTCGGGGTCGGTGTGCTGTAAAATTCTTTTAACCACAGTCGCAGGCATTTCCTCAATAATGTCAACAGCGTCGTCAACATAAAGCTCGTCAAGCACCTCGCGAAGCTCCTTATCGCTGAAGGCTTTAATAAGGATTTCCTGCGTATCGGAATCCATATTAACAAAGACGTCGGAAGCGAGCTCCTTGGGAAGTATTCTGTAAAGCAGAGGCAATGCGTCCTCCGGCGCATCAACAAGAATAGAGGCAATATCCGCCTCATTCATCTGCGACAAAAGTATTTTTAGCTGATGATAGTTCTTTTCCTCTAAAAGAGTTAAAATTTGATCGTTCATTTTTGTTTCCCTCCAAACTACCGAAAAAAATAAACAGGAAGAAACAAAGTACAAATTTTACCGAAAGTAACGGACCGACAGTCCGCTTCTAAAGACCGTAGATCGCGGTACGGAATCTGTACTTTTTTGACTGCCTGCGTCCATTATTTTCACCTCTCTTTTAAAAAATAAACTCATACCGGCGCACGAAACAACGGTATGAGTTATTTTAGTCGTTTCGTACAAGCTTTAGCTTCAAAGGGCAATGAAACTGCGTTAGATTACACCTTAGTTCGATGTGACCTGTTGACCTGCTTACAGTGTCTCCACTTTTCACGGCAGCAGCCCGTATCCCTGAGGTAGCCTTACCTACCGATATTTAATTGTAAATATATTATCTGCCACTAAAAAGGATTTGTCAACACCTTTTTAGGCTTCGGCTCCGATTTCTTCGAGCTTGGCTTCGACTTTGTCCTCAACAATCTGTTTTTCCTCTTCACGGACTGTAGCAATTGCATCGGAAAAGATTTTGCCGGCGCCGCTTAAATTTTCAGCCATATATGTTCTTGTCTTTTCGTCAAGGTTACCCCAGGCTTTAACTGCGCCCTTGATTGAAGAAATAAGATTCCTTGCAAAGTTGGTAAGATTAACCTGACCGGTACCCTCGACAATAGTTTCAAGCACCTTGTCAAAAGCAACGCTGTGTTCGTCGTCAATACCGAAAATCATTGTGCGAAGAGCGAGATCCGTAACCTTGGCGATGATTTTAATGTCATCCCTTGTATAGAAGCTGACTCCCCTCGTCTTCCATGTTGCCGGGTCGTGCTGCATTGCGCCGAAAATCCTTGAACTTTTAACTACGGTATAGTCATTGTCATGAGCAAGAAGCATACCGATTAAAGAGCAGCTCGGAACAAAATGCTTATATCTGGGTAAAAGGTCTTTGTACTCCTTTGTGCTCAGGTAATCGTAATTATAGAAGCCGGGACCGTCATTGTTGTAAACGTTTTTAATTCTGTCCCTGACCTCGGGCTTGCAGTTAAGAGCGCTGTATAAAGCGACGTTTCCTCCCTTGGAGTGACCGCAGATAATGATTTTGCCGTCGTGTGCTTCGGCTATTTGATTTAAGTAATCAACGCCGAGTTTATGAGAAGGAATAACCTTTCTTGTGTAAAGATCAAAGTCCTCTTTCCAGCCGACAAGCGTATCATCAGTGCCTCTGTATATTACCGCAAGAGTGCCGTCGGGTAAGATGAATGTAATTGCCGCAAACTGAATTGCAGGGTTTTCGTTAAAAGCGGTGCGGCAAGCTGTAACCTTAAGCTCGGAAAACCTTTTGCTGACAGCCATAGACATCATTTCTTTGCTGATGTTCTTGAAAAGAATCAAGCCGCAGGGAACGTGTTTATATCCGTTGTACGCAAAAACCTTGTTACATGCGTCTTTAAAAGGAATGGGCTCACGGTCGTATCTTTCGGTAATTACCTTTTCAAAGGGCATATAAAAGATATGGCTTAAAAGAATATTGTCAATATCGCAAAAAGGTAAATCATTAAAGGATTTACTGCCGTATTGAATTACAAAGTCAGAAATATGCGACATAAAGCTCCTCCTGTTTTATTCTTCTTTGTTATCAACGCTGATGTTATTATCAGCAAGAACTTCCTTAATTCCCGTTGCAAGACCTGCAATAGACTGAATTTCCGAAGGGATAATAATCTTGGTTGACTTTCCGTCAGCAGCCTTTGCAAAAGCTTCAAGACTCTTGATAGCGATTACGCCGTCGCTCGGAGCGGCCTTATTGATTAACTCAATAGCCTTTGCGTTTGCCTCCTGAACTACTCTGATAGCCTCGGCTTCACCCTCTGCCTCACGGATTTTAGCCTCTTTAACAGCTTCAGCGCGGAGAATAGCCGCCTGCTTTTCGGCTTCAGCATTAAGAATCTGAGATTCCTTATGACCTTCTGCAACAAGAATACGGCTCGCCTTCTCACCCTCTGCGGTAAGAATTGACTCACGTCTCTGACGTTCTGCCTTCATCTGCTTTTCCATAGCGTCCTGAATTTCACGCGGAGGAATAATGTTTTTAAGCTCAACACGGTTAACTTTAATACCCCACGGGTCGGTGGCTTCGTCAAGGATTACTCTGATTTTAGCGTTGATAGTGTCACGCGAGGTAAGAGTTGCGTCAAGCTCAAGCTCACCGATAATATTACGAAGCGTTGTAGCCGAGAGGTTTTCAATAGCTGAAATCGGGTTTTCAACGCCGTATGTGTAAAGCTTCGGGTCTGTAATCTGGAAGAAAACGACCGTGTCTATCTGCATAGTAACGTTATCTTTAGTGATAACAGGCTGAGGCGGGAAATCAACAACCTGCTCTTTAAGAGAAACTACCTTAGCAACTCTTTCAAAGAAAGGAATTTTAAAATGTAAGCCCGTCTGCCATGTGTCAAGATAAGCTCCGAGTCTTTCAATAACATACGCCTTAGACTGCGGAACAATTTTGATATTGGTTACAACAACCAAAAGTAAGAACAGTATAATACCGCCGATAATAAATCCAAAACCCTCCATAATTTTACTCCTTTTCTTGTTTTACAATTAATTTTACGCCTTCTATTTTAATTACGGAAACCTTTTCGCCTTCCGCAATTAATTCACCGTTTTCGCTCTGTGCGGACCAGATATTTCCTCCGACCTTTACCTGACCCGAAGCTTCGCTGTTATTAATTTCTTTAATGACAATTGCCGTCTGACCTATACATCGGTCGGCATTTGTAGACTGAATTTTGCCCTTGGTAAACTTTTTGACTAACGGTCTTGTTACCAGAAGGCAAACTACCGAAACGCAAATGAAAATGATTAACTGGACAATTGAGCTTGCCTTGAAATATGACGCAATCAACGCTGCAAATGCTCCGATGGCAAACCAAACTGAAACCAGCTGAGTTGTAGCCGCCTCGGCAATTACAAACAGTATGAATAAAATGCCCCACAAAGCAAGCGGATTTTCAAACACCCACATATTAACACCTCCGGGCAATAAAAGTATGGCGCGCTTGACAAGATTCGAACTTGCGGCCTTCAGAGTCGGAGTCTGACGCTCTATCCAACTGAGCTACAAGCGCATTAAACATTAAACCTGAAAAGAACAATGTCTCCGTCCTGCATAACGTATTCTTTACCTTCCGAACGGATTTTACCCTTTTCCTTTGCCGCTTGCATACTGCCAAGCTCCATTAAGTCATCAAAGGATACTACCTCGGCTCTGATAAAACCTCTTTCAATATCGGAATGAATTTTTCCTGCCGCCTGAGGAGCCTTTGTGCCCTTTTTGATAGTCCAAGCCCTTACCTCCGGTTTACCTGCGGTAAGAAAGGACATAAGACCGAGCAAATCATATGAACGTTGAATTAAAAGGTCAAGTCCGCCTTTTTCAACGCCTATATCGGAAAGGAACATTTCCTTTTCATCCTTAGTCAGCGAGGAGATTTCAGCCTCAAGCTCGGCGCATATGGGAAGCACCTGAGCGCCCTCCTTCTCAGCCAAAGCCTTAACAGCGTTATAACGCTCGTTTGTCTGAATGTTGTTTTTAAAGTCCTCCTCGCTCATATTACAGGCATAGATAACCGGTTTTGAGGAAAGAAGCTCTACGGTATCAAGTATGGCTTTTTCGTCTTCATCACATTCAACTGCGCGTGCATTAATTCCGTCCTCAAATGCAGCTTTAAGCTTTATTAGAAAATCGACTTCTTTCGCAAGTGATTTATCTCCCTTAAGAGCCTTCTGCGACTTGTCAAGACGTCTTTCAAGTATTTCCATATCGGAAAGCAGGAGCTCAAGATTAATGGTTTCTATATCTCTTACGGGATCAATTGAGCCCTCAACGTGAATAATATCGTCATTTTCAAAGCAACGGACAACGTGAATTATAGCGTCCACCTGACGAATATGAGAAAGAAATTTGTTTCCGAGACCTTCGCCTTTAGACGCTCCCTTGACAAGACCTGCAATATCAACAAATTCAATCGAAGCCGGCGTAACCTTTTCAGGCTCATACATTTCGGCAAGCTTATCAAGTCTGTAATCGGGCACATCAACAACGCCGACATTTGGCTCTATGGTGCAAAATGCGTAGTTTGCAGACTGAGCGCCCGCATTTGTAATAGCGTTAAACAGAGTACTTTTTCCGACGTTCGGTAAGCCTACAATTCCGAGTTTCATTTAATTCATTCCTTAATATGTTCTTTAAATATATATTATATAACATTCAATGATATTTTGCAATATTTTACGAAAGTTTATGAATAAAAATTCCGCTTAAAAGCTTAGGCTCAAACCAAGTCGATTTTGGGGGCATAATTTTTCCTGCGTCTGCAATACTCATAAGCTCATCAAGAGAGGTCGGATACATTGAAAAAGCAACTTTCATATCATTGTTCGCCCTTCTTTCAAGCTCGCCGAGACCTCTGATTCCGCCGACAAAATCAATTCTTTTATCAGTCCTCGGGTCATCAATACCAAGTATGGGCGAAATAAGGTAATCCTGAAGAATAGAAACATCAAGAGCTTTTACGGGATCGGATTCATCTGTTATTTCAGGCTTCGCTTTAAGAGAAAACCACTCGCCTTCAACATACATTCCGAAGCTGTGACGTGCATCGGGTTTAACACGTTCGATACCGTTTGACTTAACAAAGAAGTTATCCGAAATCTTTTCTAAAAAAGAGTTTTTAGAAAGACCGTTCAAATCAGCGATAACACGGTTATAGTCCATTATTGCAAGGTCATCTGCACAGAATATCACGGAAAGGAAGAAATTAAACTCCTCATCACCCGTATAGTCAGAGTTTTCCATTCGTCTTTTAAGACCGACTTTAACCGCAGAAGCCGCGCGGTGATGACCGTCGGCAATATAAAGAGAAGGAATATTATTGAAAGTTTCGCATAAATTTACGATTGTTGTTTCGTCGTCAATTACCCATATTTCCTGTAAAACCGAGTCCTGCTTAAAGCGATATACGCTTTCGTGTTCGGTCTGCCATTTGTTAATTATACTTTTAACAGTATCGTTTTTGCGGTAAGCTAAGAAAATGGGACCCGTATTGGCGTTTAAAGTATCAACATGGCGGATTCTGTCCTCTTCTTTATCCGCCCTGGTTTTTTCATGCTTTTTAATAACGTTGTTAATATAATCGTCTATTGATGTGCAGCCGACTATACCCGTCTGTTTTCTGCCGTAGCCTGTCTGCTCATAAATATATAAGCAAGGCTTTTTGTCTTCAATATAAATCCCGTCACGAACGAATTTGTCGAGGTTTTCTTTTGCTTTAAAATAAACCTTGTCATCGTAAATATGGGTGTCTTCGGGAAGGTCGACCTCAGCCTTGTCAATGTGCAAAAAGGAGTATGGATTACCCTTTACCATTTCCCTTGCCTCTGCGGAATTCATAACATCATAAGGCAAAGCCGCAACCTTTTTTGCAAGCTCATTTGTCGGCCTTAAAGCACGGAACGGTCTTAAAACTGCCATAATTTTCCCCTTTCGGCTAAATGCTTTTTTGTAAAATAATAAATAACCATAAGTATAAGCGTAATCACAAGCGCACCGGAAAGATCAACGCAAAGATCATTCCACCTGCAGGCTCTGCCATCTACAAACACCTGGTGAATTTCATCACTCGAAGCGTAAAATGCCGTTGAGAAAAAAGAAAGCATAGGGTTGAATTTTTCGTAAAGAATACCAAACGCCATATTAAAAGCAAGGCATAATCCGAAGAACTCAATAGCATGAGCAATTCTTCTGATTGTTTTTGACGTCATGGAAATGTGAAATATGTCAATAATTCTGTCGAGTAAACCGTCACTCGTACCCTTGGAAACAACAGCATCCTGAGAGGAAAAATAAAATATCACCGCAAGACAGATTATAACAAAGCTCCAGCTTAATATTAACAATAGTTTTCTGTTTTTCATTAAATCACTTCTTTAGCGCATTTATAAAAATAACATTGCTGGGTGAAGAATAAAAATAAATGTTCTGAGTGTCTTTATTAGTAATAAAGAAGCTGTTTTGATAAATCAACGGAATTATATACGCTTCTCCGATAATAAACCTTTCGGCGGCAACACACGCCTGTCTGAGCCCGTCCGGATTACCCTTTGCGTTTTTCATATTTTCCTTTATAACATTGCTTTCTTCCGACTCGTAATTCAAAGCAGAGCTTTCAAGTACGTCGGTAAGAAAATCCTCCGTTCTGTCGGTCGAAGCAGTAAAGGGATAAAACGCAACAGCATAGTTACCATCGGCTACGGCCGCCAATAATTCGGATTCGGGAAGTGAAACTATACTTACAACAAATTTAACTCCGAGAACTTTTTGCATAGACTGAACGAGCTGTTTTAAAGGAAGCTCAAATTCTTCCGTGCATTTAATATCGATTTCGACAGAAGATGCGTTAACCTCAAGCAGTCCCTGTTCAAGGTAATTCTTTGCAGCATTCTCATTTAAAGTGATAAGACCCTTTGACGAACTTGAGTTAAAAGCGTTATTCCCGATTTTACAAAACGGCGGAACAAGACCAGACGCCTGAGAGGAATCCTTAAAGCTTTCAATAGCGGATGTTAAATCAATACAATTAGAAATTGCAAGCCTAATATTTTTGTTGGAAAGATATTTATTCTGTAAATTAAACAAAAGAGAATAAACGGTGTTATTGATGGCTTCCGAAGTATAGTCGGACGGGTCGGGAAGATTATTATACTTATCAGCGCTCAGAAAAGCCGCATCATAGGTATTGTTATTCATTTTTTCGGCAACAACCTCATCGGACGAATTAATATAAAAAGTAACCGAAAGCGGCTCAACTTTATTAACTCCGTTATAGTCGTCGTTTCTGACAATTTTTACCGATGTGCCCTCTATCCATTTCGACGCATTAAACGGACCGTTACAGAGCAAATATTTTGCGTCAAGTCCGTATTTGCCTTTTGTTAGCTCATAAAACTGCCTGTCACAAGGCATTGCGCCCGGTAAAGTCAGCAGAGAAAGAAAGCCGTCGTATACGGAATTGAGTTTGATTTGAAAGGTATGCTTATCAAGAGCCTTATAAGAAGAGATACAGGAAAAATCCGCTTTGTAAGGAGAATTGATATAGTCATCAAATAGCCTGTCAAAGGCAAATTCAAAATCCTCCGCATAAACGTTAATGTCAAATGCGGTGTCATAGTTTTCGCCGATTACGTCTTTATGGCCCGAAAAAAGAGCCCAATGAGCATCGCTTCTGAGCTTAAAGGTATAAGTAAGCTTGTCGGATGAAACCTCATAACTTTCCGCTACACCGTTTTCAAGCTCACCGTTTTTGTTAATTCTCATAAGTCCTTCAAAGCAATTGAGAACTATCATTTTCTCGGAATTGCTTTTTGCAATCTGAGGGTCAAGACTTGAAGGTTCGCTCAAAATAGGCATGGAAAAACTCTCGCCCGAATTTTTGGAACCGAGGCAAGAAGTAAACGAAAGCAGAATTATAATAACTATCAGCAATGAAACAATTCGTTTATACATATATGCTCCCATAATAATTTTATAATATTTTACCACAAATTAAATATCATTGCAATTAACTCTTGATTTTTATTTTAATTTCATATATAATAACTAAGCAATTCGGAGAGTTGTCCGAGCTGGTCGAAGGAGCACGATTGGAAATCGTGTAAGCTGCTAAAACGGCTTCGAGGGTTCGAATCCCTTGCTCTCCGCCAAAAAAGAAGTGCAGTACCAAAGGTGCTGTGCTTCTTTTTTAGTTAAGTTCAAAAGCAAGGGATTCGAAAACAGTCCTTGTCGAGCGGTTTGCCGCAGGCAGAGCGAGACGGACATATAATCACGCAGGTCTGCGAAGCAGACGAATGCATTTACGAAACGAAAGGTATTATAACGCAGATATCAACATAAAAAAAGCACGGCTTTTGCCGTGCTCTATGCTTCAGATATTTTCATCGCAAAAATCTATCAAATCCTGTTTTTCGCACACACCCATTTTACGTGCAATTTCCTTACCGCCTTTAATCAGCACAAGCACCGGCACAGAAATAATGCCGTATATCATTGAAAGATCTGCGTGCTTTTCAGCATCAATACGGCAGATTTTCACCTTATCGTACTCCCCTGCCATTTCTTCAAGAATCGGAGTCAGGGCCTTACAGGGCATACACCAGTCTGCATAAAAATCAAGTAAAACGGGCTTTTCGCTTTTGGTTATTTCCTGCTGATAGTTTTCCAGTGAGATTTCAGTTATGCTCATAGCTTCTCCTTAAAGTTTAGTATATAAAACATGTGCAAAATCAATGCCGTCAATACGGTATTCTTTGATAATATCTTTACTGTATTTGCTTTTATCAAATTCGGGAAAATAAACATCCGCATCTGAACATTCGGCATCTATTTCCGTTAGATAAAGCTTATCGGCGATAGAAAGAAATTGCTCATAAATTTTAGCTCCGCCAATAACAAAAATATTATCGTCTCCGGCTAACTCAAGCGCTTCCTTAACCCCGCAAACAACCTCGGCGCCTTCTGCTTTAAAGCTTTTATTTTTGGAAACAACAATGTTTCGTCTGTTGGGTAAAGCCCTCGGCAAGGATTCAAAAGTCTTTCTGCCCATTATAACAGTTGAGCCTGTTGTAGTCTCCTTAAAAAACTTCATATCCTCTTTAAAACGCCAAATAAGGTCGTTGCCTTTTCCAAGCTCAAGGTTTTTGCCGACAGCGGCAATAATTGAAACCGACATAATTACCTCACTGTGCAAGAGGGAAAAGAATTTTTCCCATATGCTGATAGTTTACAAGTTTGATATCCTTGCAGTCTTTTGAATTATCAAACTTAAAGAAATCATCAATTTCGGGATTAAGCCAAAGTGTGGGTGCCGGCAGATCACCGTTTTCATCCTGGCGCTTAATCTGCTCTTTAATACCGTCTATTTGATTTACATAGATATGAGCATCCTTAATACTCCAGTCAATTGTTCCCGGTTTAAGTCCGCAAACCTTTGCAAGAAGGCAAAGTAAAGTTGCGTATTGAGTAACATTGAACGGAAGCCCGAGAGGTACGTCACAGGAACGTTGATGCACCCAACAGTTGAGCTTTCCGCTTGTAACATCCCATTCGCTCGACCAGACGCAGGAAGGAAGAACTGCGGTTTCAAGGTAATCATTCTGCCACAGCGTCATAACCATTCTGCGGTCTTCGGGATGATTTTTAATTTTATCAATCAGATTTTGCGTCATCTGAAATTTGTTGACAATATATCCGTAAGCGGTACCGATAGTGTGAGCATATTCCTTGGGGAACTGCTTGTGAATCACCTGTCTGGTAAGCTTGCCGTTCTCGTCGGGAAGAAGCTGCTCCGCTGTCCAGATTCCGTTTTCGTCAATCTCCCACTCGTCCCAGATATGAACATTCCTTTCCTGAAGCCAGCGAACATCATTGGACTGCGCCTGATAAATCCAAAGCATTTCAAGAACAGCCTGACGAATGAACAGCTGCTTGGTAGTTAAAATCGGATACTCCTCAGACAAGTCGAAATGGAAATGGTGAGACGGAATTTTGACGGTATTTACACCTGTACGGTTTTCAACCTCAACGCCGTCATTGAGGATTTTTCTGCAAAGATCAAGATAGTCCTTATCCCACTGTGACATTTGATAACCCCCTTTAGTTTATTTATAAACGGATTATACCATATATTGATGAAAAGTTCTATACTTTTGCGAAATTTTGTGTTATTATTTTTTCAGAAAAGAATAAAAGGAAGTGAGCAGATGAAAACCGTAATATCAAAAAAGTGTTAACGGCGCTGTTATGCGTTTCTCTTTTATTCTCATGCCTGTTCGGCTTTGCTTCGGTATCCTTCGGTCTTTCGGCTGACGGCTTTGAGTACAGCGTATCCGGAAACAATGCGACTGTTACCGCATATAACGGGACCGCTGTCGAGCTTACGGTTCCCGAAACTTTTGACGGATACAATGTTACGGGTATTTCCGTCAAGGCTTTTAATGACTGCACTTCACTTCGGAAAATCACTATTCACAAAGGAGTCACTCTTATAAGCAGCTATGCCTTTGACGGTTGTACTTCGCTCAAAGAAATCAATATAGACTCAGAAAACGAAAAGTACTCCTCTGCTGACGGAGTGTTATTCAACAAATCGCAGACATATTTGTACAGATATCCTGAGGGAAAGACCGAAACCGAATATGTCATTCCCGATACCGTAAGCTTTATAGGAAGCTATGCTTTTGCAAACGCAGAAAGCTTGAGAGAATTAACTATACCCTCCTCTGTTTCCGGATTCGGCGACGGTTTTGCCGCCGACTGTAAGTCACTCATCAGTATAAATGTTACAGAAGGCAACTCATATTTTTTTCATCCGAGGGTGTTTTGTTTGACAGGGACAAAACGGCTATTCTCTATTATCCCGCCGCCAATCCTCAAGCTTATTACAGTATTCCCGACACAGTCTTTTCAATAGGAAGAGCTGTTTTTGCCGACTGCGTTTCACTTGAAAAAGTTGAAATCCCCGAAAGCGTTAATTCAATTGACGAATATGCATTTTACAATTGTTCTTCATTAAAAGAAATAAATATACCCGCAAGCGTTAACGAAATCGGAAAGCTTGCTTTTTACGGCTGCAGAAATGCCCAAAGCATAGTTTTAACGGACGGGTTAAAGAAGATATGCGCAAATGCATTTGAAGAATGTGAAAATATTAAAAGCGTTGATATTCCCGACAGTGTAACCGTGATTGAAGGCTCGGCTTTTTATAAATGTAAATCTCTTGAAAATATCCGTATTTCAGAATCGGTTGATAAAATAGGTTTCCATACATTTGCATGCTGTAATGCTCTTACGGAAATTGATATACCGGATTCGGTTAACAATATCGAATCAAAAGCATTCGAAAGCTGTAAACTGCTTGGAAAAGTAATGCTTTCGGACGGTGTTACCGAAATAGACGATAAAGCTTTTTATGACTGTCCTGCCATGAAATCTGTTACAATCGGAAAGAATGTCAGAAAAATCAGCAGCCTTGCTTTCGGATATATCGATAACGGCGGAGAGCCCTTAAAAACCGAAGGCTTTACGGTATACGGGTACCAGGATTCCGCCGCTGAGCAATACGCTGCGGATAACGGGCTTAAATTCGTATGCCTTGAAGAAATTCAGACTCCCGTTATCTCCTTCCCCGATGTTAAGGAAAGTAACTGGTTTTACACTGCGGTTGAATACTGTGCAACGAAAGGTTATATTACAGGCTATCACAACGGGCAGACAATCTCAAAAGGCAGGATTTCATAATAATACTTGCCCGTATAGCGGGTGCTGATCTTGAAGATTACGTCGGTAAACCGTCAAAGCTAAAAGATGTTGACAAAAACGCATACTATGCCGCTGCGGTAAACTGGTCTGTTGAAGAAGGTATAATATCGGGTTATCAAAACGGCAATTTCGGTGTAGGCGACAGTATAACCCGTGAGCAGATTGCGACTGTTCTTTACAGATATACGGGTGCTCACGAAATTGAATACACGGAATTAATTCTCGAAAGATTCAGCGACCGCTCAAGGATAAGCGGCTTTGCAAAAGATGCGTTTGCATGGGCGGTAGAGAACAAAATCATAAACGGAATGGCTGACGGCAGAGCTGCTCCCACGGAGTTTGCTTCCCGTGCTCAGATTGCAGTTATTATTATGAATACGGACAGTCAGGGAATGTTTAAAGCCGATTGAGAAAGGACGATAATATGGAAAAACACATAAGCTACGATAAGCTATCCAAAAGGAAAAGGAAAGAAATCGACAAAAGCAAAAGAGCTGACTGGGGTAAAATCAATCCGGTTACAAAAGTCAGAAAGAACAAAAAGAAATATGACAGAAAAAAGGCAGATTACCGTGACTTTGACGATAGTCTGCCTTTTGTTTTACTTTTGCACAGTTTTACGGTGTAGCTCCTTCATACCTTCAACCTCATCACATATTTCCTTTAAATTACAACTATTGCAGTCAAAAAGAATATTATCAAATATGTGATTAAGCGCCCCTGTGGTGCTTTTTATTTTTTCGGAAATAACGCTTAAAGACGTATAGTCAAAATCGCCTGTAATAAAAACAACCTTAACGCTTTTAACCAAAGGAAAAGAAAGATATTTCTTTATTAAGAAATTACCATATTCCTTAAAGCTGATTTTTTTATTAACCGTCTTTTTTCCTACACGAATCTGCTCACGCATACTAAGCGCAGAAGCCCTTGTCATAAAGCCTTCCGGACAGTATTTATAACGGACAAGCTCAAGCTCTTTGATTTTTTCAAAAGCTTCATCCTCGGAAACGTCGGCTATTTCAAGCAACACGATTTTACCGAAAGCGCAGTCCCTTTTGATTGTATAAAGATCCTGCCCTATTAAATAAGTACAGTTGTCAAAATGCATATCACTGCTGACAGCAAGAGTACTCACATTAGGCTGTGAGCTTCCGCCAAGCTCAAAAGCCGTATCCTTCAACAGCATAATGTTGCTTTTCGGAGCGTCCTTAAGTGCAGGCTCGGAATAAGGAAAAACACTGTCGCAAGCGTGAACCAGAGCTTCGATATCTTTTATAAAACCGTCATACAAAATCATTAAAGCTTTCTGTCCTTTTCAAGATTATCGTAATGCCCCTGAAGCTTTTCATAGACAAAACGCACAAGCTTCATATCAAGGTTTAAAAAGTAAACGGTAAAGGTAATAATAAACAGCGCGGCTATAATGATTCCGATTATAATTAATGCTTTAATCATTTTGCCAATCCTTTCTGTCTTGCATATTCGGCAGCGCCGAGAGCTCCCATAAGCTGAGGGTCAATTGCAAGGTCAACCACCTTAATTTTAAGGACCTTTTCAATCGCTTTTTTCAAGCCTTCGTTTTTAGCGCATCCGCCCGTAAGAGTAATTGAATCGGTAGCGCCGGCCTTTTTAGCCATAACAAAGCAACGCTTGGCAACAGCAAGCTGAATACCCGCGGCTATTTCGTCCATAGGCTTGCCTTCACCGACAAGAGAGATAACCTCGCTCTCTGCAAAAACCGTGCATTGAGCGGTAATCGGAATAGTATTCTTCGCATTAAGTGAAAGCTTGCAAAATTCGGGAAGACTCATTTCAAAGGCGTTTGCCATAGCCTCGAAAAATCTGCCAGTACCTGCGGCACACTTATCATTCATTGCAAAGTTTTTAACGGTTCCGTCAGTGTCAATTGCTATACCCTTAACGTCCTGACCTCCGATGTCGATAATTGCCTTAACCTCAGGGTTGGTAACGTGAACGCCCATAGCGTGACAGCTGATTTCGGAAATGTTTTCGTCGGCAAAGGGTACCTTATTTCTTCCGTATCCCGTACCGATAAGATAGCTGAGCTGTTCAGCCGTTTCAAGTCCGTCAACCTTTGAAAGAGCTTCGCTGAGTGCAAGCTGAGCGCTCTGAACAGGGTTAATCTTACTTCTTACGGTTGAGTCGGAAACCATTTTTCCGTTTTCATCAAGTATTACACATTTTGCATAGGTTGAACCTACGTCACATCCGCCAAAATATTTCATTAAATTATCTCCTTTACCAAGCTAATGTATCGTCAAAGTCAACAAGCGTCGGGTCGACAGGCTCTTCACCGAGGACTGTTGTCATATACTTGTTTATATTTTCACGCATATCTCTTCTTGAAATAGTGCGCGGATCCATAAGGTCCTGAGGCACCCAGATAAAGCTGATATTTCTTTCCCTTGCCTGATCATCGAAAATACCGACAAGTCCGTCCATTCCCTTGCAGGAAATCTGGTCGTACATAATAACCATATCGGCGTTAAATTCATCAACAATTCTCCAAAGCTCATCAACAACATTTGCATAGCCGCCTTTGGTGTGCTTTCTCATTGTCGTTCTCTGAAGAGTTTTGGCATATGTCGCAAGAGCCTTTTCCTTGTCGGTAGTGTCATACATAATGTAAGAAATCATTGTTTCCATATCCATTACGACATTAACGCCCCAGCAGTTTTCAAGCCAGTTTGCAAGCGAAGTATAATAGTTTGCAGGACATGACCAGACAATAGCTCTGTGCCGCATGACCTTAGAAACCTGTTCCTTCTTTTCATAGCCGTTCATCATAAGCTTATTGACCTTTTTGTCGGTCTTTGTGTAAAGCTTATTCATACCGCCGGAAATATGGAAATAAAACAGTCTGTAAAGCCAGAAGGTAGCGCCCGTCATCTGAGGATAATCGGTCTTGTTAATATCCCATTTCATCATTTCGTATTCGAGCTGGCCGTTATATCTGTTCATAGCTTCAAAGAAGGCGTCCCAATCAAATTTAACTCCCATTTGCTCCTCAATGAAGGCAATTGCGGCTTTAACCTCTTCAACTGCATATTCCTGAACATCCTCTCCGTTATAACGAAGCGGAACATTTATAGGATAAGTAGGAACATTGAAACGTCTGTCAATAAAGCTCGAATTGATAACCGAACCGTCGCAGGGCATATTACAGGTAAGCGCACATTTTCCGACAAGCGGATAGTCGTCGTTAATCGCAACGCCTGCCTCTGCAGAAGGAAGCGGACAAACATCGGCAGGAACTCCGTAGCTTTCGGTAATATCAAGATATGGCGGAGTAATCTGCTGGTCTACCATGGAGGTTAAAAAAATAGGAATGGTAGAAACATGAATATCGTGCAGTCCCGGGAAGCCTGCGGTAAGCTCGGATGAGAATATTTCGTCAACAAGAATCGTCTTGTCGCTCATCTTGGAATGTTTATGAAAATGCTTGTCGTTTGCAAGAAGATAATTAATAATATCCGTTGTCGGCTTTACGAGAGCATTAAAATGAAGATGGGCTATTCTGAGGTGCGTGCCTCTGAGTCCCTCGGTGTGTCTGTCAACCCAGGCAGGCGCAGACAGATATGAAGCCATCCAACGGTAATTGGCAAGACCCTTTACAGTGGAAACGGGAGCCTTAAGAGTCATTACAATAATATTCTTCCAGGTGATAAGCCAACGGTAGTAATCATACATTGTATCCCTGAGTCCGCGCCATTCACGGTGCTTTAAGATACCGGTTTTGTCCTTATGAAGCTTGCCGAGATTTTTCGGCTGATTAACCCAAAAGCCCATTATTTAACCCCCTTTTCCTTCTGAATTTTCTTAATTTCCAGACTTTCAACAAAAGCCTGAACTCTTGTTCTTAGCTGTCCCGAAGCGTTTGCGGTATACTGCCTGTCAACGGTAACAGAAGGTATTCCGAATTCGTTGGTAATTATATGCGAAGCAAGCGCTCTTTCGTAGCCCCAGTATTCGCAGAATTTTATTTGTTCGTATATTACGCCGTCAGCGTGATAATCCTCAACAAGCTGCTTAACGTATTCCTTTCTTCCTCTGACCTTATCCTGATTCATATATCTCGGGCATTGGCAGGTATTCATATAATGAAGCACTATCTGTTCAAGAACGTTGTGTTCATCGGTAAGATGAATTTCCTCTCTGCCGGGAAGCGAGCCAAAGCAATAACGGTCTGCAACAACGAGCGCGCCCGATTCTTCAATGAGCTTTGTAAAATCGGGATCGTCCATTTCACTGCCGACTACAACAACCTTAGCCCTGTAATTTTTCTTAGCGTCGGGCTCCCTTGTCTTAAGCTCTTCAGCTGTTTCTCTTAGATAAGGTAAGATAAGCTCTTTCGGGCAGCAGTAGGTAACAAGATTAATTACGTGGAATTCATAACCGGTAATTCGCGGATTTTCTTCCTTACGGTACTCCCCTATTTCCGTAATTAATCTGCAAACCTCGTTGTGCTGTTCAACAGCTTTTCTTAAAGACTGCTCGCTTATGTCAACGCCGTAACTTTCGTGCAGTCTGTCAAGCACTTTAATCTGCATCTGGTTTGCATAATGCTTAATAGTGTGAGGTGCAATTTTAAAGGGAATGTCGGCAATAGAAACGAAAAACTTTTCGTTATCAACAAGATTTAAAAGCTCAAAATGCTCGTACGTTCTGTTCATTTCCGAGCAGGATTCCGAGCCGATAAAGGCAGAAAGAAAATTATATCCGCCTTCTATTCCCCTCTCAAGCAAAGCCTTTGAATAGCCGCAAAGATATGAGCTCATATAATATGTAGCAATATCCATTGAGCCTGTTCTCGGAGCTCTGAGCCTTACAGAAAAGCAGTCACCGACGTTAAGAATTACCTCGGGAATATGGTAACAGGTATAAGCTACCGCTTTATTCCCTTTGGCGATATATTCCTTAACCAAATCGTTGTGAGCATCCTGCAGAAGGTTTTCGAAATATATCAGATGCTTTAAATCCTTCACTTATAATACCCCCATTTTATTTAACGCTTCCTTCACTCCCTTTACTACATTGGAGTCTGCGGGAAGATTAAATATGTTTTCACCCTGAATGTCAAACATTGAAAGGTTTTTGTCATCGCTGATATAGCTGAGTATTTCAATCGGCGAGGTATCAATAACTCCCTTTAAGGAATCATCGGGCAAACGGTTGACAATTGCTCCGATTTTTTCATACATAACAAGTGAGTCGGCAACACCTTTTATAGTATTGATTACCTGACAGCCCTTTTTGCTCGGGTCAGTGATAAGCAAAAGATGAGTAACCTTCTCCATAACTCGCCTGTTAATCTGTTCTATACCTGCCTCACCGTCAATTACAACATAATCAAACTCATCGGAAAGAATTGAAATAACCTCTTTTAGATATGAGTTGATTTTGCAGTAGCAACCTGCAGTTTCGGGACGTCCTACCGCAATAAAGGAATAACCGTCCGTTTCGACAAGTGCGTCAAAAATACGGAATTTGGCTTCATTCAAAAGCTCAACGGCTCCTCTTGTATCGCCCTCGTCAACGGAAGCAATAATTTTCTTTCTTATATCATCAATGGTCATTTTAACGTCAATACCCAACGCCGTAGAAAGACCGACAGCAGGGTCTGCATCAATAGCAAGAATTTTTTTGTCGGGATAAGCTTCGACAAGGCATCTTACAATTGTTGCAGATAAAGAGGTTTTCCCGACTCCGCCCTTACCGGCAACGGCAATAATAACAGATTTACTCATACAAACACCTTTCAATTAATAATTTAATTAAAATTATACAACTAAGAAAAATTAAAAGCAATAATAATTAATCTTTTAACGAATAACCTGATAGATAAGAGGCTTTGTTTCAGGTATGTTTTCGGAATAAGAAACAGCAGAAATAAACATTTCGGCAGCGGAAGAAATACAATCCGGTTCGTCGGTATAAAGAGATGCAATAGTTTCGCCTTTAGTCACCTTATCGCCCGGCTTCTTATTTAAAACAATACCTGCCGCGTGATTAATACTGTCCTCCTTTGTCGCCCTGCCTGCTCCGAGGCAAACTGCACTCAGTCCGATTTTTTCCGAGTCAAAGCCTGCAATATATGCATCAGCTTCGGCAGTTAAATTATAACAAAGCTCGGCTTTCGGGAATTTTGTAACATCCTCAAGGTAGCTTATATCTCCGCCCTGTGCGGCAATCCACTGCTTCATTTTGTTGAAAGCGGAACCGCTTTCAATTGCATTAATAACACTGTCTTTGGCTTTTTCGGGAGTGTACCCTAAGCTTAAGCAAACCATTTGCGTTGCAAGCGTTACGCACACCTCGTATAAATCGTTGTGAAGTTCATTCTTTAATACCTTAACCGCTTCAACTACCTCAAGCGAATTTCCGATATTTGTTCCGAGCGGAGCGTCCATATCGCTTAAAACAGCGGCGATATTCCTGCCGCACATTTTACCGATTTTTACCATTTCACGCGCAAGTATTTCCGCACTTTGAAGGTCTTTCATAAATGCTCCTGAACCGACCTTTACATCAAGTACAATCGAATGAGAGCCTGCGGCAATTTTTTTGCTCATTATGCTTGAAGTGATAAGCGGAATACTTTCTACGGTAGCCGTTACATCACGAAGCGCATAAAGCTTTTTGTCGGCGGGTGTTAAATTTCCGCTTTGACCTATTACGGCAATGCCTGTATTTTTAATCTGATTAAAAAATTCTTCTTTGGATAAAGTAGTTTTATAACCGGGAATAGATTCAAGCTTGTCTACTGTGCCGCCCGTATGGCCGAGTCCTCTTCCCGACATTTTTGTAACCTTTGCGCCGAGCGAAGCTACAATCGGAGCAACGATAAGGCTTGTCTTGTCACCGACGCCGCCCGTAGAATGCTTGTCAACGGAAAGCGAGCCGAATTCCGACAAATCGACTCTGTCGCCCGAATCAGCCATAGCCAATGTAAGCGTCACCGTTTCTCTTTCACTCATACCGCGAAAATAAATTGCCATCATCAAAGCAGAAGCCTGATAATCGGGAATATCGCCCGAGGTAAAGCCGTCAATAAAGAATTTTATTTCTTCATCGCTCAGCTCGAACCCGTTTCTCTTTTTTTCGATTATATCATACATTCTCATATTTTAGCCCTCACTTAAGATTGCTGCCGGAAAATCCATTCGGAAGCAACTCTTTTAAAGAATATTTCTTAAAGCTTTCCGTGTCGGCGACACATATTATCTCAAAATCGTCCTTGCAAAATTCACGCATAACCTGCCTGCATACTCCGCACGGAGTGACATCGGCGTTAAGCTTTTCGGAATTTACGTTACCGGCGGCTATAGCAATTCTTTCAAACTCGGTTTCACCTTCGCTTATAGCTTTGAAAAAAGCCGTTCTTTCAGCACAGACAGAGGGTGAAAAGGCAGAGTTTTCAATATTACATCCCGTAAAAACCTTACCGCTTTTAGAAAGCAACGCCGCGCCAACAGCATAATATGAGTAAGGAGCGTATGACATTTTTCTGGCATCAATTGCCAAAGCGCATAATTTGTTAATGTCCATAATTACCTCTTAATTAAATCATAAAAGCTTGCTCCGTCGCAGATAAAATCAATATCAAGAATATCCGCAACAGTAGCCGCTATATCTGCGTAAGTGTTTCTTGTACCTAAATTAACGGGTTTAATACTGTTTCCGTAAACGATAAGAGGAATATACTCCCTTGAATGGTCTGTACTCTCATCACCGGGGTCGCAGCCGTGGTCCGCTGTTATTATCAGAACATCGTCGGATTTCATCTTGCTTATAAAGCCTTCAAGCCAATCGTCAAAAACTGAAAACGCCTTCGCATATCCGTCGACATCCTGTCGGTGTCCGTAGAGCATGTCAAAATCAACAAGATTAACAAAGCAAAGCCCTTCAAATTCTTTGTCAAGAGCCTCAAGCGTATTAGTCATTCCCTCTTCGTTGGAATGAGTAAATACATATTCGGTAATACCTCTTGAAGCGAAAATATCATAAATCTTTCCGATTGAGTATACAGTCATTCCGCTTTCCGAAACTGCGTCAAGCAAAGTTTTTTTAGGAGGCTCAAGAGAAAAGTCATGACGGTTAGCCGTCCTTTTAAATTCACCGTTTTCCGTAATAAAAGGTCTGGCTATTACTCTGCCGACGGCATTTTCACCGCAAAGTATTTTTCTGGCTTTTCTGCAATAATCGTAAAGCTTTTCAAGAGGAACGACCTCTTCGTGAGCCGCTATCTGAAAAACACTGTCGGCAGAGGTGTATACAATCAGGTCACCCGTTTTAATATGCTCGTCACCGTAGTCCCTGATTACTTGAGTGCCCGAATACGGTTTGTTGCAGAGAACTCCCCTGCCCGTAGCCTTTTTAAACTCTTCAATTACCTCTTCGGGAAAACCGTCGGGATAAGTCGGAAAAGGCTTTTCCGACACAACGCCTGCTATTTCCCAATGACCTGCAGTAGTGTCCTTAGCCATTGATTTTTCAGCGCATTTCCCGACAGCGGCAAGAGGCTTTGACTGTCTGACGAGATAATCACATCCGTCTATGTTTCCGATACCGAGTTTTGCAGTTGTTTTACAGGAAAAATATTTCGAATGGGATATTCTTTTTAAAGTATTGCAGTCATGATCGCCGAAAAGCGCGGCGTCAGGCAATTCACCGACTCCGCACGAATCGAGAACTATAATAAAAACACGCTTACTCATTTTCTTCACCTGCTTTAACAAGCTTGACAATCCTGCTTGTGCCGAGTCTTGAAGCTCCGAGCTTTAAAAACCCGTCCGCATCCTCAAGGCTTGAAATGCCGCCTGCGGCTTTAATCAGCGTATTGTTGCCGACGTTTTCCGAAAACAGCTTAATGTCCTCAACGGTTGCGCCACCCGTCGAAAAGCCGGTTGAGGTTTTAATATAATCAGCATCGGACCGAGAAACAATACGGCACATTTCTTTTTTCTCTTCATCCGTTAACAGGCAGGTTTCAATAATCACCTTTAAAAGTCTGCCGTTGCAAGCTTTTTTCACTTGATTAATTTCGTAAAGAATATTTTCAAACTTTTTGTCTTTAACCCAACCGATATTAATAACCATATCAATTTCATCTGCACCGTTTTTAACAGCATTTTCAGCTTCAAAGCATTTAACTTCGGTCGTGTTATATCCGTTGGGAAAACCGATTACTGTACAGATTTTAACCGAGTCGCCGACATTCTTCTTTGCAAAAGACACATATGAAGGCGGAATACATACTGATGCGGTATTGTATTTTTCCGCATCCAAGCAAAGCTGCTTAATCTGCTCTTCGGTTGCAGTCTGAGCAAGAAGCGTGTGGTCGCAAGAAGATAATATTTTTTTAATATCCATATAATCACCTTTATAAATTTTTATTAATTATAACACATATGAAGAAAAAATAATATATAAAAAGAAAAAAATCCGCACACCTGACGGTGTACGGATTATGGTTGCGGGGGCGGGACTTGAACCACAGGGTCTTGCATTTTCTCTGCGGAGAAAATGCTGCGGTCGGTTCGGCGGCTCTGACAGTCCACCGGACTGTCATTCAGTACCGCCTCACCCTCCGTGTTATTCGCCCTTCGGTCTCATAACCCTGCTTTGTATTCGTTTTTTAATTTAGATAAAGAAAATCCGTACACCTGACGGTGTACGGATTATGGTTGCGGGGGCGGGACTTGAACCACACGACCTCCGGGTTATGAGCCCGACGAGCTACCAACTGCTCTACCCCGCGATACGGAGCACTCCTGAGTGCCCATATATAATAATACAAAAGTTTAAATATGTCAACTCTTTTTTTATTTTATTTTAGTTATCTTACTTCCTTTGACGAGATATACATTTTCGCTGATGTCCATCATCGCCTTGTCGTTAATAGAGTCCGTATAAAAATTCTCAATTTCCGTGTCGGGAAAGTGCTCCCTGAAAAGTTTAACCTTGTTTTCAAGAAAACATAACTTAATAAACTTTCCGGTGTTTTTATCAATTTCGGAACCTACGTAGTTTTTAAAGCCTATTCTTTTGGAAGCTTCCTCAAGAATAAAGTCAAGTGTTCCGGAAACGATTATGTCGTCCTCCCTTTGACGTGACGCGTACCAGGGTTTTATCTTTTTTTCGTTTTTGTTCCAGAAATCGACTATATTCTTCGCAGGGTCGTCAAGTGTAACGTAATAGCCTTCGAGAAACGAAGCATAAGCCTTAACTGCCTCGTCAACCGTAAAAAGATGAAGCATATCTTTAAAGGCGATGAAAACAAGCTTGGGAAGGTATTTCCAAATTCTTATATCCCTGCGGACAAAATACATTGCATAATCCACAAGCGTTTCACCGTCGTATATAGTGTTGTCAAAATCGTAAACGTTAACCTTTTTCATCAGTTTCAATAACAATCATGCCGCCCTTTGGAGTACAGCCTGTATTCCAGAGCCTTTCAAAATCCAGCCATTCGCTTTCGCTGTAAGTTACCGCTTTTACAAAAAGTCTGTTTTCCGACTCTTTATATCCGTTTAAAAGAAACCAGTGCCATTTGTATTCCCTGAAAGCAGGGTCATTATGAAGAAGGCACAGATAAGGCACGGGAATATCTTTGTCAATTTGACTTATCAGTGCCGTTTTAGCAAAGTCAACGCCTTGTTCGCCTTCAATTCCTTCAAGCTTTATGTATGTATTTTTATCAGCAAGATAAGCGGAAAAACCTTCAATATAAATTGAAAGCTTGTCGATACCGCTCATTCTCGGATGCAGATAAGGCTTGATTATTTCTCCGAAGGCGATATAGTCTTTTTTACTTAAATTATTAATATCAAACGGATATAATTTATAACCTTTGTATTTGTCAAGATAAATGCATAAATCACAGACCGTTTCTGCGGCGCAACCGCCGATTCTCATCATAAAGCCGTGAAACCATTCCTGATTACCGCCGTATGACAGGCCGATATTAAAATGCGGAAGTTCTTTTGACATATTACCTCACTTTAATTTGTGAACATACCCTGTTTATCCATACGTTCAAGTATTGAAACTATCTGTGCGCGTGAAGCGCTTTCCGTAGGCGCAAGCCTACCGTCACCCATTCCGCTGATTATACCGTTTAAAACCGCCCATAACAGAGTGTCCTTTGCAAAGTAACTTATACTGTCATAATCAGGATATGATTGAAGAGGATTTGTGATATAAACAATTCCGTCGGGCTTAACATATCTGTAAAGAATAGTAGCTACCTGCTCTCTTGTGATATTATCATTAACGCCGAATTTACCGTTTTCATAGCCTGCTACAATGCCGTTATCTACCGCCCAGTTGACTGCGGCGGCATAATATGCGTCAGGCTTCACGTCCTTCAGCTTACTGACGCTTCCTTCATATTTTGAAAGATCGGCATTTGCAATTCTTGCTATCATCACAACAAAATCCTGCCTTTTCAGGCTGTCGTTGGGACCGAACAGACCGTTGGAATATCCGCTGATAAACCCACGGCAAAAGGTGTATTTAACCGAGTCGTAATACCACGAGCCCTGCTTTACATCGTCAAAGCCCTTATACGGATCTTCAAGCGGCTCAATCGGCAAAATGTCAATAATCTCTCCGCAAACGGAGCAATAAACTGTCATCTCGCCCGCTACGCCTATGGCAGGCTGCTTAGTAATAACGCTTTCACCTTTAGTGTGGCCGGGCGCAGGAATCACTTCTGAATATACAGTTTCTCCGCAGTCGTCGCAGATAATCTGCTTTAATCCGTCCTCGGTACAGCTGCCTGTTTTTAGCTCATAGGTATTAACGTGGTCACAGTGGGCTTTGCCGATAGAAACGAAATTAATCTCATTTGCTATTGCATATTCCTCTGCATAAGAGCCTGTAAAGCCGTAAATTGTGGCTTTATTGAGTCCCATATTTGAGCCCATACGGCTTACACCTTCATAAATTGTTACCTTATTTATCATGTCGCAACACGAGAAAGCGCCATCATCAATTGATTTTAAGCTTTTTGGCATTGTTATTTCAGTAAGTCTTTCGCAATACCAAAATGCACGTTCGGCAATCGATTCCAAACCTTCGTTTAAAGTAACCTCCGTCAGAAAGTCACAATACCAAAAGGCGGTAGTTGAAATACGCCTGACGCTTTTCGGCAAAACAATACTTCTCATTAGTCTTGCAACCCAAAAGGCATTGGTACCGATAACAGAAACCTCATATCCGTCTATTGTTTCCGGTACTACAACATCCACAAATCTTTCTTCCGTAATCTTATTCCCATCCGGCTCTTTTAATTTTTCAGACATAGCATTGCCCATTTTAATTGCAATGGTGCCGTCTGCCAGCACGGCATAAATCCAGTTTCCGTCTGTACTTTCCGTGTATTTTAATTTTCTGCCGAATGAATGTTCATCATAATCCCAATCATAATATGAATAATCAATATCACTTGCATTTATGACTATCACAGAAGATGAAAGGAATAACAAAAAACTAAGTAATAAAGAAATTATTTTTTTCATTTTTATACCTCTATCTTTAATGTAACTATTTCAAACGGCTTTAACGAAACGGGAATTTCGTTGCCCTTTGCTCTGACAGATTTGATATTGTTTTCCATAAGGTCGCAGATATGGACAGATTTGATATCAAAGCCCGTTTTGATTACGGTATCCGTTCTCTTGTTAAAGCTTTCGTACATTCTGACAATTATGTCGTCGCTGTCCTCAGCCTTTTTAACGGTTTCGATTACAACATTTTCATCAGCAACGTCGACAAGCGAAAAGCTTTCGGGTAAATTACCGCCGTGCTTTTTTATGCTGAATGCCGTAAGCGGATTATTGATAAAATACGCCTGCTTAATAGTGCCTGCACTCTTAAAGTCGCCTGCGTGCGGATAAAGCGAATAAGTAAAGTAATGCTCGCATTTATCGGCAGTCTTGTCGGGATAGGTTCCGCTTTTAAGCATAGTAAGCGTCATTACACCGTTGTGAACGGAATGACCGTATTTACAGTCGTTAATAAGGCTTACACCGTAACCGTACTCCGAGTAATCAATAAACTTATGAGCGCAAACCTCGAATCTTGCCCAATCCCAGCTGGTGTTATGGTGCGTCGGTCTTTCAACGGTGCCGAACTGAATATCAAAGCTTGCCTTATCTGAGTTTATATCAACAGGGAAAGCAGTTTTCAGAAGAATATGAGACTCCTTCCAGTCGATATAGTTATCAAAGTCGATTCTCGCAATATCGTCATAAAGCCAGATTTTCTGAACAATAACGCTGTTTAAGAATATCTTTTTAATTTCCAGTCCCGCTCTCGCACCGTCCTTAATAACCTTAACGGATTTAACTTTGTTGACCTCCCAGGACTTATCGGTGTAATAATTGCTGATTTCCCAGTTGTCATAATCTCTCGGCAAATCCTCATAAGCGGTAATTACATTACCTCGTTTACCTTTTTTGAGTACCTCTCTGTGATTAGTTTTGTCGTAAACGCTCGTAAACGTACCGTTTTCATCAACGGTAAGCTTAAAGAAACGGTTTTCAATTGAGGTCTTGTCAACCTTAACGCTATTTTTAATTTCAGGCTTTTTAATTACCTTGTATCCCTTTGCGGGAATGTTTTCAACATAATACGTTTTACCGTCAATATTAACAGCAGAATCCCCGTTAAAGGAATTGGGGTTAAATACGATTATACCGCCGTCGGAATTGACATTTTCAATTATGCTGTTATACGCATTGTTACAAATTTCTCCGCCGGTAAGCTTTAACTGCTCATATTGCTTTGAAGAAACCTCGTAAACCTCCTTGATTGACGAACCGGGAATAATGTCGTGGAACTGGTTTAAAAGAACAGTTTCCCATGATTGGTTAAGATCATCCGAAGGATATTCGCCGCCGCAAAGGAGCTTGTTAGTTACGCTGAGCGTTTCGGCATTTTCAAAAAGAAATTCCGATTTACGGTTGTTTCGCTTGTTCTTTGCCTGAGAGGTATATGTTCCTCTGTGATATTCAAGGTATAGCTCACCCACCCAAGTAGGAGTTTTAGGGTTGCTTTCCGCTTTTTTCTTAACGCGGTTAAGCATTGTACCTGCAAACTCCATTTTAGCCTTAGGCACTGCGGTTAAACCTTTTTTCAGTATGTCGTAATACTCCAGGTCCTTTCTGCACGGACCGCCGCCTCCGTCACCGAAGCCGAAGGTAATAAGCACCTCGTTATTAATATCCTTTTGCTGATATCTGTCATAACCGCCCTGAAGCTGACGCGGAGCAAGAACAGCATTATATGTGCAGCTTGTAGTTGCAGGCTGCCCTCTGTGTTTATCCTGCGCGGTCATAAAATAAGCAAAAATATCCGTACCGTCAATGCCCTTCCACCAGAAGGTATCATAAGGCAGACGGTTTGTTTCATTCCATCCGATTTTGGAGGTGATGAATTTATCGACTCCGCTTTTTTGCAAAATCTGCGGTAAAGCGGCAGAGTAGCCGAAAACATCGGGAAGCCATAAAACCTTTGAATCAACGTCAAATTCGTTCTTGAAGAAGCGCTTGCCGTAAAGAATCTGTCTGACAAGACTTTCGCCCGAGCAAAGGTTACAGTCTGCTTCAACCCACATAGCGCCTTCTACTTCCCATCTGCCCTCTTTTACAAGCCTTTTAACCTCTTCATAAAGCTCCGGAGCTTCCTCTTTCAGATATTTATAGAGCTGAGCCTGACTTGACATGAATTTATACTCGGGATATTTTTTCATCAGCGCAACTACAGTAGCAAAGGAACGCTGTACCTTTTCTCTTGTCTGTGCAAGAGTCCAGAGCCAGGCAACATCGATATGAGTATGACCGATGCATATTGCATTTACATCCTCAGCCTTACAATGCTTTGAGAAAAACTCGGTATCAAGATATTTCTGAGCCTCTTTAACAGATTTTTTGTAATCAGCCGACCCGGGTACTCTTAAATCAATAAGATTAACAGCGTTGATGATATGTTTTTCAATATCAACATAATCCTTTTCACCGGGATTGAGGTATTGAGTAATTTCAAAGGGAACTACGAGAGAATAATAAAGCTTTTTTGTATCCTCATCATATACTCTCATTCTGACATTTAATTCGAGTAATGCATCTCCTGCCATGCCCGTATAAGCGTAAATATACATCTCGTATGAGCTTTTCGCTCTGTCGAGGAATACTTCGCGGTGATTTATGTCAAGACCCTGAACAAGCTTCCCGTCAAGGTAAACAATAAACTGAGGGTTAATAGCGTCCCAGCCGCGATTGCTGTCGTCGGTTGAAATTTCGATTTCTATGTTTTTGCCCTGAAGCTTTTTGGGAATTGAAAGCTTTTTGTAAAACCAAGCGTGGGAATCCTGCTTCCCTCCCCAACGCATTTCGGGAAGAAAGTCCTTGAACTCGGAATCAATTTTCGGGAGCTTATTATTGCTTTTATAGGCACATTCTTTGTATTTAAACCCGCTGACAGGCTCATCATACAAAACAGAAGCCTTTAAAAGCTCGGCCAAGAATATTCTCATCCTGTCCTCATAGAAATCAGTCATGTTAATACCTCCGCAAATTAATTAAAAATATCGGATAAAAGATAAAACGAGCCGCAAACTATTAAAAATTCACTGCTTGATTTGGCTTTATCATAAGCTATTTTAGGATTATTTTCAAGCAAAATTTTAATATTATATTTTTCGGCGATTTTTCCGAGCCTCTCGGGCTCCTCGCTTCTCGGATTGCAAGGCTTTGTAAACACTGCGCTTGAGCAAAGAGGCAAAAGCTTTTCAAGATATTTTTCCGTTGCTTTGTCAGCCATCATTCCGATTAACAGTGTGATTTTTTTATTTCCTAAATATTTATTGATAACATTCCTTAAAGCCTCTGCACATTCTTCGTTATGACCGCCGTCAATCAAAGTACAGCTGTCAATAAGCTCCATCCTGCCGTGCATTAGCGTTTCGGAAAGACCGTATTTAATATCGTCAGCGCTTATTCCGTCTATGAGCTTAGCCGCTTCAATAACACCGATTGTGTTTTCAAGCTGATGCTCACCCAATAGATTAATTCTATAGTTATTATCTTTATAACAAAACTCTGTTCCGCTTATATCCTCTTTTAAAATTTTTAGACTGTCATAATCAGCAACCGTAAGATGAGCTTTATTATTTAAAGCGGTTTGCTTAATTACCTCTAAAGCCTCTTTATTCTGTAATGATGTTGTTACTACATTACTAAAAGGTTTAATTATTCCGCACTTCTCGGCGGCAATTTCCTTAATAGTGTTCCCTAAAACCTGCATATGGTCAAGGCTTACCGAGGTAATAATACAGGCAGTCGGGTTTTTAATTATATTCGTACTGTCAAGCCTGCCGCCGAGCCCTACCTCAAGGACTGCATAATCACAGTTTTTTTCTTTAAAATACAGCAAAGCCAAAGCTGTAATAAATTCAAACTCTGTCGGTCCGAGATCTTTTTTTGTAAGTCTGTCCGCAGCCGCCTTTACCTTTTCTGCATAAATGCACAGATCATCCTTGTCAATGTTCCTTGAGTCTATCTGTATGCGTTCACAAAAATCAAATACATACGGCGAGGTAAACAGTCCTGTTTTCTTGCCCGAGTGAGTTAAAATATTTGAAATCATCGTAGATGTCGTACCCTTGCCGTTTGTCCCTGCTACATGGATATATTTAAGACCGTCCTGAGGGTTTCCGAGCTCATTAAGTAAAGCATTTATCCTTTCAAGTCCGGGCTTTATTCCGAACTTTAAAAGAGAATGTATATATTCAAGTGTTTGAACGTAGCTTAACATTTACTCACCTCGTGATTAGTATACCATAACAGTAGATTTATTCAAATGTTTTTATTAATTAATCTTTACAAATTTTTTTAAAGTGATAAAATTAACATAGTGTTTATTAAAGGAGGCATTTTATGAGCACTAAATCAAAGCTTACGGGCAAAAAAAAGCTCGGATATTGCTTCGGCATTTTTACGGAATCGTTATGCTACAATATGTTTTACACATATTACCTTACCTTTCTTAATGAAATTGTAGGCATTAAACCGAGCTACAGCTCAATAATTATCTTTCTTTCAATTGCATGGGACGCGGTTACCGACCCGATTATCGGCAATTATACCGATAAGCCCGGTGTTAACAAAAACCGTATAATGAAAATATCAATAGTTCCTCTTGCCGTATGCTTCATAGCGGCGTGGACAAGTATCGGGGCAGGCTTCTCTTCCCAGGCTCCCAAAATTATCCTCTACACCGTAATTTCAATGCTTATCTGGATTTTCTACACCATGTATTCAATTCCCTATTATGCAATTGTCGCTGAAATTACCGAGGATTATGATGAGAGAACCGCTATTCGTTCACTTTCGTCACTGCTTAATGCCGCATGCGTCGGTCTCGGTAACATTCTTCCCGCACTTGTACCGACAGTGGCTATACTTCTCGGCAAAAAATACGAAAGCAATTCTTATGCGGTAATCGCCGCAATAATCAGCATTCTTGCCGTTATCCTCGGCTTTATTTGCTGTAAATCGCTTGAAGGCGTTTATGTTCCCAAGCCGCTTGCAGAGGGCGATCCGAAACCGAAGCTTTCGATTATTTCGACCTTCAAATCCTTCGGAAGCATTTTAAGATTAAAGCCTACAAAGTGGTTTTTGCTTTTTGTATTCTTCTATCTTGCTATGAGCTCAATGATTCAGTCAAACCTTACCTATATGGTAATTGACTGTATCGGAATGGAATATGATACGGGAATAGTTATCGTTATTCTTTCACTGATTGTTTCAATGGCGATTACCGTACCGATAGTTGAAAAGCTCGCCAAGAAAAAGGACAGACGTACCGCCTGCCTTATTTTCCTTTCGGGAATATTCGTATTTGAGATTTTAATTAAAGTAATCGGACTGGATTTCACGGTAGGTTCCTTTAAAATAATGTGCGTGTTAAGCCCCGTTGCGCTCGGAATCGCAAACGGTACCTTCTGGACTCTGTTTTATTCAATGGGCTACGACCTTGTTGAGCTTGACGAATTCAAAACAGGAGAAAGAAAAGAAAGCGCAATTACCGCCTTACCGCAGTTTATTCAGAAATTCGGTTCCGCATTCGGAATACTTATGGCGGGACAGCTCTTAAGCCTTTACGGCTATGACAGCTCTGCGGACGTTGCAGGCAAAGAGTCGCTGTTTACAAAGGTTACCGATGAAGGAATTATAAACGGTATGGAGAACATATCAACTATTATTCCTGCAATTATCCTCGGTGTTTCAATCATTTGCCTTTTCGTATATCCGATGACAAGAAAGAGATTTGACGCTCTTATGGTACAGCTTGACAAGAAGAGAAAGGGCGAGGAATACAGCACTGAGGGCTTTGAAAAGCTGCTTTAATTCAAGCGGATAAACTCAGGAGGAAAATATGTCAAAAGAAGAAAACAGATTTAAAGTAATTTTAAAAGAAGGCGGACAGATAAAGGACGAAGGAATGCGTCAAATATTGGTCGACACCGTAACGGGTGTAAACTACATTGTCTGGAAATCGGGCTATGCAGGCGGAATCACTCCCCTGCTTGATTCCGAAGGACATGTAATTGTTACAAGATAAAAAAATATGTCCGTTTTGCTCCGCCTTCGGCGTACCGCAAAACATGGACTGTGCCGGTTCAAGTCCAATCGAATTTCAAATATTAAATAAAAGACAGCCAAAAAAGGCTGCCTTTTATTTATGGTCGGAGCGACTGGACTTGAACCAGCGGCCTCTTGGTCCCGAACCAAGCGCGATACCAAACTTCGCCACGCCCCGTTTTTTTCGTGCTTTGATATTATAATATAAACCTTCCGTAAAATCAAGTGTTAATTTTTCATTAAATAAACATTATCTGAAAAATTATATTATATTAACTAAAATTTTAAAATAAGCCTTGATTTTTCTTGTAAAATGAAATAAAATTTTATATGTATTTTTTAACAATACTTTTGGAGGTAGGATATATGTCTTTAGAAACAAAAAAGTACAGTGACGTCGCTAACGAAATTGTTAACGATGCGGCGCACAAAATCGGCTCACGTCTTCCCGGCTCAGAGGGCGAACATAAATTTCACGACTATATGGCTGACAAGCTTCGTGAAATCGGAATCACCCCGCACAAGGAGGAATTTGCGGTTTCTCCCCGTTCTTCTATCGGCGGTATTCCTTATGCAGGTTATTTCGGACTTATTATGAGCGCTTTGGTTTACTTTGCGCTTAACAATGCCTACATCTGGTTTGGAATGGCGCTTGCAGGCATCTGCTTTGTTATCTGGCTTGTTTTCAGTTGCTTCCTTTACAAGACATGGTTTGATATGTTCTTCCCGCAGAAGGTTTCCTGCAACACCTACGGCGAGCTTCTTCCCGAGGACGGCAACTATAATTACACGATTGTTCTTTCAGGTCATACGGATACCAGCTGGTGCTGGAGACATTCCGAGCATGCTTACAGACATAAGGATAAGCCGATTGTCGGCATTATAGCTACATACGGCAAGGTAGGCTTCGGCGCCGTTTGCGTTTTCCTGCTTGTAGGTATTGCGATTTTCATGTCGATTTTCTACGGCGCTCAGATTCTTTCAACCACCTTCGGTCTTGACGAATCAGGCTATGCCTTTGCTGCCGAGTGGGCAAGCAAAATGTACACTTGGGCTAATAACATTAAAAACAGTACTTCCTTTAATGTTTTTAATACCTGCCTTCTTATACTTCCCCTTATTACCGCTATCGGAAGCTCTTTCGTTATTATGTGGAACGACCCCCACGAGGAGAACGCTTCAAGAGGCGCTATGGACAACGCAACGGGTATCGGCTTAAGCTATGCCGTTATTAAGTACTTTAAGGAAAATCCCGACAAAATGCCCAAAGGCGCAAGAATTATTGACCTTAACGTCGGCTCTGAAGAAGCAGGCCTCAGAGGCTCAATGTACTTTGCTAAAGAGCACAAGATGGAGAACTGCTGGAACATCAACATTGACTCTGTTGCAGACAAGGACTACTTTGAGGTTGTTATTAAAGACGACTGGCAGATGTGCCGTTTTGACAAGGATCTTGAGCAGATGTTCAAGGATACTTTTGCAGAAATGCAGATAGAATCAAAAACAAAAGGCTGCATTCATAACCCGGTCGGCGGATGCGATTCAACTCCTATGACAAGAGCAGGAATTAAATCCGTTACCTTTGCGGCTCAGAATCCCATTCTTACCTATTACTATCACACATGGCGCGATATGCCCGAGCGCTTCGAACCCGAAACAGTTGAAAAGGGCTTAGATGTTGTTCTCGGCGTTATCGATAAAATCGGCAAATTCCAGGAGCAGAACGGTTTTAACGGTGTTAATCACTGATTAAATAATTAAGACCGAAAAGACTTCTTTTCGGTCTTAATTTATATTTTTTAAGAGGTTTATAAAATGATTAACGGTTACGATTTTCCCGAAATATCATATTTTATTCAAAAGAACACCTTTACAGGCAGCGAGGGCGATAGCTTCAGGTACAGAATTACCTACGAAGAAGATAAGCTTAAAGCGAGTGTGTGGCATAAAGACCTTTGCTACGAGCTTGCCGAGGATATTACAGAAGAAATGTTTGAGCTTAGCAACGACGGACTCGTAAAGGCAATAGAATGGATATTTTCAATAAAAAAGCCGCAGTAAAAACTGCGGCAATTTTTATTACAAAATAATTATAAATATTTATCGGCAAAGTCAATTGCTTTTGTCATCCAGCCCTCAGCCTCATAGCCTTCTGCAAGCCCGATGCCGTGCCCGCCCTTTTCAAAAAGCAAGCATTCATTCGGAACCCCGTATTTTTCAAGTGCCTCTTTTAAAAGCAAGGAATTAATGCAATCAACAGAGCCGTCATCCTTATTATGCCAGAAAAAAGTCGGCGGAAAATCAGCGTTAACAAGGTTTTCAACAGAAGCATCCGCCTGCTTATATTTATTATCAGAAAATGAGCCGAGAAAGTTTCGCCTTGATAATTCGTGCGTTTTTTTAAACATAGTGATTACGGGATATGCCAGAACAAGACAATCGGGTTTTAAAGAAATGTCGCTTTCAAAAGCATTGTAACGAGCAGTGAAATATGAGCAGAGATGTCCTCCCGCACTGCTTCCCACAAGACAAAAACGGTTAGGATTTATTCTGAACTCCCCTGCCTTACTCTTAATAAACTCAACAGCCCTTTTCAGATCATAAACCGGCTTTAAGTCGTCTGCATTATCAGCGCCGACTCTGTAAAACAGTACAAATGCATTATACCCTCTTTTGTTAAACTCCTGTGCAAAAGGCTTGCCTTCGTTAAAATCAGAAACTATTTCATAAGCTCCGCCCGGACAAATCAGTGCAAACGGAGCGTTATCCTTTGCAGGATAAAACTCAAGATAAACCTTGGAAAGACGGTTGTTTTCTTTAATTTCATTTTCCGAGTAAATATTATATTTCATATTATCACCGTTTATATTCTACCAAAAATTAAATTCACTGTAAATAAAAGAATTAAATAATCCTTGCACAACTAATATTATTATTATATAATAAATAAAATCTATATAAAAAGGAAAAGGTATATTATGCTTCAGTTTGAAGAATTACGACTAAAATTATTAACTCACGAGGACGCTCTTAACGACCTGGCGGATGCTCTCGGTCTTGAAGCTATGAAAAAGGAAATTGCCGAATTAGAAGCAAAAACTGCCGAAAACGGCTTTTGGGACGATATTAAAAACTCTCAAACGGTCTTAAAACGTCAGAGTTCACTGAAAAACAAGGTTGCTTCATATGAAAAACTCAGGCAGGATTACGATGACGCTCTTGTTATGATTGAGCTTGCAAACGAGGAAGAGGACGAAAGCCTTTTCGACGAGTGTAACGAAAGCGTTGAAAAGTTCGAAAACGACCTTGAAGCTATGACGCTCTCTACATTGTTAAGCGGTGAATACGACTCTAAAAATGCGATTCTTACCTTCCATGCAGGCGCAGGAGGAACAGAGGCTCAGGATTGGGCTTCAATGCTTTTCAGAATGTATTGCCGTTGGGGCGAAAGACACGGCTTTAAAGTATCTACTCTGGATTACCTTGACGGCGACGAAGCAGGGCTTAAATCGGCAAGTATTCTTATTGAGGGCGAAAACGCATACGGCTATATGAAAAGTGAAACAGGTATTCACAGACTTGTCCGCGTTTCTCCGTTTGACTCTGAGGGCAGACGTCATACTTCCTTTGCATCGCTTGAGGTTATGCCGGAAATCGACGATACCATCGAGGTTGAAATTGCACCCGAGGACATCAAGATGGACGTTTACCGTTCTTCAGGCGCAGGCGGACAGAAGGTTAACAAAACCTCCTCAGCCGTAAGACTTACGCATATTCCGACAGGTATCGTTGTTGCATGTCAGGTTGAAAGAAGTCAGCATCAAAACCGTGAGGTAGCGATGAGAATGCTTAAATCAAAGCTGATAGAAATAAAAGAAAGGGAACACCTTGACAAAATTTCCGACATCAAGGGCGACCAAAAGGAAATCGCCTGGGGCAGCCAGATAAGATCTTATGTCTTTATGCCCTATCAGCTTGTTAAGGATCACCGCACAAACTTTGAAAGCGGAAATATAAACGCTGTTATGGACGGCGACCTTGACGGATTTATAAACGCTTATCTTAAAGCGGAATCCCAAAAAAATCTTTCTAACTAAAGTAAAAAGCAGGGCTTACATTCCCTGCTCTTTAACATTTAAAAGCAGACAGTTTATGCACTGTCTGCTTTTTTATGGGTTATTCTGTTTTATCAAGCTCCGAAGTGCAGTGCGGGCATCTTGTTGCTTCAATATCAATTTCGGATTTGCAGAAGGGGCAAACCTTTGTGGTTTCTTCCTCTTCCTCCTCTTCCTTTTTCTTAAACTTGTCGGAAGCCTTGTTAATAGCCTTGACAATGCAGAAAATAACAAGAGCAATGATGATGAAGTTGATAATAGCACTGATGAATGCGCCGTAGTTGATTGAAACCGCTTCAAGGTCCTCAGCGTTCTTTGCCCACGGAAGAACGAAAGCGCCTGCAACGTCGGTTCCGCCGATTGAGTTTATAAGGGGCTGAATAATGTTATCAACCAACGCTGTTACGATTGCGCCGAAGGCACCGCCGATAATAACGCCGACAGCAAGGTCAATTACGTTACCGCGCATAATAAACTCTTTAAATTCGGCAATAAAGCCTTTCTTCTCGGGATCTGCCATATTAATCACCTTTTCTTTCTTTTTTTCTAAATTATATCACATATTTTGCATAAGTCAAACACCTATTAAGTCAAAATCGGGAATAAATTTACAATTTGCAGATTCTCTTTGCTGGGTAAATCCGTTTTTTAAACCAAAGGAAAAGAAACTGTTTATTACCTTTTGATATTCGGCAGTTACAATTCTACGGTTTAATTCCTTAAATTCATACGTCCTGTCCAAAGGCGTATACTGACTCATAAGACTTATATAGGTTTCCTTTGGTAAATTTTCGGAAATCCATTTTAAAATTTCAACGGAATCATCCGAGTGCGAGGGTAAAACAAGATGTCTGATAATAAGACCTTTTTTAATTAAACCGTTCTCAAACACATTTCTCGGTTGCTGGCGCTGCATTTCCAAAACGGCAAGAGACGCCCTCACAAAATAATCACTGCATTTTGAAAAGCTTTGCGAAAGCGCATTATCATGGTATTTTAAATCAGGTAAATAAACGCTGACTATACCTTCAAGCATCTTTAAGCTTTCAACACTGTCGTATCCGCCGCTGTTATAAACAATCGGAACAGACGGCATATACTCACAAAAGCAGTCATATATAAACGGGACAAAATGTGACGGGTTAACAAGATTGATGTTCTCCGCTCCCTGCTGTTCAAGCTCCTTGACAATATCAATAAACCTATTCTTTGAAACAGCCTTGCCGAAATTATTATGACTGATTTCATAGTTCTGACAAAAAACGCATTTTAAAGAGCAACCGGAAAAGAATACTGCGCCCGAGCCTTTTTTTCCGCTGATAACAGGCTCCTCGTCAAAATGAAGAGCGGCTCTTGCTATAACGGCGTTATACGGCATTTTGCAAAAGCCGTCGGACTGTCTGTCATATTCTCTTTTTACACCGCAACCTCTCGGGCAGGAATAGCATTTATCGGATTTCATGGCTTAATACTCAAAAACTCCTTCGTAAACAAGTACTGCATTGCCGCTGAGAATAATACCGTCATCCGAATAGTTAACGGTCATATCGCCTCCTGCAAGCTTTACGGTTACGTCCTTACCCTTTTCGCAAAGTCCGTTTTCAACGGCTGCAACCACCGACGCGCAAGCACCCGTTCCGCAGGCAAGCGTTTCTCCGTTTCCTCTCTCCCACACTCTCATTCTGATAAGCGAGCTGTTAATCACCCGGACAAATTCAGTGTTTACCCTATGCGGAAATATTTCGGAGTATTCAAACTTAGGGCCTATTTGGCTGAGTTTGAGTGAATCTAAAGCATCACAGAAAACCACGCAATGGGGATTACCGACATTGACAGTATTAATTGTGTATTTTTCATTGTCTATTATAACAGCTTTATTAATTTCTTCAACATCGGCTTTTCCCATATTCACGCTAACGGAATTTACTTTTCCGTCACGCAGATACAGTTTAATATTGTAAATGCCGCTTGCGGTTTCTATTTTCATGCTTTCACTGCGAATAAAGCCTTTATCGTATAGATATTTACCGACGCATCTAATATTATTGCCTGCCATTTTGCCCTCACTGCCGTCCTTATTAAAGGTACGCATTTTTGCATCGGCAACCTTTGAATGCTCAATAAGCACTATTCCGTCTGCACCGATTGAATAATGCTCAGTACAAAGGCTGACGCAAAGCGATTCGGGACAGGTGATACGGTTATCAAAATTCTCAATAAAAATATAGTCGTTGCCGCAGGAATGCATTTTTACAAAAGATATTTTCTGCTTCCAGTGCCTCATATTATTTATATCAACAAGCTCTGTATTGTTTATGTTGAATCTTGATTCAAATATCTCTGCAAGCGCATTTGCCGTATCAAGAGAGGTAAGACACGGAATTCCGAGCTGCATGGCTCTCCTGTGAAGTACGGTATAGTCTCCGACTGTTGCATCCTTAACAGCTCCCGTATAAATAATATAATTTATACTGCCGTTGTCCATCAGTGAAGTTATTTCATCGTTTTGAGCGGCATTTGCAACAGCTACGGCAGGTATTCCCGCCTTTATTATTTCCGCGGCGGTACCGCTTGTGGCATATACCTTAAAGCCCAATGAAGAAAAACGGTTAGCAAGTGAAATTATTTCCTGATAATCGTTTTCCTCTACGCTGATAAGAACTCCCGTTGTGTTTCTGTCTTTGAGCGCAGGAACACTGAAGCCTGCTGCAGTCAGTCCCTTAAACAAAGCTTCGGGCATACTCTTTCCGATGCCGAGCACCTCACCGGTAGATTTCATCTCGGGTCCGAGTATAGAGTTTGCGTCGTTAAGCTTTTCAAACGAGAATACAGGTACCTTTACCGTAACATACGGCGGTGTTCTGTAAAGTCCGGTACCGTATCCAAGTTCGGTCAGCTTCTTTCCGAGCATAACCTCGGAAGCGATGTCCACCATCGGCACATCCGTTACCTTGCTGATGTACGGCACGGTTCTTGAAGCTCTCGGATTTACTTCAATGACATATAACTCGTTATCGTATATCAGATACTGAATATTAACCAGACCCTTAGTGCCGAGTGCAAGAGCAAGCTTTTCAGAGCAGTCGCATATTTTACTTAAAAACTTATCGTTAAGGTTGTACGGAGGATAAACGGCAATAGAGTCACCCGAATGAACGCCTGCGCGCTCAATATGCTCCATAATACCCGGAATCAAAACGTTTTCTCCGTCGGAAATTACGTCCACCTCAAGCTCGGTTCCCTGCATATATTTGTCAACCAACACGGGATTTTCTATGCCCTGAGCCAAAATAGCCTTCATATAATTCACGGTCTGTGCTTTATTTCTGGAAATAGTCATATTCTGACCGCCTATAACATATGAAGGTCTTAAAAGCACGGGATATCCCAGCTCGTCAGCCTCACTGACTGCTTCTTCAACAGAATTAACACCCTTGCCTTTAGGTCTTTTGATAGAAAAGCTTTCAAGCAGAGCGTCAAAGCGGCTTCTGTCCTCGGCAATATCAATGCTTTCAGCGGATGTGCCGAGTATTTTAATGCCGTTGTCATTTAAATAGCCGGTAATTTTAATCGCGGTCTGACCGCCGAAGGCAACCACAACGCCGACAGGCTTTTCCACTTTAATGATATTCATTACGTCCTCTTCGCAAAGAGGTTCAAAATACAGTCTGTCCGCAGTGTCATAATCAGTAGAAACAGTTTCGGGATTGTTGTTGACAATTACAACATCATAGCCCATTTTTCTGAGACTCCAAGTACAATGTACACAGCTGTAATCGAATTCTATTCCCTGCCCAATCCTGATTGGTCCGGAGCCGAGAACAATTATAACGGGCTTACCGCTTCTCTGAAGCGAGCGTGCTTCGCAAAAATCAGAAACGGTCGAATAAAAATAAGGCGTTTGTGCGTCAAATTCCGCAGCACAGGTATCGACCATTTTATATGAAAAATCAACGGACGGCACCTGACTTACTTTTGAAAGCCGCTTAATAGACTTATCGGTAAAGCCTGCCTTTTTTGCTTTTAAATACAGATCATTGTCAGGCTCGCCTTTTTCAAGCTCTTTTTCAATATCGGCAAGGTTTTTAATTTTATATAAAAACCAATTATCAATTTTAGTAATGTTATGAATTTCTTCTACGCCGACGCCTTTTTTCAGAGCCTCGAACACAGTGAAAATACGCCTGTCGTTCTGTTCTGCAAGCCTTTCTGTCACAGGCCTGTCGGACAAAGGCTCACAGTCTAACGTATCAAGTGAAATCTCCGCTCCCCTAACGGCTTTCATTAAAGCCATTTCAAAGCTTGGCGCAATAGCCATAACTTCTCCTGTAGCCTTCATCTGTGTACCGAGCTTTCTTGACGAGCCCTGAAACTTGTCAAAGGGCCACTTTGGAAATTTAACCACAACATAGTCAAGCGCAGGCTCAAAGCAGGCGCAGGTCTTACCTGTAATGTCGTTTTTGATTTCATCAAGAGAAAGACCGATCGCAATTTTAGTTGTGATTTTGGCAATCGGATATCCCGTTGCTTTACTTGCAAGCGCAGAAGACCTGGATACTCTCGGGTTTACCTCAATTACTGCATATTCAAAGCTGTCGGGGTTAAGGGCAAACTGACAGTTGCAACCGCCTACTATTCCGATAGCTGAGATAATGTCAAGTGAAGCTGTCCTCAGCATCTGATATTCCTTGTCCGAGAGCGTAAGCGCAGGAGCCGCTACTATTGAATCGCCTGTATGAATTCCGACAGGGTCCAGGTTTTCCATTGAGCAAACTGCAATAACGTTGCCCTTTGCGTCACGCATTGTTTCAAACTCAATTTCCTTCCAGCCCGAAATACACTTTTCGACAAGTATCTGATGAATCGGCGACAAGTCAAGTCCCGACTTTGCAATAGATTTAAGCTCATCTTTATTTTCGGCAATGCCTCCGCCTGTTCCTCCGAGAGTAAAGGCAGGTCTTATTATAATCGGATAGCCGATATCATCAGCTATTTTGACTGCAGTTTCAAGGTCGTTTGCAATTTCCGAAGGAACAACCGGCTGACCGATACTTTGCATTTTGTTTCTGAAAAGCTTTCTGTCCTCGGCAGTATTGATAGCGTCAATATCAGAGCCTAACAGTCTAACTCCGTATTTTTCAAGTATGCCTTTTTCGGAAAGCTGCATAGCAATAGTAAGACCCGTCTGACCGCCGAGTGAAGCAAGAAGGCTGTCGGGTCTTTCTTTTTCAATTATTCTTTTAACCGTGTCGCAATTAAGCGGCTCAAGATATATTTCATCGGCAAGGTTTTTGTCAGTCATAATTGTAGCAGGGTTTGAGTTTACAAGAACAACGTTAATCCCCTGTTCCTTTAAAACTCGGCAGGCCTGAGCACCTGCGTAGTCAAACTCTGCCGCCTGACCGATTACAATCGGTCCTGAGCCTATAACCAATACCTTCTGTATACTTTTATCTCTCGGCATGTCGGTAGTCCTCCATCATTCCCGTGAACTTAGAAAAAAGAAACTCTGTGTCCTTCGGTCCCGAGCAAGCCTCAGGGTGAAACTGTACGGTAAAACAGCTTTTGCCCGGGTAGTCAACTCCCTCACAGCTTAAATCGTTCGCATTATAATAGCTTATATTCCCTATTCCTTTAAGACTGTCGCTAACTACTGCATAGCCGTGATTTTGGCTTGTAATAAAAGTACGACTGCCGTCAGCACAAGTCACGGGCTGATTAGCTCCTCTGTGTCCGAATTTTAGCTTTTCGGTTTTTCCTCCCATTGCAAGTGCCGTAAGCTGATGGCCAAGGCAAATACCGAAAACGGGAATATTTCCGACCAGCTTTTTAATCTGCTCAATTGAGTAAAGGTTTTCAGCGGGGTCACCCGGTCCGTTGGAAAGCATAACTCCGTCGAAGTCAGACGAAAGAATTGTTTCTGCAGGTGTGTCGTAAGGAAAAACAGTTACGTTACAGCCTCTTTTGGTTAATGAACGTATTATATTTTGCTTCGCTCCGTAATCAATCAAGGCAACGTTAAACTCTGCATTACCTTCACTCTGATACTTTTTTATATCTTTTGTGCTTACTGTCTTTACTACATCTTTAACCGAATAATTCTCCAACTCCGATAAATCGTCGGGGATTTCTTCGCAAAGCATGGCGTTTATTACGCCGTTGTTGCGAATTATCCTTGTAATTTCCCTTGTGTCAACGCCGCAAATACCGCAAATGCCGTTATCTTTCAAATATTCATTAAGCTTATATTCGCTTCTGAAATTTGAAGGATATTCACAAAGCTCATTTACAACATATCCGTTTACTGCGGATTTTCCTTCAAAATCGGAAGGTATTACTCCGTAATTACCGATTAGCGGAAAGGTCTGTACAACAATCTGTCCCGCATAACTCGGATCTGTAAGAGTTTCAAGATAACCGTTCATGCCTGTTGTAAAAACAAGCTCACCGACAGCTTTTGTGTCAGCTCCAATGCTTTTTCCTTTAAATACTTTTTTGTCAACAAGAACAAGATAAATATCTTTCATAATTGTTACCCTTAAAGTGTAGCGGCAATAACCGCCTTAATGGTGTGCATACGGTTTTCAGCCTCGTCGAATACAATTGAATGTTTGCCCTCAAAAGCCTCGTCGGTTACCTCCATGCAATCAAGACCGAATTTTTCAAAAATTTCATTACCGACCTCCGTCTTAAGGTCATGAAATGCAGGCAGGCAATGCATAAATCTGCACTTCTCGCCCGCTTCATCAAGAAGCTGCTCCGTAACTCTGTAAGGAGTCAGATCCTTTATTCTTTCTTCCCAGACCTCATCGGGCTCTCCCATAGAAACCCAAACGTCTGTATATATTATATCTGCGTCGGCAACTGCAGTATGCGGGTCTTCAACAAACTCAAGCACAGCGCCGCTTTCTTTGGCTATGGCTTTGCATTCGTCAATAAGCTTTTCGTCCGGAAAATACTTTTTCGGCGCGCAAGCAACAAAATGCATACCCATTTTCGCACAGCCTACCATCAGAGAGTTTCCCATATTGTAGCGTGCGTCGCCCATATAAACAAGCTTAATATTTTCAAGTGTCCCGAAATGCTCTTTTACAGTTAAAAAGTCCGCTAAAATCTGCGTCGGATGAAATTCGTTCGTAAGACCGTTCCAAACAGGCACGCCGGAGAATTTTGCAAGATCTTCAACAATTTGCTGACCGAAACCTCTGTATTCGATTCCGTCAAACATCCTACCGAGCACGCGTGCAGTGTCAGCTATGCTCTCTTTTTTGCCGATCTGGGAGCTTTTCGGGTCAAGATAAACAGGATGTATTCCGAGATCGGCTGCCGCAACCTCGAACGCACAACGAGTTCTTGTGCTTGTTTTTTCAAAAATAAGGGCTATGTTTTTACCGATATATTTTCTTTGGTCTACTCCCTGCTTTTTCTCCTCTTTAAGCTTTGCGGCAAGCTCTATAAGGTATTCAATTTCTTCCTTTGAATAATCAAGCAGCTTTAAAAAGCATCTGTTTTTCAGTTCCATATTTAACTCCTTATTAACAGCTTTCAATTATAATATCGACAGCCTTTTTAAGTACATCGTCCGAAATATTGAGCGCAGGAAGAAGCCTGAGTCTGTCTTTCGCCGTAAGACAGAGGACACCGTTTTCAATACACTTTTCAAGCACTTCCGATACAGGCTTTTTAGTCTTAATGCCTATCATAAGTCCCATACCGTCAACCGATTCTACTTCGGGACACTCTGACAGCTTATTAAAAATATATTCGCTCTTAAGCTTAACGCCGTTTAATAAGTCACTGTCAATTCTGTTTAAAACACTTAAAGCCGCCGCACAGGAAACGGGATTACCACCGAAGGTGGAACCGTGATCTCCGTAACCGAAAACATTTTGCGTCTTTTCATTGAACAGAACCGCTCCGATAGGTAAACCGCCTGCAAGTCCCTTTGCAGTTGTAACTATGTCGGGCTCAACGCCGTAATTCATATATGAATAAAGCTCGCCGCTGCGCCCGTTACCCGTCTGAACCTCATCAACAATAAGAAGTATATTGTTTTCCTCGGTAAACTGACGAAGCTCCTTTACAAACGACTTTTCAAGCGGTATAACACCGCCTTCTCCCTGAATGCATTCAATCATTACGGCGGCAATTTTCTTTTCATTACACATTTTTCTCAAGGCGTCAATGTCGCCTGCTTTAATATGTGCAAAGCCGTCTGTCAAAGGATTGAAAAGTTCGTGGTAATGCTCCTGACCGGTTGCGGCAAGAGTAGTGACCGTTCTGCCGTGAAAGCTGTTTTCGAGAGTTACAATCAGATAAGCGTCCTTGCCGTTAGTTTCCTCGGAATACTTCCTTGCCGCTTTAATAGCACATTCGTTAGCTTCTGCACCGGAATTGGAAAAGAACACCTTTTTCATTCCAGTCTTTTCGCAAAGCAGCTTTGCAAGCATGGCGCACGGCTCCGTATAAAAAAGGTTTGACATATGCTGTACTTTGTCAAGCTGACAGCAAATTGCTTTTTTCCATTCATCATCGGCTATACCGAAACTTGTCACGCCGATACCCGAACCCATATCTATATATTCTTTTCCGTTCTCGTCATATACAAGCGAGCCTTTTCCGCGGACAATCTCTATCGGGAAGCGCTTATATGTTCCGATAATATACTCTTTGTCAATGCTTTTTATATCCATCTTTTACTCCTGTTACCATTGTGCCTGCGCCCTCATTAGTGAGGAGCTCCATAAGTATAGCGTGCGGCACGCGTCCGTCCATAATTACAACATGTTTAACGCCTCTGTGAATAGCGTCAATACAGCATTCAAGCTTCGGAATCATTCCTCCCGAAACTATACCGCTCTCATAAAGTGAGTTTGCTTCATTAATAGTAATTTCCGGGATAAGCGTTGAAGGGTCATCCTTGTCTTTAAGTATGCCCGCAACATCAGTCATCATTATAAGCCTCTCAGCACCGAGAGCGCCGGCAATATGAGCTGCTGCCGTGTCGCCGTTAATGTTATAGGTATTGCCCTGTTTATCAATTCCGAGTGTTGAAATGACGGGTATATAGCCCTTTTCCAGCAAGTCGTTTACGGGTTTAATATGTATTTTGGTAATATCACCGACAAATCCAAGCTTTTCGTCTTTAACCTGAGCTTCAATTAACCTGCCGTCCATACCCGAAAGACCGACCGCTTTTCCGCCCTTCATTTCAAGAAGGTTTACAAGTGTTTTATTTACCTTTCCGGCAAGTACCATTTGAACAATATCAACGGTTTCCTTATCGGTCACGCGAAGTCCGTCTACAAATTTGGATTTTTTTCCGAGTTTTTGCATCAGTTCATTGATTTCGGGACCGCCGCCGTGTACAAGTACTACCTTAACGCCGATAAGCCACAGAAGAACAATGTCCTCCATAACCTGTTGTTTAAGAGTTTCGTTGACCATTGCGTTTCCGCCGTACTTCACTACGACAACCTTACCGGTGTATTTTTTTATATACGGCAGCGCCTGAGTAATTACAAGAGCGCGCTCAGCATTTGAAATTGAATCAATCATTATGTCCTCCGTTTATGTACGATAATCGCCGTTTATTTTTACGTAATCGTATGTTAAATCACAGCCCCATGCCCAAGCGGATTCAGAACCGCTGTTAAGATTGACAAGTATATCTATTTCGTCCTCAAGAAGTATTTCCTTGGCTTTTTCTTCGGAAAAATCGACTCCGCTTCCGTCCTTGCATACAAGTATTTCGCCATTTCGGCTTTTAAAGCTGACGTCAATTTTTGTTACGTCAACCTCAGCCTTACTGTAACCGATTGCACAGAGCACTCTGCCCCAATTAGCGTCTGCACCGAACATTGCCGCTTTTAAAAGATTTGAGCATATAACGCTCTTGGCAACAGTTTTTGCAGTCATTTCGGTTTCGGCGCCGTATGTATAGCATTCAATAAGCTTGGTAGCGCCTTCGCCGTCGGCTGCAATTTTTTTACATAAGGCTACCGTAACACTGTTTAAAGCTTTCATAAAGGCTTTAAAAGCTTCTCCGTTATTATTGATAACTTTATTGCCTGCCTCGGCGTTTGCCAAAACACAAACCATATCGTTAGTCGAGGTGTCCCCGTCAATACTTACCATATTAAAGCTGTTTTTAATATCTGACGATAAAGCAAACTGAAGCATCTCGCTCGAAATAGCAACATCGGTTGTTATAAATACAAGCATTGTCGCCATATTCGGATGTATCATTCCGCTACCCTTTGCAATTCCGCCGAGATGACAGGTAACTCCTTCTATTTCAAACTCAACCGCAGCCTCTTTAAGGACGGTATCCGTTGTCATAATTCCCAAAGCCGCTTGAGTACAGTCATTATCGTCAAGTTGCTCTATCAGATCGGGAAGACCGTTTTTAATCGGTTCAATATCAAGAGGTTGTCCGATTACGCCGGTTGAAGCGACAACAACGTCATCGGTTTTAATATTCAAAGCCTCGGCGCAAAGTTCACTCATTTCTTTTGCAACTTCTGCTCCGTCGGCATTACAGGTGTTAGCGTTACCGCTGTTACAAATAATTGCCTGAGCCTTTCCGTCCTTAATATGCTCCTTTGTCACAAGTAACGGGGCGCCTTTGACAAGATTTGTTGTATATACGCAAGCCGCCGTACATTCAACAGAGCTGTAAATTAAAGATAGATCGTTCTTATCTTTGTTTTTTCTGATACCGCAGTGAACGCCCGATGAGGAAAAACCTTTCGACGCACACACGCCGCCTTTTATATATTTCATATTAATCTCCTTTTTATACTATAAGACCTGTTTTCATCGGAACCCCCATGACTATATTCATATTCTGAATTGCAGAGCCCGAAGCGCCTTTTCCGAGATTGTCAAACCGAGAAACAAGCAAAATTCTTTCATTATTACCGAATACCGAAATCTGCATATTGTCCATTGAAGCAAAGGCGTTCGCCCTTAAAAAGCCGTTTTCGTCGGTATTGTCTTTATATTTAACAAGACCGTTTTTATAGTAAGCTTTATAAACGGATTTAATATCTTTAATATTTCCGTTTATCTCACTGCTAAACAATGGCACGGTAACCTCCATGCCGGCATAATAATCCGAAACAATAGGACAAAATATCGGGTCATTTTTTAAATTGCAGTACTTTTTCATTTCGGGTAAATGTTTATGAGTCTGATTTATTCCATACTGTCTCGGAGATAACAGAAAATGATCTGTTCTTTCTTTGTTATATTCTTCAATCATTTTCTTGCCGCCGCCTGAGTACCCTGTAATTGAAAAGCACGACAGGTTTGCCGTTTCGGGAATAATACCGTTTTCAACAAGAGGAGCAACCAAAGAAACAAAACCGCTTGCGTGACAGCCGGGGTTAGCTATACGTTTGGAATTTTTGATTTTCTCCTCCTGTCCGCTAAGCTCGGCAAAGCCGTATGTCCAACCATCGGCAATCCTGTGAGCGGTAGACGTATCAATAATAACGGTATCAGGGTTTTCAATTAAACCTACAGCCTGACGCGCTGCATCATCGGGAAGACATAAAAACGATATATCGGAACTATTCAGCGCTTCCCTGCGGTAAGAAATATCCTTTCGTTTACCATCATCAAGAACAATAAGCTCAATGTCCTTTCTTTCAAGGAGTCTGTCATATATTCTTAATCCTGTAGTGCCTGAACTGCCGTCAATAAATACCTTATACATTTTTACACCTATAATATTTATATTTTGAAATATTATACACTTGAAACCCTTTATTTGTCAAGTAACTATTGTATAATTATTCATTTTTAATGTAATTTTATGCATATTAATTTAAAAAACATAAATTTTGCTTACATTTTGTGCTGTTTTTAATAAAAAATATTAAGAATTAACATCATATTGTATTGACAAACAAAAAACGGAATGTTATAATTACAAAAATCTTTAAAACCAATACCGTGAGATTGGCAAGATTAATTTATATTTTAACCTTTCGGTTATATACGTAAACTATACCTTGCCGCCATGGCAGGGTATTTTTTTAGGAGTTAAACATGAAGGAAAGATACAAAGCTGAAGTTCATCCGCTTTTATTAAAAGATCAAAGCTTTTTTGCCGACATTCTCGGCGTTTTTCCCGACCTTGAAACCTTTGTTTTACAAAACAGTGAATATTCTGTATTTCCCGGCTTTTGCGATGTGCATGTGCATTTTCGTCAGCCGGGTTTTTCATATAAAGAAACAATTCTCAGCGGTACAAAAGCGGCAGCTCACGGCGGGTATACCGCAGTTTGTACTATGCCGAATTTAAAGCCGGTCCCTGACAGTAAACAGCATTTAAAGGAACAGATTGATATTATTAGTAAGGACGCGCAAATCAACACCTATCCTTACGGCTCAATTACCGTTAATCAGGAAGGTGAAACACTATCCGATATGGAAGGTATATATAAAGATGTAATAGCTTTTTCGGATGACGGCAAAGGTATACAGACTTCGCGTTTAATGGAAAAGGCAATGCTTAAAGCAAAGGCTCTAAATAAAATAATAGTAGCCCACTGTGAGGATAACAGTCTTTTAAAGGGCGGATATATACATGACGGCATATACGCTAAAGAGCATAATCACAAAGGCATTTGCTCCGAAAGCGAATGGGGACAGATTAAAAGAGATGTTGAGCTCTGCGAAAAAACGGGATGTGCGTATCATGTATGCCACATCTCCTGCAAAGAAAGCGTTGAGATTATCAGGCAGGCTAAAGCAAGAGGAGTGAATGTTACCTGCGAAACCGCTCCTCATTATCTGGTGCTTGACGAAAACGACTTAATTGAAAACGGAAAATTCAAGATGAACCCTCCCCTGCGCTCGGCTGAGGACCGAGAGGCTTTAATAGAAGGTATTCTGGACGGTACTATCGATATGATAGCCACAGACCATGCTCCTCACAGTAAAGAGGAAAAATCAAGGGGTCTTGAAAAAAGCGCATTCGGTATTGTCGGCATTGAAACAGCCTTTCAGGTTTTATATACCGAGCTTGTGTTAAAAAATATTATTACACTTGAAAAGCTGATTGAGCTTATATGTATCAATCCGAGAAAAAGGTTTAATATACCGTTTAACAAAGACTTTACAGTTTGGAAGCTGAACGTGGAATACACAATTAACCCCGACGATTTCCTTTCAATGGGTAAGGCTACTCCCTTTGAAGGGATGAAAGTTTACGGAAAGTGCATACTGACGGTGTGCAACGGTAAGGCAGTTTATAATAATATCAATATACAGGAGGCTTAATAATGGCTAAGAGAACGGACATTAAAAAAGTATTAATCATCGGCTCCGGACCTATCGTAATAGGTCAGGCGGCAGAGTTTGACTATGCAGGCACGCAGGCGTGTCTTGCTCTTAAGGAGGAAGGCTATGAGGTTATACTTTGCAACTCAAACCCCGCTACAATTATGACCGATACTTCTATTGCGGACAAGGTCTACATGGAGCCTCTTACTCTTGAATATATTGCCAAAATACTCAGATATGAAAGACCTGACGCCATAGTTCCCGGCATCGGCGGTCAGACCGGACTTAATCTTGCAATGCAGCTTGAAAAGAAGGGAATACTCAGAGAGTGTGAGGTTCAGCTTTTGGGTACGCCTGCTTCAAGCATTGAAAGAGCCGAAGACCGTGAGCTGTTCAAGGAAATGTGCGAGTCCATCGGCGAGCCGGTCATTCCTTCGGAAATTACATATAACTTAGAAGAAGCTAAAAAAGCAGCTAATAACATCGGTTATCCTGTCGTTCTTCGCCCTGCTTTCACACTCGGAGGAACCGGCGGCGGCTTTGCAAACAACGAAGCGGAGCTGGAGGAAATCGGAACTAATGCATTCAAGCTTTCACCCGTTCATCAGGTATTAATTGAAAAAAGCGTTAAGGGCTACAAGGAAATTGAGTTTGAGGTTATGCGTGACTCAAACGACCACGCAATTACAATCTGCGGTATGGAAAACGTTGACCCGGTCGGAGTTCACACAGGCGACTCGATAGTTGTAGCGCCTATTCTTTCCTTAAACGACAAGGATCTTAAAATGCTTAACGACAGTGCAATCAAAATTATTAAAGAGCTGAAAATCGAAGGCGGATGCAACGTACAGTTTGCTTTAAACCCCGAGTCAAGCGAATACTATTTAATCGAAGTAAACCCGAGAGTTTCCCGTTCTTCCGCGCTTGCTTCAAAGGCAAGCGGATACCCGATTGCGAGAGTTACGGCAAAAATCGCTATGGGTATGTCGCTTGAGGAAATCCCAGTTGCAGGCGGTACTGCTGCAATTGAGCCGAGCCTTGACTATATTGTTGCTAAATTCCCGCGCTTCCCGTTTGACAAATTTGCCGACGCTCCCAACACACTCGGTACACAGATGAAGGCTACCGGTGAGGTTATGGGAATCGGATCCAACCTTGAGGAATGCATCTTAAAGTCTGTCCGCTCTCTTGAAACAGGAGTTTGCCACCTTCATATGGCAAAGTTTGACGGGATGAATACAAACGAGCTTTTCGAATATATTAAGGAATTTAAAGCAGATAACATTTTCGCCATAGCTCAGCTTATAAGACTCGGCGCAGATCTCGGCGAGCTTCATAAGGTGACGATGATAACCGAATTGTTCCTTGAATCAATTAAAAAAATAATAAACACCGAAAAGCGGTTATCCGAAAACAAGAATAACAAGGAAATACTTACCGAGGCTAAAAAAATCGGTTTTTCAGACGAATACATCGCAAAGCTCTGGGATACTGACGAAATCTCGGTTTATAACCTCAGAAAGCAGATTGGCTTAATTCCTATATTCAAAATGGTTGACACTCTGCACACAGGGAAATACATAGCATATCTTTACTCCTCATATACGGGTGAAAACGCTTCAAGGCTGACCGATAAGAAAAAAATAATTGTTCTGGGCGCAGGACCGATCAGAATAGGTCAGGGCGTTGAATTTGACTATTCAACCGTTCATGCCGTTCAGACTATCAAACGTGCAGGTTATGAAGCGATTATTATAAACAACAACCCGGAAACGGTTTCAACGGACTACACTACGGCGGACAAGCTTTATTTTGAACCGTTGACTCCTGAGGATGTTATGGCAATCATCGACTTTGAAAAGCCCGAGGGCGTCATTGCTTCACTCGGCGGTCAAACTGCGATTAACCTTGCACAGCCTCTTATGGACAGAGGCGTTAAAATAATAGGTACTGATTGTGAAGCTATTGAAAGAGCTGAGAACAGAGACAGCTTTGAAAAAATACTTTTGGACCTCAACATTCCTCAGCCTAAGGGACAGGCAGTTACAAGAATTGAGGACGGTGTTATGGCGGCGGGCGAAATCGGTTATCCTGTACTTGTACGTCCTTCGTTTGTTCTCGGCGGCAGAGCAATGCAAATTGTTGCCAACGAGGAGCAATTAAGACACTACCTTAAAACTGCCGTTGAAATTGACACAGATAAACCCGTGCTTGTTGATAAATACATTCAGGGTAAAGAGGTTGAAGTAGACGCCATTTGTGACGGAAGAGATGTCTTTGTTCCCGGTATTATGGAGCTTGTTGAAAGAACAGGTATTCACTCCGGCGACTCAATAAGCGTTTACCCGTCCTTCAGCATTTCGGATAAAGTAAAAGGCATTATTCTCCAATACGCCAAAAAGCTCGGACTGGGTATAGGTATTGTCGGACTTTATAACATACAGTTCATTGTTGACAAAAACGATGACGTATATATAATCGAAGTAAACCCCCGTTCGTCGAGGACCGTACCCTTCCTTTCAAAATCAACGGGATACAGTCTTGCGGACATTGCTACAGAGGTAATACTCGGAAAATCTTTAAAGGAGCAGGGAATATTCGATTTATACCCCGAGGAAAAGAAACGCTTCTATGTTAAGGTGCCTGTGTTCTCATTTAATAAAATAAAGGGCCTTGACGCATATCTTTCTCCCGAAATGAAATCAACGGGAGAAGCTATCGGTTATGACAACAAGCTTAACCGCGCTATTTTCAAGGCGCTTCAAGCTGCAGGCACTCACCTGCAGAATTACGGAACGGTACTCGTTACGGTTGCCGACAAGGACAAGGAAGAGGCTCTTCCTCTTATACGCCGCTTCTATAACCTCGGCTTTAATATTCAAGGTACAAAGGGCACGGCTGAATTCTTAAAGGCTCACGGAATAAGAACTCATGTTTTAAAGAAAATCAGCGACGGCTCCGAAGAAATTCCCGACGCTATCCGTCAAGGCTATATTGCTTATCTTATTAACACCCGTGACATAGGCGCATCCGCTCCCGAAAGCGACGGCGTACAGATAAGAAAGCTGGCTACCGAAAACAACACTACCATTTTCACATCACTTGATACCGTCAGAGTTTTACTCGATACGCTCGAGGAAACTACACTTACTATTTCAACAATTGATTCATAAGGAAGCATTATGAAGGAAAGTATTTTCACAATTTCGGAAAACAGAAAAATTGCCGAAAACATTTATCTTTTAAAGCTTTGCGGCAACACATCCGATATTACAAACTGCGGACAGTTTGTAAACATCGCGCTTGACGGCTTCTATCTTCGCAGACCGATTTCCGTATGCGACTGTGAGGACGATGTGCTCACACTGGTTTACAAAACAGTTGGTCACGGTACACAAATGATGAGCAGTCTTAGCTTAGGTGAAAAGCTTAATATTCTTACGGGACTCGGCAACGGATACGATTTAAAAAAATCGGGCGGCTCTCCCCTCTTAATCGGCGGCGGAGTCGGTGTGCCTCCTCTGTATATGCTTGCGAAAAAGCTTGTACAAAGCGGTAAAAAGGTAAGCGTTGTATTAGGCTTTAATTCTGAAAACGAGGTTTTCTTTGAGGATGAGTTTAAAAAACTCGGTTGTTCTGTTACGGTGACTACCGTTGACGGGAGTCACGGAATTAAAGGCTTCGTTACAGACGCTTTGCCCCAAAGCTATTCGTATTTTTACACTTGCGGTCCCGAACCGATGTTGAAAGCTGTATACAAAGCGACCGATACCGACGGGCAATTCAGCTTTGAGGAAAGAATGGGCTGCGGCTTCGGAGCCTGCATGGGTTGCAGCTGCAAGGTTATTACGGGCTACAAAAGAATTTGTAAGGACGGGCCTGTGCTTGAGAAGGGAGAAATATTATGGGAAGATTAAGCGTAAGCCTTTGTGACATAGAGCTTGATAACCCGATTATCCCTGCCTCGGGTACCTTTGGCTACGGATATGAATTTGCGGATATTTACGACATAAATATACTCGGCACCTTCTCCTTTAAAGGAACTACAAGAGAGGCACGGTTCGGTAATCCGACGCCGAGAATAGCTGAATGCACATCGGGTATGATTAATGCGGTAGGGCTTCAAAACCCGGGAGTTGAAAAGGTAATCAGTGAGGAGCTGCCTAAGCTCAAAAAAGTCTTTCACAAGCCTGTAATAGCAAACGTAAGCGGCTTTTCGTTTGAAGACTATGCTTACACCTGCCAAAGACTTGACAGTGAAGAACAGGTCGGCTGGCTTGAGGTTAACGTCAGCTGTCCGAATGTCCACGGCGGCGGCATGAGCTTCGGTACAAGTCCCGAAGCTGCAGCTGAGGTAGTAAGAGAGGTTAAAAAGGTCACTTCGAAGCCTGTAATAATAAAGCTCTCTCCGAATGTTACGGACATAGTTTCAATCGCAAAAGCGTGTGAAAACGAGGGTGCTGACGCTGTAAGCCTGATTAATACACTGCTCGGTATGAGAATAGACCTGAAAACAAAGAAGCCCGTAATAGCCAATAAAATGGGCGGTTTTTCCGGCCCTGCAATTTTCCCGGTGGCTCTCAGAATGGTTTATCAGGTTGCCTCTTCAGTAAGTATTCCTGTTATCGGAATGGGCGGAATAAGCACTGCGGAGGATGTTGTTGAAATGATGCTTGCAGGCGCAACAGCAGTTCAGGTAGGTGCGGCTAATCTTGTATGTCCTACTGCTTGTAAAGACATAATTCAGTCTTTGCCTTCAGTACTGGATAAATACAATATAAACAATATTAAGGATATTATAGGAGGAGCTATAAATGGGTAAGGACGTAATCGTTGCCTGTGATTTTTCAAGTAAACAGGCTACTCTGGATTTTCTTGACATGTTTACCTACTGCAAGCCGTTTGTCAAAATCGGCATGGAGCTATACTATGCAGAGGGTCCCGAAATTGTCAGAGAGATTAAAAAAAGAGGACACAAAATTTTTCTTGATTTAAAGCTTCATGACATTCCGAACACGGTAAAAAAGGCCATGAGCGTACTTTCCGAACTTGACGTTGACATTTGCAATCTGCACGCCGCAGGTACCGTTAATATGATGAAGGCTGCCATAGAAGGCTTAACCCGTGAGGACGGAACAAGACCTTTGTTGATTGCAGTTACTCAGCTTACCTCGACAGACCAGAAATCGATGGAAGAAGATTTGCTTATTAAAGAACCTATTGACAAGGTTGTAATGCACTATGCCGAAAAGGCAAAGCAGGCCGGACTTGACGGAGTTGTATGCTCCCCTCTTGAAGCACAAAAGGTTCACAACATATGCGGAAGTGAATTCCTTACCGTTACACCCGGAGTAAGATTTGCCGACGGTGATGTCGGCGACCAGAAGAGAGTTATGACTCCGGAGCAGGCAAGGCTTATCGGTTCCGACTATATAGTTGTTGGCAGACCTATTACAGCAAGCGACGACCCTGTTGCGGCATATAAGAGATGTTGTAAGGAATTTATCGGATAAGGAGAATAAAATGAACACAAAAGTTTTAATTGCAAAGGACCTTCTTAAAATCAAAGCCGTATTTTTCCGTCCTGAGGAGCCCTTTACCTGGGCAAGCGGAATCAAGAGCCCCGTATACTGTGACAACAGATTAACTCTTACTGCACCTGAAGTAAGAAACGACGTTGAAAATGCGCTGGCGCAAACTATCAGAGAGAATTATCCCGAAGCCGAGGTGCTTATGGGTACCTCGACCGCAGGAATAGCTCACGCCGCAATTACCGCACATATTATGGGATTGCCTATGGGTTATGTACGTTCCGGCGCTAAGGATCACGGCAGACAGAATCAGATTGAGGGCAAGCTTGAAAAAGGTCAGAAGGTTGTTGTCGTCGAGGACTTAATATCAACCGGCGGCAGTGTTATTGAGGTTGTAAATGTTTTGAGAGATGCAGGCGCAGAGGTGCTTGGCATTGTTTCAATTTTTACCTACGGCATGAAAAAAGGTCTTGACAGACTGGCAGAAGCTAATGTTAAGAATATATCACTTACGGATTTTGACGAAATTGCAAAGGTTGCTGCTGACGAGGGCTACATTAAAACAGAGGACATCAACAGGCTTATTAAATTCCGTAACAATCCTCAGGATGAAAGCTGGATAGGTGGCTGATATGAGAAGTGTAATTGATGTTTTGGATTTAAGTGTAGAAGAGCTTGACGAGCTTATCAAAACCGCACTCGACATTATTGATAATCCCGAAAAATACGCTCATGTTTGTGACGGTAAAAAGCTCGCAACACTTTTTTTCGAGCCTTCGACACGCACCCGTATGAGCTTTGAAGCCGCTATGTATGAGCTTGGAGGTCACGTTATTTCAATGTCCGAGGCAGGTTCTTCCTCCGCCGCTAAGGGCGAAAGCGTTGCAGACACGGCAAAAACAGTAAGCTGTTATACTGATATTATCGCTATGAGGCATCCGAAAGAGGGCGCACCGCTTGTTGCGAGCCTTAACGCAAGCGTACCCGTAATCAACGCAGGCGACGGCGGACATAACCACCCCACGCAAACGCTTGCGGATCTTCTGACAATTTACCGAGAAAAAGGAAGCTTTGAAAACCTTACAATCGGTTTCTGCGGCGATCTTAAATTCGGCAGAACGGTTCACTCGTTAATCAACGCACTTTCAAGATACGGTAACAATAAAATGATTCTGATTTCACCCGAAGAATTAAAGCTTCCGAGCTACGTCAAAAAGGATGTACTTCAGAAAAACAGAATTCCGTATGAACAAACTACCGATTTAGTCGGTGCTATGCCTAAGCTCGATATTCTTTATATGACCCGTGTTCAGCGTGAGCGCTTCTTTAACGAGGAGGATTATTTAAGGCTTAAAGACAGCTATATCCTTGACGTTAAAAAGCTTGAGAATGCAAAAGAAGATTTGTGTATTATGCATCCCCTTCCCCGCGTCAATGAAATCAGCATTGCCATTGACGATGACCCGAGAGCATGCTATTTTAAGCAGGTGCTTAACGGAAAATATATGAGAATGGCTTTAATTCTAAAGCTCTTAAAGGAGGCGGGAACTATATGAATGTTGATTCAATTCAGAACGGCTTTGTAATCGATCATATCAGAGCAGGCTACGGCATGAGGCTGTACGAGCTTCTCGGTCTTGATGACAGGGACGTTTCAATTGCAATTATCAAAAATGTTCAGTCTAAAAAGCTCGGCAAAAAGGATATTATTAAAATAGACGCCGACATCCCCGTTGACCTTGATGTTATCGGCTATGTTGACCCGGACGCTACAATCAACATTATCAAGGACGGAAAGCTTGTTGAAAAAAGAGTAATCGGTATGCCCGAAAAACTTGTAAATGTAATTAAATGCAAAAACCCACGCTGTATTACCTCAACCGAGCAGGAATTAGACCATATTTTCAAGCTGACAGATAAGAATAACAAAGTATACCGATGCGCTTATTGCGAAACGAAAGCGAGTAAATAATTCTATATACTAAAAAGCCGCGCGAAGCGGCTTTTTTTTGTGGCTGTTTTACAAAGTACGCTGTCAGAGTATTGCACATTTAATATAAAAAATGTATAATAAATTATAAATCAGGAGGATGATAAAATGAAAAATAAAGCAATGTCAATAATTTTAATCTGCGCTTTGCTTGCAGGCTTGGTTTCTATGTTCGGCGTTGGCGCAAGCGCTGAAACCGGAGATGTTTTAACAAAGCTTAAAAGTGATGATTGGATTATTTTAGTGCCTGAAGTTTACGGCGGTGCTACTATATTGAGCATTTCCGGAAATAAGGTTCAAACTGTGTATTTTGATGAAGACGGTGAACAACCTGCTAAAACATATACATATAAAAAAATTGACAGTAATACACTTAGCTTTGATGATATGGTAATAAAGAACACTAATTCAAATAATATATTATCATTTTATTATACTGACGCTTATGTTTGCGGAGCACTTGTAAAAGACAGTGCAATGGATATGAATACAAATAATTATTTTGCTAAATCATTAAGATGTACAAGATGGCTGTCAAATTATTACTCGTCAAAAAATTCCAAATCATATATAGATGTCGTAAAAAAATCAAATTACGGTTTTTCAAATTATTATTTAAATGTTTTCGACGGAAGCAAAAAAACCGAATTGTATATTAATGAGGTAAGTGAAACAATATTCAGAGGATGCGAAGGATATACCGATTCCGGAAGCCAAAGTAATATTTCAGAAATATATGTTGAAAAGGTAAACGACAGCAAAGTCAATGTTATAATATACTTTAATAATAAAAATATTGTTTTGGAAACATGGACGAAGATTTTTCCCGACATCGCACCCGGAGCCTGGTATTACAACGCAGTCAATTATGTTAACAACAAGGGCTATATTACCGGATATGAAAACGGAAGATTCGGTGTAACAGACAGTCTTAAGCGTCAGGATTTCGTTGTTATACTTGCGAGAATTGCAAAGGCAGATCTTTCACAGTATAAAAATATGACTCCGAAAAACTCGGACGTTAAAAAGAGCGCATATTATGCGGCTGCGGTAAACTGGGCAACGTCAAACAACATCGTATCGGGTTATGCAAACGGCAAATTCGGAGTTAACGACCCGATTACCCGTGAACAGATTTGTACTATTCTCTATAAATACAAAAATTCCCCGAGTGTTTCAAGTATTGAAAACATTTATAATTTTGACGATTGGTACAACATCAGCTCGTTTGCCGAAATCCCTGTTGCGTGGGCAATCCAAAAAGGCGTTATAAGCGGAACTCAGGACGGACGTATCGCTCCGACCAAAACCGCATCAAGAGCTGAGATTGCTACAATCATAATGAATATGGACAAAAAAGGAATGTTTAAATAATTAAACGCATAAAAACGGGAGAGCATTAGTTAATGCTCTCCCGTTATTCTTTTCGGATTAAAGAGTAATCTTATAAAATACTTTTTTACCCTTTTTGATAATAACATGACCCTTTTCAAAGTCAGAGGTCTTAACAGTGTCAAAAGGTGTTGCAAGCTTTTTGTCGTCCACGCTTACGCCGCCCTGCTGAATAAGACGTCTGCCCTCGCCCTTTGAAGAAATCATTCCTGCTTTTACCATTATGTCGATTACCTGTATTTCACCGTCGGTAAAATCGGCTTCAGTGAGTGAAAAGGTCGGCATATTGTCGGTATTTCCCGAACCCGAGAACAACGCTCTTGCGCCCTCCTGCGCCTTGAGCGCCTCCTCCTCGCCGTGAACAAGCTTTGTAAGCTCAAAAGCAAGGATTTCCTTAGCCTTATTAAGCTCGCTTCCCTGCCAGGAGTCCATCTTGTCGATTTCCTCAAGCGGAAGGAAGGTTAACATCCTGATGCATTTAAGCACGTCGGCGTCGTCAACATTTCTCCAGTACTGATAAAAATCAAACGGGCTTGTCTTGTTCGGATCAAGCCAGACTGCGCCGTTGGCGGTTTTGCCCATTTTCTTACCCTCACTGTTCATAAGAAGGGTTATAGTCATAGCGTAAGCGTCCTTACCCAATTTTTTTCGGATAAGCTCTGTTCCGCCGAGCATATTGCTCCACTGGTCGTCGCCGCCGAACTGCATATTACAGCCGTAATGCTGAAACAGATGATAGAAATCATAGCTCTGCATTATCATATAGTTAAACTCCAGGAAGGAAAGTCCCTTTTCCATTCTCTGCTTGTAGCATTCTGCACGAAGCATATTGTTAACGGAGAAGCAGGCTCCGACATCTCTTAAAAGCTCAATATAGTTAAGCTTTAACAGCCAGTCGGCATTGTTAACCATAATAGCCTTGTCCTCGCCGAACTCGATAAAACGCTCCATCTGCTTTCTGAAGCAGTCACAGTTGTGCTGAATCTGTTCGGGTGTCATCATTGAGCGCATATCCGTTCTTCCCGAAGGGTCGCCTATATAGCCGGTTCCTCCGCCGATAAGTACAACCGGACGGTTACCCGCCATCTGCAACCTTTTCATAAGACATAGCGCCATAAAATGACCGACGTGAAGGCTGTCGGCAGTAGGGTCAAAGCCGATGTAGAAAACGGCTTTGCCGTTATTGACAAGCTCTCTGATTTCAGGCTCGTCTGTAACCTGTGCGATTAAGCCTCTCTGTTGAAGCTCTTCATAAATTCCCATATTTTAAACCTCCAATTGCTTTCTGTATTATACAATAATAAAAATAAATGTCAACTTATTACGCCCGATTTTATCAGCATTTCCTCGGCGTTTTTAAGCATAAGCTCGGAAACGTCGTTACCGCCCATAATTCTTGCAAGCTCGTTGACTCTCTGCTTTGTATCAAGCTTTTCAAGCTGAGTATAAGTCTTGCCTTCCCTCTCCGATTTGGTTATCAGAAGATGGCTGTCCGCATAGCTTGCAATCGGGGCAAGATGCGTCACGCAGATAACCTGATGAGTTTCAGAAAGCTCTTTTAGCTTGACGGCAATTTTCTGCGCCGCAGAGCCGCTGACGCCCGTGTCAACCTCATCAAACACAAGCGTGTTGATTTTATCCTTTTCGGAAAGGACGCATTTTATCGCAAGCATAATTCTTGAAAGCTCGCCGCCCGAAGCAATCTTGCTTAGTGGCTTAGGCTCTTCGCCGACGTTTGCGGAAAGATAAAACTCAACGTCGTCGATTCCCCTGTCGGTAAGCTCTGTTTTGTTCATATTAAGATAAAGCTCAACGGAAGGCATATCAAGATAGCTGAGTTCTTTTTTTACTGCCTTGCAGAAGCTTTCGCCTGCTTTTTTCCTTGCTTCGGATAAAACCTCCGCCTTTTTATATGCTTTGTTATAAAGTTCATTAAGCTCTTTTTCAAGCTTTATGCGAAGCTCGTCAGCATTTTCGATTGAGCCTCTTTCCTCAACGGCATTTTTATAAAAAGCAAGAACCTCTTCATCCGTCTTTCCGTATTTGCGGAAAATGTTATAAAGCTCATCAAGCCTTTCCTCAACGGCATTGATGTCAGCCTCGCTGAAGTCGAGAGAATCGATAAGCTCTTTGATTTCGTCGGAGCATTCGCTTAAAAGATAAGCGCTGTTTTCAATTTTCTTTGAAATCTCATTTATATTATCGTTAATATCGGAGCAGGAGGAAAGACTGTTTGCAGAGGAAAATCCGAGTGAAACGGCGCCCTCGCTGTCCCCGTCCCCGTTGAGTGCAAAATAAGCGTTATTCAAGGATGAAGCAAGCTTTTCGGCGTTTCTAAAAAATGCCTGTTTTTGTTTTAAAGAGTCATATTCACCCTCGGTAATATCCGCTTTTTCAATTTCGTTAATCTGATAGTTTAAAATGTCAAGCCTTCTGAGCTTCATTTCCTCGTCGGTATTGAGCTTCTGAAGCCGTGACCTGACGTATGTGTATTCGTTATAACAGTTTACATAGTCCTCAAGTAAGGTATTATTGCCCGCTACACTGTCAACGTATGAAAGGTGTAATTCAGAATTAAGCAAAGACTGATTATCTGCCTGACCGTGAATATTCACAAGCAAGCAGCCGAGTCTTTTGAGCATGGAAACAGTAGCGTTTTCACCGTTGATTTTACAGATGTTTTTTCCGTCAGGCGTCATTTTCCTGCTGATTAATATTTCACCGTCGGCTTCGCAGGGTATTCCGAGCTCTTCAAGGCAGGCGTTGGTCTGAGCGTTATTTTCATAAAAAACAGCCTCGACCTTTGCGTAGTCGCAGCCCGTCCTTATAAGCTCTCTCGAGGTCCTTTCGCCGAGCACTGCATTAATAGAATCAATTATAATCGACTTACCTGCGCCGGTTTCACCCGTCATTACATTAAAGCCGTCACCCAGGTTGATGACAGCCTCTTTAATGATGGCTACATTTTCGATTTGCAGATAAGAAAGCATTGTTAACCCTCTCTGATAAACGCAAGTATTTTATCCTTAAAGCTGACAGCGGCTGCCTCGGTTTTTAAAAGCACGAAAAGTGTGTCGTCACCTGCAAGCGTGCCGATGACCTCGGGATAATTGATGGCGTCAATAGTAGCGGCAGCGGCATTAGCAGTCCCTGCAAAACACTTGACGCAACAGATATTTCCGCCAACATCAACACTGATTACGGACTGTGAGAAAATCGAATGGAATTTACTGATATTATGAGAATTCTGCTCATTGAGAGCATATTTCTGACCGACCTTGCCCTGTACCTTTATTAAATGAAGCTCGTTGATATCACGTGAAACAGTAGCCTGTGTAACGCTGAAGCCGTTTTCAAGGAGCTTTTCAAGCAGCTCCTCCTGAGTTGAGATTTCAAATTCCTTAATGAGTCTGAGTATTAATTCGTGTCTTTTCCTTTTCATATCTACATCCTCCTCTGAGCAAGTTTACTGTTCAGTACGTCAATAAATGAGTCGTTTTTAATTCTGATGAATTCAGCAAAATCAGATGATTTTTTTATTATTATTCTGCTTCCCGCCGGAATAATAACGGAATCGTCTCCGTCGCAGGAAATACAGATTTCCTCCTTTTCGGTTTCGGGTACCGTTACGCAGATTTCCGAATCCGAATCAAATATGATTGAACGGGCGAAAAGCGAATGAGTACAAATCGGCGTAAGCACGATACTTTCAATTCTCGGGTCAACAACGGGACCGCCTGCGGAAAGAGAATATGCGGTGGTACCCGTGGGGGTTGAAATAATAATGCCGTCGGCATAATACTCGTTAATGTTTTCACCGTCGCACGAAACGTTAAGCCTTATCAGCTTAATCATCTCTCCCCTTGCGATTACAACATCATTCAGACAAAAATCCTCATTGTAGATAAGCTTTCCGTTTTTGTCAAAAGCGTTCATCTCAAGCAGCATTCGTTTATCGGTTTTATAGCTGTTGTCTGACAGGCAGGAAAGAAGCTCAATTTCATGCTCCTCAAGTCCTGCCATAAAGGCAAGATTTCCTGCATTAATTCCGAGAATAGGCTTTGAAAACTTATAAGCCTTTTTAGCGGCATGTATAATCGTACCGTCACCGCCGATTGCAATAACTATATCGCTTATAGAAAAAAGCTCGCCGTCGTCAAGGTATGTTTGACCTTCTCCGAACTCGTTTAAAAGACTTTTTTCAAAAAAATATTCTATACCGTTTTCTTTTAAAAAAGCACATAGTTTCATTGTAACCTGACGAGCATTTTCTCTGGTTAAGTTTGGCAAAATCGCTATTTTCATACTACACCTCAAGCATTCAGCTTTTCATGCGAAAGAGCAACAAGACTTTCAATTTCTTCTTCGGAAACAGTACTGTCACCGTGAGTTTTCTTAATATACATAAGGTATTCAATATTGCCTTCAGGTCCCTTTATAGGTGAAAAGCTGATTTTCGAAACGGTAAAGCCTGTTTCCCGTGCAAAATCAACTATAGTTTTTACAACTTGAACGTGCACCTCAGAATCTCTTACGACGCCCTTCTTTCCGACTTTATCTCTGCCGGCTTCAAATTGAGGCTTGATAAGACAAACCGCAGAAGCGCCGTCTTTAAGAAGTGAGAAAAGAACAGGTAAAATGATTTTTAAAGAGATAAAAGAAACGTCGACGCTTGCAAAATCCAAATATTCGTCAATGTCGTTAATTGTAAGAAAACGGAAATTAGTCCTTTCCATATTAACAACTCTTTCATCGCTTCTGAGCTTCCAGGCAAGTTGACCGTAACCGACGTCGACAGAGTAAACCTTTTTTGCCCCGTTTTGAAGCATACAGTCGGTAAACCCACCGGTAGAAGCGCCTATATCCATGCAAACTGAGCCTTTAAGGGAAAGCCCAAATTCCTTAACAGCCTTTTCAAGCTTTAAGCCGCCTCGGCTGACATAAGGAAGCTTTTCGCCTCTAACCTCGATTTTGTCGTCATCCTTTAATGCGTAGCCCGCCTTTGTGACCTTTTGATTATTAACATATACCTGACCCGCCATTATAAGAGCGCCTGCTTTTGAGCGGGTTTCGCACAAACCCATTTCCGCAAGGGCGGTGTCAAGACGTTTTATCTGCTTAGCCATATTATATCTCCGAGCATATCCTGTATATGCCGTCCTCGTCAAGTGAGTATTTAACAAAAAGTCTCGGAACACTTGCGTGTTCGACGAATTCATCGTTTACGGCAACAATTCGGTAGTTACCGACAGCGTTATTTTCAAGTAGCTTGGAAGCAAAGCTCTCCGCAATGCCTCCGCTTCTTATGCCTTCCTCAAAGAAAATAACGTTATTGGCATTTAATACAGCCTTAACGGCGTTTTCGTCAATCGGTTTAATCCTTTTGAGTTTCAATACACAAAAGCTTTTACCGTCGGAATTCAGCCTCTGACAAGCCTTAACGGCATTTGCATATTCCCTTCCGTAGGTAACAATAACGTTGTCGGCTTTTTCGTTTCCGAAAATACAGTAATAATCATTGTCGACGGTAACTCCGTCCGGAATCTGTTTTTCGGTGCCTCTCGGATATCTGATAGCAATTACACCATCGTCATGATAAATAGCATTTACAAAGCAATGACGAAGCTCTTCATAGTTACTCGGAGAATATATTTTCATCAGAGGGATACTATTTAAAAAAGAAGCGTCAAGTATACCCTGATGAGAAATACCGTCCTCGCCGACAAAGCCTGCGCGGTCAACAGCTATAATCATATGTTGATTCTGCATTGTTCCGTCATGAACGAGCTGGTCAAAGCAGCGCTGAAGGAAGGTTGAATAAACCGCAAAAACAGGTACAAGACCTCCCCTTGCAAGTCCTGCCGAAAAAGTAACTGCATGCTCCTCCGCAATACCTACGTCAAAAAATCTCTGCGGATATTCCTGCTTGAATTTTTCCAGCCCTGTTCCGAGACTCATCGCGGCAGTAACTGCACAGATGCGTTTATCCTTTGAGGCTAATTCACATATCAGCTCACCAAACTCGTTTGAAAAATTGGTTGAAGTATAATTTGGCTCGCCGGTATCAATATTAAACTTTGATACTCCGTGAAATTCACTCGGGTCCTTTTCAGCGAAATCATAGCCCTTACCCTTTACGGTATTAATATGCAGTAAAACAGGCATGCTTTTAACAAGCTTAGCCGTCTGAAGCGCGTCGCAAAGCTGGTCAATATTGTGTCCGTCAATCGGTCCCATATAGCGAAAGCCGAGATCTTCAAAAAAAGTGCTCTTATAAAGCATATTTTTAAAACGTGTTTTGACTTTAAACAAAACGCCCGACATTCTTTTTCCGATAAGCGGGATATGATTTAAAATACGCTCGGTCGTTGCCTTCATCTTATAGTACCTCGGTGTAGAACGGATTACGGCAAGATACTTGGCAACCGAGCCTACATTTTTAGAAATTGACATCTCATTATCATTCAGAATAACAATAAGCCTTTTTCCTTTTCTTCCTGCATTGTTAAGCGCTTCATAGGCAAGACCGCCCGTTAGTGCACCGTCACCGATTACGGCAACAGTAGTGTTTTTCTCGTTTGAGAGGCTGTTTGCTATCGCAACGCCGAGCGCCTGCGAAATAGATACGCTTGAATGTCCGCTGTAAAAAATATCGTGCTCACTTTCCGATGGCTTTGTAAAGCCCGAAAGTCCGTTTTCGGTTCTGATAGTTTCAAAATCATTATATCTTCCCGTAAGAAGCTTATGCGTGTAGCACTGATGCCCGACATCCCAGATTATTTTATCGTTAGGCGAGCTGAACATTCTGTGAAGAGCTATTGTAAGCTCAACAACGCCGAGGTTTGAGGCTAAATGTCCACCGTTTTTTGAAACAGTATCAATTAAAACCTGTCTGCACTCGTCAGCAAGCTTGGGTAAATCCTTTTTATCAAGTTTTTTTACATCCTCGGGAGTATTAATATTATTTAAAAACTCCATTAGACACCTCTGGAATTATTTATTTCTCTTTGCAAGCTTTAATGCAAAATCCTTTAAGAAGCTGACATCCTCATCAAATGCCTCAAGAGATTTTATAGCTTTTTCGGTAAGTCTGTCAACCTCTTTTTTCGCCTTATCAATTCCCATCAGGGAAACATATGTTATTTTATCGTTCTTTACGTCGCTTCCGACCGGTTTACCGAGAGTTTCGGAATCGCTTGTAATATCAAGAATATCGTCCCGGATCTGGAAGGCAACGCCGATACATTCTGCATATTCCTCTGCAGCTTTAAGCTTTGCATCGTCAGTCTCATTGGCGGCAAAAAGTCCTAACAGAACCGAAGCTTTTATAAGAGCTCCGGTTTTAAGCCGGTCAATAGTCTGTAATTTTTCAAGCGTGGGGCTTGTCCCCTCTGACTGCAGGTCAAGAACCTGACCGCCTACCATGCCTGAAACGCCTGCGAGATGCGATAACAATTTCACCGCTTTAATAACATTCGCCTTATCTGTTCTTTCATCACAGGAAAGCGCTGTTTCAAACGCAAGCGTAAGAAGCCCGTCACCTGCAAGCAAAGCATATTCCTCGCCGAATTGTTTATGGCATGAGGGCTTGCCCCGACGAAAATCGTCATTATCCATACACGGTAAATCGTCATGAATAAGAGAATAGGTATGAATCATTTCAACCGCACAAGCAAAGCTGAGCGCCTGAAGTGCATCAGCTCCGCAAACACGACAGAATTCAAGCGTCAGCACCGGTCTTACACGCTTGCCGCCGTTTTCAAGACTGTAGCGCATCGCATCGGTAATCAGCGTCTGACCGTCCTTTACTTCATAAAGTCTTTTACTCAGCTCTTTGTTAATAAGCGCTACATATTCGTCATGGCCGTATGATTTTGACATCTTTTACTCCTTTTCATCCTTTAAAAGAGTGGTAAATTGCTGCTCCGCAGTTTTCAGCTTTTCTTCACACAAGCCGGCAAGTGAAACTCCTTGCTTAAAAAGCTCCATTGTTTCGTCAAGTGTGGACTCACTGTTTTCAAGCTTCTGTACTATTTCCTCAAGCCGTGTAATCGCCTGCTCATAAGTTAATTCTTTCATAATATCTCCTCTACCGTACATGCCGCCTCGCCGTCGGAAAGCCATAAACGAAGCGAATCGCCTTTGTTAATATCAGCTACGGATTTAATTATTTTCCCGTCCTTAAAAGTGACCGAATAGCCTCTCGAAATTGTATTAAGAGGACTCAATGCATTTAGCCTTGCGGCATCCGATGAAAGCACTGTTCTCATATTTTTGAGTCGGTTTTGCTGAATGGTAATTAAGCTTTCAAACAGTGAATCAAGCTTTAACTGCCTGATTTCAACGCTCCTCAACGGGGCTTTAAGTATCTGAGCGGAATTCATTCTGTCAAGCCTTTGCTTTTCCTTTTCCAGCTTTATTCGAACTAAAGAAGCAAGAGAATTCTTTACGGACTCAAGATAGATAAGCTGTTCATTGCTGTCGGGTACGGCATATTCAGCCGCTGCCGACGGAGTTTCGGCTCGTAAATCGGATACAAAATCAATAATGGTATAATCCGTTTCGTGTCCGACAGCTGAGATAACGGGTATTTCGGACGCGTAAACCTCTCTTGCAAGCTTCTCGGAATTAAACGCCCAAAGATCCTCCTGAGAGCCTCCGCCTCTGCCTATAATAATAACATCAACTGCATGCTTTTTGTTAAAATACCGTATACCTTTACACAAATCCTCCTCGGCACCGTCGCCCTGAACCAAAGCAGGATAGAGAAAAACCGAAGAATATTTAAAACGCCTTGAAAGAATATTTCTGATGTCCTCAACGGCAGCTCCCGTAGGAGAGGTTATAACGCCGATCTTTTCGGGATATAAAGGAATCGGCTTTTTATGTGCGGCGTCAAACAAGCCCTCATTAAAAAGCTTTTCCTTTAGCTGTTCAAACGCCATTGCCAGAGCACCGACGCCGTCAGGCTGCATATTTTCTACATAAAACTGATATTGTCCTGAGGGCTCATAAACAGAAACCCTCCCGAAAACAATTACCTTCATACTGTTTTGGGGTAAAAAACGAAGTCTGTCAGCATTTCTTGAAAACATAACAGCCCTGATTGTACTGTTCTCATCCTTCAAAGTAAAATACAAATGACCCGTGCGGTGGTTTGTAAAATTTGATATTTCACCGCACAAGTATACATATCTGAGGTTATCATCATTTTCAAAAATGGATTTAACATATCCGTTTAACTGAGAAACGGTATAAATTACGGGATGAGCGTCTGTCAAAATAATCAATCTCCGTTATATTTTAAGTAGCTTAAATAAGCAATTCCTACAGCATTATCGGTTGAAAATTCGGGTCCGGCAAACAAGGCGTTGTATTTACTGCATATTACTTCTCTTAATAGTGAGTTTGAAGAAACGCCGCCGGAAAAAACCAATGGCAGGTTTCCGTACTGCAATACAAGGCTTTGCGCCATTAACAAGATTGCATCGCAAATACTCTGTATAGTAAACTTTGCAATATCCTCCGGCCTTTCGGAGGAATCAAACATTTTTTTAAACTTGTTTTCAATTCCCGAAAGTGAAATGTCACTGCCCTTTACGGAAGGCTTCGTATTAAAAACCCTTTCGGATTTTCTTGAAAGAGCGTCCAGCTCTTTTCCGCAAGGAAAATCAAGCCCGAGCATTACGCCCGCACGGTCAATAGCCTGTCCTGCTTTAAGGTCGGTGGACTCGGCTATCTTTTTAACGGAAAGGATTTTATCCTTATCGGGCTTTACAAGCAACGCCTGAGTAGTTCCGCCGGAAATATGGAAAGCTATAAACTCTTTTTCGAGTAAATCAAAGCGCTTTTCGGTAGCAATTACCGCTGCAATATGACCGAGCTGATGCGAAAAGCAGAAAAGCGGAACTTTTGTTACTGCGGAAATTGCCCTTGCGTTTGCCGCACCTGCGAGAAAGCACGGCATATATGAGCCTTTTTCATCTGTCGGTGATACGGATACTCCGACCGCTTTAAGCGCTGAGAATTTCTCCCGACAAAGCTCCTCAAGTAATTCGGGCAGCTGAACGGTATGATGAAAAACGGCGTCGCTTTGCCTTATACCCTTTTCGCCGCTTTTGACGGGAAGAAGCTTTTTGCCGAAGAAAAAGCTTTCGCTGTCACTGTCATATACCGCAACCGAGGTTGTGTAGTTGCTTGTGTCAATTCCGAGAAAGCTATTCATCCTTTTTATTCTCTCTTAAATATGTACCCAAAATGCCGTTTACGAAAGAGGAATCCTGAATTCCTGCATAAGTCTTCGTAAGCTCAACCGCTTCATTTACGGAAACACTGTCGGGTATGGAATCAACATAAATAATCTCGCAAAGTGCAAGGCGAAGTACCGAAAGGCTGACCTTGGGTAAGCGGTTAAGCTTCCATCCGATAGAGTATTTTTCGATAATACCATCGATTGTTTCCAGGTTTTCCAATGCAGTTTTAACAAGCGCCTCACAAAACTCCGATTTTTCAAAGCTTTCCGTTTCGTAAGCATAAGAAAAAAGCTCGTCAATATCGACATCATTATTAAATGCCTTTTCAAAAAGCATTATAAATGCCTGCTCACGTTCCTTGGTTCGTGTCATAAAGTCCTCCGTTTTTTAACATTAAAGGCTCCCCGGAATATTTACGAAGAGCCTTAATTAAATAATAATTCAATTAATCAGGTTCGCAAAAATCTATGCCGTGAATATAAACATTTACTTTTAGCACAACATTACCCGTCATGCTTTGAACAGCATTTTTGACAGCCTGCTGAATGTCGGCAGTCGTTTTTTGTACGTTGGCGGCGGGCGTTACATTAATATACAGTGAAATTTTAAGCTCTGAATCTTTACTTTCAATTTTGACAGGCTTGCGTGACGGTGCAAGCTTTTCAGGAAGCAGCTCGCTTAAAACGTCGGGTGTTCGAGTGTAAAAAGAGCCGAACCCCTCAACATCGCTTGCTGCGTTTGCCGCAATTTTTGAAATTACGTCATCGGAAATAATCAAATCACGGGTGTCCCTTTTGAAAGAAAAATGCATAAAATCACCGCCTTTAATGTATATTATAACACAAACTGAAAAATTAACAACTATTTTGCTTCAATGATTGTAATTTTTTCTTCGGAAATTTTACTTTTCTTAGTCACAATGTCTTTTATTTGTATACAAAGTTCGTCTGTAATGACGCCCTTCGGCACTATAACTTCCGCTGTATCGCTTAAACAAACCACAGCATTAGAAGAACATTTTGCTTTGATCAGGCTTTCAATATCCGTCTGCAGACGAATATTATCCGCAAGCCTTTCATATGCCTTTTCGGCCTCCTGTTTTGACACTTCGTCAATTTCGCTGTTTTCAAGCAACTCCTTTAGCATTTTCTTCGATTCCTCCTGTGATTTCGTTCTCTCAAGTAAAACCGAAGAAAAATACTCTTCCGTTGCTTCTGCATTAACGAACTGCGCGTCACCGAGATTATGGACAACGGCCGTTGTAGTTTCCGTTTGAATTTTTTCGGTGTTCGCATGTCCGGTGTAATACCAGTTTACAAACATAGCTGTCGAAAGAGACAGCACAAGTCCCAAAAACACAAGAGATTTTCTTTTAAGCTTTACACTCATATTAACCCTCCGTTTGCTTCATTGGAAGCACTGAAATATTATATGTACTGATACCGAGCAAGCTTGCTACGGCATTTGTAACCTCATTCTTCACCTTACTGTTTTCCCCTCCTTGGCACACCACAATCACGCCGGTAATCACGGGGTAAGTTGTTCTGACAGGCACACATTCTTCATTGTTGCCGTTGTCTATTATCACATACTCGTATTCATTTCTCTGACTGCCGTCTGCTGAACCCTCCGCTTTTTTGTTCCTTAAGTATTCACGACTTTCGGCGGACTCTGTTTTTACCATCACCTCGGTTTTCCCTGCACCCTGCATATTTGAAATAATACCGGTAAGCCTTTTTTCAAGCTCCCTTTCATATTCTGCTTCGTTTATAACTTCGTACTCGTCTTTTGTCGCAGTCGATTTACCTTGCTTAGGCTCCGACAAAAATATCAGCATCACGGCTACAACGCAGGCTACAATTAAAATAAACAGCTTTTTATCCCTTGTGTATAGCTTTTTTAAAAGTTCCGAAAGCTTATCCTTCAACAATGACTACCGCCTCCCCTGCAGAGCCCAGCTCCTTAATTACAGCTTTTCTGTAATCTTCCTTTTGATAATTCCGATTATTATTTACGGTAATTTCAATCACCTTTAAAACGAAATAATTATCTTCATCAGTTTCTCCGCGGACTGTAACATCCTTATACGGAAGTTCGGCTTCTTCCAGTGCATTTTTCGTTTTTTCCGAAAACAATTGTTTATAAAAGTCGGCTCTGTCATAAAGCGAAGGTTCTTCATAAGAGAAAAAATCGGGGCTGGGTAGATTTTGCAATTTTGCATTATTCAGCGACAGTAAAAAAGAAGCCAATACCGTTACGGAAATCAGTACCTCACACGTCTTTTTTAAAGAACCCTGAGGGATAATAAATTTCAGAATACTTCCAATACATAAAAAGGATATTAGCCCCGATAAAGCAAATTTAATATTATTCATTTTAACCTCTGATGCTTAATAGATTTCCCGTAATCAAAACAAATATCAACGCCGAATAAATCAGAAGGACATTTATTAATGATAATGTACTCATAATGCTTTTTATTACGCTCTCCAAAGCCCGCATATTTACCGTTTCGGCAACAAAGGAAAGGAAAAACAAACAAAAATACCAGATCAGCATTTCACTAAGCGACGGTAAAACACAAAGGCAGATTGTGATTATTCCGAAAACGCCCACTGTGTTTTTAATCAGCTCCATTGAGCCGAGAATTGAAGCTATTGCATCGCCTACGGAATTGCCGATTATAGGAATAACACTGCCTGAGGTCAGTTTAATGCCCTTTACCGCAATACTGTCTGCACTCATGGCAAGCCCTGCTTTAAGGTTAGTAAGCCCGACAAACAGCGCAGAGCTTACGGAAAGGAATACGGTTACAAGCTTTTTAAAAAAGCTCTCAGCCCTTGTGAAGGAAAGTGAATTATCAAAACTAAGAAACACACTGACGGTAAGAAATATAATAATAGGTTTCGCAAGAAAAGAAGCAGCGCTCTCAAGAAGAGAGGCAAAGCCAAGCATAACTGAGCTGTAGGTAAGCGATGACGCCGTTTTTCCGCTTGCGGAAGCTATTGCGGTAAAGGTAGGAATGTAGCTTAACATAAACCCTGAAATCACCTTTAATGACGAAACGGCTGTTGATATCGCATTGGTGAGAGGATAAACAAAGGTGATCAATGTTACGAAGGAAAAAACCGTGTCATAGTAGCTGTCCTTCTTTATTGACGAGGCTGAAAGACTTGTCGATACACTGCATATTATAAGTACCGCAACCGAAACAAGTATTATTCTCAGCGGTTCCTTTAATCTTCCTTTAAAGATTTCAACAATCAGCTTTACGGTGTTTATGAAAGATATATTAATAAGCTCGTCTGTATCTACTGAGCTTACGCCGATTTCGTCAAGCATTTCTCTTACAGAATTGTCCGCCTCGGAATAAACCCGACTGTAATCAAAAGAAGGCTCTTCCGCAAATGAATTAATTCCGGATAGAAGGAAAACAAATATTATCAATAATAAAAGCAACAGAAATTTTCTGATTCTCATTTAATTATTCCCTCGCCGAATTGAATAAGCTTCATAATGATCGGAAAGGATACCGTCAGAACGGTAACACGACCTGTAATTTCTATTACCGTTGCAAGCGCAGCTTCATGACAGTCGCGGCACATATCCGCAGTTATCTGCGTACAAAGCGTAAGTGCTGAGATTTTAAGAGCGGTTTTTACAAGCTGAAAATCCACGTTTCCCGTGTCAGCAAGTGAAAGTAATGACTCCGACAAGCCTTCAAATGCGGCTATCAGCGGCACAAACACCGCACAAACCGAAAGTATCCTGAACAAATAAGCATACTCGGGCTTTAAATATTTAAAAAGATTAACAATAAGTAATAATAATAAGCTGACTAAAAACACTCTTAACATTTTACAAATTAAACATTGACTTAAAGTCGTTTATAAGACTTCCTATTTTCGGCAAAAGCATAATTACTATAACTATAAGTCCCGAAACCGAAATTAAAACAGAATATTCGTCTCTGCCGGTCTTGTTCATAACCTGCCCTATAACTGCAACAATAAGTCCGATTCCTATTATCTTTAATATAAAATTCAGCTCCATAAATCCTCCGTCAGTAAAACAGAATAAACGTCGTTATGCCGAGCAGCAAACCGATTGAGTTACAAAGTTTTACTCTGTTAAGTCTGTCCTTCTCAAGCAATTTTGCCTTTTGTGAAATAAGCTCGGTATATGTGTCAAAATTCTCGTTTTGTCCTTCCATATCACTTGCACCGAGCTGCTTGGCAAAGCTCTTTAAAAGTGCCCTTTCATCATTTTTCAGCACCCTTAATTCAGCGCTTTCGTCAACACATTTACTCCACGAATCACTAAAGCTCATTCCATCAGAAACATATAGTTCCGTTTTTTTCAGCTCAGAAAACTGTCTGTATGGACCCTCGGATAAAATATCATTAATAATTTCATAAAGACTTATTTTCTGGTAATTTATTCTTGTTTTTATTTCCTTAATAAGCAATACCGCAGAATTCAGAGTTTCAATCCGTTTATCAATTAATCTTCCTAAGTAATTCCCGCTCAAAACGAAAATCATCGCTAAAATCGTAATACCTGTTTTTCTCATTTTTTCCTCTTCCGAGTCTGTATATATTTTTGATTTTCCCGACATTTTCACCCGTACCGAGTACAACCGCATTCATAAAATACCCGCTCTCCTTTAAAAGCTTTATACACGGCCGCTCGCAAAGTTCATTAAAATCCGTACAATGAGCAGTTACTACGAAGCTTACTCCGCACATTATTCCGTTTAATATTTCCTCTGCTTCTTTCTCGTCGGCTATCTCATCGCTGAAAATAATATCCGGCGAAAGCGTTCTTACTGCGATTTCAATTGCCTCAGCTTTGCCGTAACCGGTAAGCACGTCGGTGTTAGGTCCGAGCCTGCAGGTGTTCCCAGAGCTTCCGCCTCCCGATATTTCGCCTCTTTCATCAAGCACCGCGCATTTATAATAGGTTCCCGAATAACCTGAGGAAGCCTGCCTGATAAGGTCTCTTAAGACGGTTGTCTTTCCGCTTAAAGGCGGTCCGGCTACAATAGTATTATGGGGCTTTGAATCAAAGACGGTCGCAAAGAGCTTGTCTGCACAACCGAATATTTCTTTTGAAAAGCGTATGTTTACCGCACTTATATTTTTAACGCTGACGGTTTTTCCGTTTTCTTTTACCGCAGTGCCGCAAACGCCGATTCTGTGTCCGCCTTCAAGAGAAATAAAACCTCGGTTTATATTCTCCTGATGAGAATAAACCGAATAACTGCAGGCTCTGCTTACAATCTCCTTTAAATCATTTTCGCTTACTGTCGGCAGACTGTCCGAAAGTATATATGTTAATCTTGAAGCGGAGTTTAAAAAAGCACTGCCTTTTGCAGTTACAATCACTATAGGCTTACTGCTTCTGATACGGATTTCTCTTATTTCCCTTTTAACATCTTCGTTTATTGAGAAAAATAAGTTTTTATATTTTATCGGGAAAAGATAAATTATGTCATTAAATGCCGTCGACTTTCCTGCGTTCATTGCTTATCACCTCAAAGAATATATATTGCTACTTGTCCCAAATTATTCCTTTTGACTTGAAAGCGTGTGTGAATTATGGTAAAATCTAAAAAGTATATTCAGAGGTGAAAAGAATGACCGAAAAAACCAATTTACAAAAGCTTGCAGAGCTTACAAAACGAAACAAATTTGTCTTTCTTTCTGCGGCAGCGGCGCTTGCAATCAGTATGCTTGTAGCGTTCTGTTACAATCTTATTCCTTTCGGAGATATGACTATACTCAGAATGGACCTGTACCATCAGTACGGTCCGCTTTTTGCCGAGCTTTACGACAGACTGCACAACGGCTCTTCACTTATTTATTCGTGGAATTCGGGACTCGGCTCATCTTTTCTCGGTAATTACTTTAACTATCTTTCAAGTCCCCTGTCATTAGTTGTTTTGCTTTTCGGTCACAAGAACATTACGGAAGCCATTTCCTTCCTTATAATGATTAAGGCCGTTCTTTCCGCTTCAACATTTTCCTATTATCTTAAAAAGGTTTTTGACACCGACGGAGCTGCGATTTCCGCCTTCGGTGTGCTGTACTCGTTCTGCGGATACTTTATCGCATATTATTGGAACCTTATGTGGCTTGACGCCATGGTGCTTTTCCCGATAATAATGCTCGGAATAGAAAGAATAATTAAAAAAGGGAAGCCTGCGCTTTATTGCGTAAGCCTTGCCGTTATGATTTTAACCAACTACTATATGGCATATATGATTTGTATCTTCTCTGTTATATATTTCTTCGGCTTCTATTTTTCGGAATATACCGTTTCCGCAAAATTCAAAGAAACATCCGACGGCGCCCAAAAACTTAAAGGGCTTAAAAACAGCCTGTTCTTTTCAAGTGCCTTAAAATTCGGCTTGTATTCTTTGCTTGCAGGGCTTCTCGCCTGTGTAGCTGTTTTTCCTTTAATCACCATTCTTTCGGAAAGCTCTGCTACCTCGGGAACAAATCCAACAAGCTTTACTAAATATTTTACCGCCTTTGATTTTCTTGCCAATCATCTGGCAGGACCCGACCCCACCATCAGAAGCAGCGGCGAGGATGTGCTTCCGAATGTTTACTGCGGCATTATTACAATAATACTTGTGCCTTTATACCTGTACTCAAAAAAAATAAAGCTACGCAAAAAGCTTGCATACATCGCTATGCTTTCCGTTCTTTACTTCAGCTTTAACATTAATTTCTTAAACTATTTCTGGCACGGATTTCATTTTCCGAACGACCTTCCGTACAGATTTTCGTTTATGTACTGCTTCCTGCTTTTAAAAATAGCCTTTGAAGCTTTGCAGAATATTAAGGAATATACTCCAAGGCAGATTATGAGTGTCGGACTCGCTGTTGTGTTCTTCCTTGTTTTTGTTGAAAAAATCACATCAAAGAATGTTACGGATATTACGCTTATATTAAGCCTTGTTTACGCAGTTGGATATGTTGCAATTCTTTATCTTTTTACCAACAAAAAGTTCCAGACGTCTGCGGTTACCGTGCTGCTGCTTTGCACGGTTGGTTCGGAAATCGCACTTTCAAGCACCAACAACTACACAATGAACCAATCCAAACCCAACTACACCTCGGATTATGATCAGTTCAGAGCCTTAAAAAATAAACTTGACGGTTACGACGGTAAAGGCTTTTACAGAATGGAACTGACCGATCTCAGGACAAGAATGGACCCTTGTTGGTTTAATTACAACGGTATTTCAACCTTTTCTTCAATGGCTTACGAAAAGGTTGCCAATATGCAGCAGGATCTCGGTATATACGGAAACTATATCAACAGCTACACGTATAATCCGCAAACACCGATATACAACAGCTTTTTCGGACTGAAGTATATTGTTGATAATTCCGCCGACGATATGTCGGGAAACTATTACACAAAAATTATCGGTGATAATAAATTTACTGCCTATGAAAACAACTATTCGCTTCCGATTGCCTTCGTTTCTGACAGTGAAATTAAAAACTATTCTACGACTGTTTCGCAGAATCCGTTTGTTGCACAATCTGAGCTTTTCAGGTCTGCAACAGGTCTTAACAATGTCTTTTCAAGGCTTGAAACCGAAAACGTCACCTACAACAATATCTATGATTTTTACAGCTCCGAAATAGAAAACGGCGAATTCAGATATTCTGTTATTGAAACCGGAAACACAAGCAGCGTTTGCTTTGAAATCACGCCGTCCGTTACGGACAACGTATATATTTATGCGGAAGCTCCCAACATCAGCGCAATTGACATTTCCTCGGTTTTATACTCCAAAAGCCTTACTATGGTTGACGAGGCTTATATTTACGACCTTGGAGTTATGAACGCAGGTGAAACGATTTATATTGATATATCCTTTGACGACAAGGCCTCCTTCGGCAACCTCAACTTCTACGCATACAGTGTTAATAAAGATGTTTTTGAAAAAGGCTACAACCTTCTCAAAAACGGTGAATTTGTTATTGAAAGCTATGATGACACTTGGCTGTCCGGAAGCATTAACGCTTCAAAAAACAGCGTGGTATATACCTCAATCCCCTATGATACAAACTGGGAGGTATTTGTCGACGGTGTCAGGCTTTCGAGAGATAAGCTCTTTAAAATCTCAGACTCACTGCTCGGGTTTGATATAGCTCAGGGTCAGCACAAAATTGTTTTAAAATACACGCCGTACAGCTTTATTTTCGGCTCTTTTGTAACTGCGTTTACGATAATTATTGCCACGATAGTAATAATTGTTAAGAGAAGAAAGGAGCGATTCAACAAATGGACACTCCTGAAGGAACAAGATTTTACGGTTTTTATCGACGATACGTACGCAGCAGCCGAAGCCACGGAACAGTTCAGTGGAAATAAAGCTGACGCGGCGTCGGGCGAAGAAATACAAAGCGACGAAGAAACCGAAACTGATAATCCAATTGAAAGTTCCGAATAAGTATCAGGACGAACTTTCAATTAAGGTGCTTGTCAGTTTATATAAAAAAAAGCCGCCAAATGGCGGCTTTTATATATAGCTTTTTATCAGTGCTTACGGATTATAGCAACTGCACATCCGCCGAGACCGGCAACGGCAAGCACTCCGCCGATTGCTAATCTGACAGCTCCGCTTTTAACTGTGGTAACCGTAATGTAATTCGGCTTTTCGGGATTATAACGTGCAGTGATTGTATCTCCCTCTTTAAGCTCGCCCTGAGCATCCTGAAGAATTTCGTTATACTCCTTACCGTCCACGTTATAGGAAACATATACCGTAATATCACTTCTGTTGTCACCGTTTTCGTCAAGAAACTCTTCAACTTCTATTTTCGAAACCTTTGCCTGAATCTCAGGAAAATTTTTTGCCTGCGACATACCCGTAAAGCCGAGTACAATGAATATAATTCCGCCCGCAAGAAATACAAGCGATGCAATTATTTTTTGGATTTTTTTGCTCATTGTTTTATCTCCGTATACTGTAATAAAATAATAAAGGTAATATATAAGAAAGTCAAAAGACGCAATTGCTTAAGTGTGTAAAATGCAAGCAAGCGTCAGACTTACTTAATTTGTTTGGTCATCGAAAAAATATTTTTATTATCCTTATATTCATATGAAACAGAGTCCATATTTTTCTTAACAAGGAAAATACCAAGACCTCCGATCTGACGCTCATCTGCGCTGAGCGTAGTATCGGGATCGGACTTTTCAAGCGGATTATACGCAATTCCGCTGTCGGTAAAGGTAATGGTGACCTTTCCGTCGTTATTTTCAACGGAAATCTCGGCATTACCCTTCCCCTCTCCATATGCATAATTAGCAATATTAACAAATATTTCCTCAACACATAAATCGATTTGGGTCTGAGCTTTCAGTGAACAACCTTCATTTTCCAGAAAGCTGTCAATAAACTCATTAACCGTGTATAGATTGTCGTTTGAAGCTTCTATGATCAAAGTTTTCATAATAGCTTTCTCCTTGAGCTATGTCTAAAATTACTCAATAGTCAAAATATCAACAAAGCCTGTCATTTCAAATATTTCCATAACATCGCTCTGTACATTTTTTATTAAAAGCGAGCCCTGAGTGTTCATAAGCTTCTGAGTTTTGAGCAAAACGCGAAGACCTGCCGAAGATATGTAATCCATATCCTTCAGGTCAATTACCAGCTCCTTAACATTCTGAGCGTTATTATTTATTACGCTTTCCAATTCCGGTGCGGTCGAGGTGTCGATCCTGCCTGAAACTGCTAAGGTAAGCCTTTCGTTTTCAAGGTTTTTAGTAATTTGCATAGTATTCTCTCCTTTGAATATTTACATTAATAATAAGCTATATGTCAGCACGAAGCTTTTCAACATTAAGCATTGCGTGCTTATCTGCCTGTCTGACGAGTTCAAGCTGAAGGAACACTCCGTCAAAGGCAGTAGCAATAAAATCAAAGACGATGTCAAGCGCAACCACCGTTGTCACCGCTTCAACAGGTAACCCAAGCTGAGAAAAAATAATGGTATAAGCAGCTATTGCGCCTCCGGGTACAGGCGGAGTGGCAACAGCAACAAAAGAGCAGAGAATAATTGCAACGACAAACCAGAGCAAAGAAACATCTACTTTATAGTAGGTTGCCATATATAAAGCGCAAACGAGGAAATTGATAGCCGTAGATGGCATAAAGATTACTCCGCCGACAGGTTGCCCGAAATCGACAAACCTTTTTTTAACGCCCATTCTTTTATTCAGGCTTTGAGAACATTCGCCGTTTGCCGCAACCGACGACGACGTACCGAGACTGATAAGGAAATTCGGCAAGGTTTTCTTGACCAATATTACAATACTTACCTTTTCCTTTAAAGAAACATAAATAAGATACAGGGAAAGCAGGAACATCATCATTAATGCAAAGGCACAAATCGGTTTCCACATATCGGCAAAAAGATGAAGATTGCCGTCCCAGATATTGTTAAGAAGTATAATAAAAATAAAGAAAGGTAACAGCTTGGAAAGAATACTTGTAATATAAACAATAACTGTATTACCCTCATTCATTATTGATGATAATACCTTCGTTTTGTCTCCAAGTACTACAATTGCAATTCCGACAAACACAGCCATCAACACGACCTGCATGGTATTACCGTCAATTATCGGCTCAACAAGATTTTGCGGAATAAGCTTTAAAAGCATTTCAACACCCGATTTAAGCGAAAATCTCGCCTGTGCATTTTTCCCGAAGCTTGTAAAAACAAAGGAAAATACAATGCCCGCAAAGGTTGACATCATAAAAATAACGCCAACGAACCTAAGCACCATCTTCCTTCCGATTTTTCCGAAAACAGAGCTGTCGCCTATACCGATTATACCGCAGCCGACCGAAAGAAAGACGAGTGGAATTTCAACGGTTGTCATAAGTCCGAGAAATGTATTATAAAGAGGCTTGAGAACACTATCCTCAATATAGAGAATAACATCGGACGGAAGAACGAAACGCAACATTGAAACCGCAAGAGCCGAAGCAATCGCAATAATAAGCTTAAAAATCGGATTAAACTGCTTTTCCGAAAAACGAATTGTTAATGTATTTATTCCCTTAACATAAGAGTATGAGGGAGTATAATACGAGCTTCGTATTATTGCACCGGAATAGCTTCCGAACTCATCGTCCACTTCTGACTCAAGCGGATTGAATTGCTCACCGCTGTAGCTTAATGTAATATAAGGTTTGCCGAAAAAATTACTTTCGGTAAAAACAAATTCAGTTTCGTCACCGAATTTGTCCATCAGCTTAAGCAGAAGCTCTTCAACGGTAAGCCTTGCCGAAATAATATTCTTTCTTTGCGCTTTAATACCCTTTAAAAAGAAACTAACCTCTTCGCTGACAGAGTCTACGGCTTGGGCTGTTAAATTGTATGTAAATTTTTTGGTTTTAAAACGCATTTTACCCTACACTCACCAATAATAATCAATAATAAAGGCTGTTCGCCAAAGGTACAAGACTGCAAAGCTGCTGCTTGCAGTTGTCAATAATATCCGTTCTGTCAGGTAAGCGCTTGATTGTTCTTCTGAGCAATCTGACATAACCGATAATTCTTGACTTGACAACGACATCGTTAATAAAGCTGTCATCCTTACCGTCAAAATAGTATTTAAGCGAGCTGAGCCAAAACTGTTCTGCAGTTGAACGGTCGATTCCAAGGAAACGCTTAACCTCTTCAGGGTCAGTTTCACTGAAGCCGAGATATGCAAGATACATCTGTGAAAACTCAAAAACAGGATGACCGACGGAAAGCGTATCCATGTCAATAAGCAAGTTTTCATTCCCCTGACGCATAATGTTTTTGATGTGATAATCACCGTGAAGCATAGTGCAGGTTTCGGGAATATCATTAAACAAGGTTAGTATCTTGTCGGCAATGTCCTCGGGAAGATGGGGCTTAACATATTCAGCCCAGCGCAAGGCCTCCTGCTTTTTGGCGGGAAGCTCGCCCTCTTTAAGAGTAGTGCCGTGAATTATTTTAAGTATATCAATGCTTTGTTTTGCAAGCTCGTCAACTGACTCACCGGAATTAATAAGCTTTGAGAAGGACTTAGCGTTAAGAAGCTCAAAAACCGAGCCGTATAAATCTCCGACCTGAACGACATCATAGGGAATAGCCGTGGGAATACCCATTACAAAGGCTTTCCTTGCAAGCTCCCTTTCGTTATGAATTTCTTCAAGAGAATCCGGGTTTTTGTAAACCTTAACAATTGTATCGGGATCCGTCCGATAAACCTTACCGTTTGAGCCTTCTCCGATTACCTCACAGCCTTCAACGGAAAGCTTCCTGTAAGCCTTGGAAACACTCATCATTTCAGTGAAGCCCGTCATATCAAATATTTCATATACCTCAGAGCAGCAGTTAGTTATCTTTGTGCTTGCATTGGATTTTTTAAGTCTTAAAATTACTCGAAGTCCGGCACTCGAAATATACTCAAGCTCGGAAGCGTCAAGCTCAATGTCACCGCTGTAGTTTTCAAGCCTGCGGTTAATATCAGCCTCTACCTGTGCCGCATTAGAAGAATCAATTCTACCTGATAATTTAATAATCATATTCTTTCTCCTTATTTATAGTTTTCAAATACAAAATCAAACAGTCTTTGATACTCTTTATAAGCAGGATACTCGTTAAGCTCACTTGTATACTCAAGTACCGTCTGATGATACCAGCGTTGTTTGGAAGGGTCCTTTTCGTTAAATCTTTCAAAAATCTTAACGCCGATTTTTTCGTATTCCTTTGCAAGCGACCTCATATTAGAGACCTTATCGCCTACCCAAAGAATTTTTGACTCAATAGGGCAATTTTTAAGCACTGCAAGGCTTTCCTCCTTGCGAATCTGCCAAGAATCACTTGCCTTCATTTCAGGACGCTTGTCCTCGGTTTCGTGCGAAACCAGCTCAGCAATTTTTTCACCGAAGTTTGTGAGAATATCATCTGCAGTAACACTTGTGTCCTCAACCGTATCATGAAGCACGGCTGCAGCCAGAACATCCTCATCATTCGTCATAGTGCCGACAATTGTCGCAACCTCAAGAGGATGAAGGATATATATTGTTCCATCCTTCCTCTTCTGCCCTTCATGCGCCTTAAACGCAAAAGCAACAGCTTTTTGGAAAACACCGCTCATATAAACCACCGTTTGCATAATATTTTAAGATATTATACTATAAACTTTTAGCCGATACAATAAAAAAATAATAAATTATTTCTTTTTTCTTGATTTGATATAGTTCATTATTTATCATTGAAATAATACTATTATTTTTAATAAATTTATACTCTTTTTATTAGTAAAATCATCATATTGTTTTATAACAAAATATCGTATATAATTATTTTATTAAAATGAAAAATAGTAATAAAGGGAGAAAAAAGGATGAAAAAGGAAAACATATCAGCGAGCGTAAGACCGTCTAACGCTCTTTCGGGTAACGAGGGCAAGTATGTTACAAAGCTTGAATACATTTGCCTTATGCTTGCACGAATAGGCGGTATGTTCGGAACTACGCTTACAGGTACGCTTGCAACTGCATTCCTGCATGAGCTGTACTACGGACCGGTCGGTGTTGATTCGGAAAGAATTGCAAAAATCGGCGCCGGAATGACAACCCTAACAACTGTTTTAAGTATTGTTGTCGGTCTTATTGCAGGAATTATTGTTCAAAAATGGAAAACCCGTTGGGGCAGATACCGCCACTGGTACATAATTTGTCTTATTCCTATTTTTGCAACGACCGTACTATATTTCTGGGTTCCTACCGGATGGACTGTTCAGCAGATGATACTTCTCAGATATTCCGTTGCGTGCTGTCAGACAGTGTTTAATATTTTCAACAACTTCGGTCAAAATGTAGCCCAGGTTATCTCACCCAATCCCAAGGAAAAAAAGACGGTCGCTACGGTTTGGCAGCTGTCCTACTATATAGGATACGGTGCTGCCTACGGCGCAACCTTTGTTTACGGTCTGTTCAGTGACGATAAAAATAAGATGTATATGACTCTTGCGATTGTTGCCGCATCGGTTACAATGTTCGGTAATCTTATGTGCGGTCTTTTCTGTCACGAAAGAATTGAGCTTCCCAAGAAGGAAAAGGTTAAGGTTTCAAAAGCACTTTTCTCATTATTCAAATACAAAAATTACCGTGCTTATCAGTATATGCAGTGGGTTAATGTGCTTGCCGCACTCGGCAGATTCTCTACCTTGCTTGCCGCAATTACCGTAGGCTCATCAAAGAACCTTCTTTTAACACTTCCGACGGCAATCGGTACCGTAGTAGGCAACCTTATTACTACAAAGCTTTCAAAAAAACATGAGCCGACAAAGCTCCTTAAATTCTGCGGTCCTTACGCCATGGTTTCCGCCGGGATTCTTTTTGGCATTTGCTTCGTCGAGGCAAAAATGGGAATTATGTTCTTTAAGGGCTGGAACAGTATATTCTTCTATGTTTTCTATTTCCTGTTCGGCGTCGGCATCGGCGTTCAGGAGCTTTCAAATTCACACTTCAACGTTGAGTATTTCGACTATCTCGAATGGCAGACCGGCGAAAGAATGGAAGCTATTCAAGGTATTGTTCCGGGTTGGATACTGACAGGACTTAACTACCTTAAAGACCTTGCTATTCCGTTTATGATAGCATGGGTAGGATATGAATCCTCTTCAGTCGGCGATCTTGTTAAAACCATGCAGGCAAAGCCTAATTATATGAACACCTGTCTGTGGCTTCTTGCATTCCTTTTATTCGGCTACGCTATAAGCAATCTCTTAAAGTCAATTATCCTTAAAACTATGTATAACGTTGAGGGCGAAACCAAGGCTCGGATGTATAAAGAGCTTGAGGAAATTCGTGCCGCAAGACATGAAGAAAACAACGAAATGGCACAGGAGAGCAGTATATGAAACCTCTGAAATTTTATCTTATAACCGACACACATTATTTTAAAAACTCTTTGGGCGCTTACGGTAAGGAATATGAGGAATTTATGGACAGTGAGCAGAAATGCTTTGCTGAAACTCAAAGCATCAACGAGGCTACTTTCAAATTCCTTGAAACTGCGGATGAGGCTGATATTCTTCTTATCGCAGGTGATCTAACCTTCTGGGGCGAAAGAGAGTGTCACGAGGACTTCACAAGGCTTTTATATGATTTTAAAGAAAAAAGCGGCAAAAAAATATATGTCGTTACTGCCGGTCATGATTTTAAAAACAATGCCTTCGGCTTTAACGAAAACGGCCGTTTTCCGATTGAAAGCATTGAGTTTTCCGAGCTCTATGACTATTATAAAGACTTTGGCTACAAGGATGCAATTGCATTTAATAAGGATCACCTTTCTTATGTTGCTCAGCTTTCGGAGGATGTACGTCTGCTTGTTATATGCAATGATATTGAATCCGAAAAGCATATTACATACGACAGTGAATTTCTCAGATGGATTGAAGAGCAGGCAAAAAAGGCTCAATCTGACGGACAAATGATGATTGCAATGGAGCATTATCCTGTCTTGCCCGGTCAGCCTGTTCTCGCACTTATAAAGGACGCTTGGCAGGCAGAAAGCCAAAAGCTCGTTGAAACACTTGCAGATAACGGCGTACATCTTATTTTCACGGGACATATGCATAACCAGAGCATCAATGTTACAAAGACGAAAAAAGGAAATCTTTTCTACGATGTCTGTACAGGTTCGGTTATCGGCTGGCCTTCGTTTATTAGGCTTGTAACATTGCAGGACGAAAACACAGTTGACATAAAAAGCATACCTACGCCTGAGTTTGACTGGGACAGAAAAGGTCTTTCATCCAAGGAGTATCTCATTGCACAGTTCGAAAAAATGATTCGAACACTTATAACAGCTATGAGAGACGACCCGAACAGATTTATGAGAAAGGTCAACATTCAAAGCAGCCCTGCGAAAGAAAAGCTATTCAGCTTTATAGGAAAAAAGCTTAACAAAATGACTGTAGGACAGTTTGCTCATCTGCTGTTTATAAAAGCAGACAGGAATATTAAAAACGACTCATTCGTTGAGTTTGCCGTCGATGTTGTAAGAAGTATATTCGAGGGCAATCAGCCTTACGTGGAAGGAACTGCCGGCGGCGACCTGTTGCTAAAGGTTTTTAAGCGTATGAGTCCGTTCCTAAAGAAAATGAAGGATTCTCAAGGCAACCGGCTTGACTTTTACGAAACAATGAAGCACACTGCAGGAAACTACGGTATTGACGATTACAACGCATGTTTTAAACTAAGCGAATAACATTTCATTCATCAGCAAAAAGCGACGGTATTAACCGTCGCTTAAATCTGCCGCGGTGATATCAACACTGTCATCGTACTTGAATAAGATACCATTTAGCGGACTTTACGGCAAAAAGCTATCGTTGTTCGGCAAATCATACACGGGAAATACAGCCTAAAAACTACAGGCGGCAAATATGCCGCCTGTGTATTTTCGGTAATCACTTTTTCGGCTTAAAGCTTGGATTAAATGCGTAGAAATTCTTGCTGTTAAGTCGGTCTGTGGTTAATCTCAATGCTTCACCAAAGCGCTGATAATGCACGATCTCACGTTGACGAAGGAATTTAATCGGCTCCCTGACATCAGGATCATCGACAAGCATCAGTATATTGTCATAGGTTGTTCTCGCCTTTTGCTCAGCTGCAAGGTCCTCATGAAGGTCCGTCAGCACGTCACCCTTTGACTGTATATAAGCCGCAGTAAAAGGAACACCGGCTGCGCTTGACGGATAAACACCTGTAGTGTGGTCAACAAAATAGTCATAGAATCCGCTTTTCTTTATTTCCTCTTCGCTTAACCCTTTTGTGAGCTGATACATAATTGTACCTACCATTTCAAGATGACCGAGCTCCTCTGTGCCTACTGAGGACACTTTGTTGGACACATTGATGATTCAGCACAGATACTTCACCAGGTGCGGACACACTACAAAAAAGATATTAAAAGAAACTCACGAACCGGACAAGCAGTACGCTATAAACTACGATGTAAGAGTATATGCGGCGTAAAATTAACTGCCTACCCCCTGCTAAGCAATCTGACACTAACAATGAAAAAAGGCCCGGAGAAATCCGAGCCTTTTATCATATTTTTAACTTAATTCTATACAAGACCATTTATGCGTTTATCAAGATAGAACAGATCAAATGCATCTACTGCTTTGTCCTTATTGATGTCGGCATTGTAATAAACCGGAGTGATGATAACGCCGTCGTCATAACTATCCTTTATACTGTCATATTCAGCCGTCAGATAGCTCTTATCAAGCAGATTTGCAGGATGATTCTCATCAGAGTCAACGCCCGAAATATGAGCCTTAACCATAGCGTAATCAACAAGATCAATATCTCCATCCTGATCGATATCGCCCTTGTCAGAGCTGTTGGCGAAGAGTATTCTGTCAAGCTCTGCGGCATCAAAGGCATCGACAATGCCGTCACCGTTGAGGTCAGCTTTGGCGGACTGTGCTTCGGTCATAGTTACCTCGTCTGCAGAGGCAGAAATAATAAATGCTATATCGTTTATATCCTCAACGCCGTCCTCGTTGATGTCATAAATTCCTGCTTCTCTGAACACTGCCGTTACGGTAACATCGGATGCAGGCATAGTGAAGGTGTCACCGTTTACCGTAACCCTGTCGCCGTTTTTGTCGGTAACAGTATAGTAAGCCAAAGCCATACCCGTTTCGGGAGAGGCGGTAAGCGTTACGGTTTCGTCCTTTGCGGCTGTAGTTTTGTCTGCCTGTGCCGTACCGTCTGTGCTGTCTGCAACAGTGACATTGTAGGTCTTTGCCGTAAAGTAACCGTCCTGAACCTTAGCCATTGAGATATCTGTGTTTGAGGAGTTATACGCTGTGCCGGTGCCGCCTACAAGCTGAGTACAGCCGCTGAACATAAGGAACCATTTATACTCTTCGGGTTCTTTTGCTGTCCATTGTGTGTCAATTCCGTCAACATAAATTGTTTTCAGCCATGAATCATCTTGAAACATACGGCCTGATTCAACAAGGCTCGTCACATCAAAGCTGCTTAAATCTATACTCGTGATGTGTTTACAGGAGGCAAACATACTGCTCATATCCGTTACTTTGGAGGTGTCAAAATTGCTTACATCAATATCCCAAAGAGAAGCGCAATTGTAAAACATATTATTCATATCAGTTACCTTTGAGGTATTAAAGTGACTAAGGTCAACTGACTGCAGTTTTGAACAGGAGGCAAACATACTCCTCATATTTGTAACCTCTGATGTGTTTAAGTACTCCAAGCCTGTAATTGATGTTACATTTGACGCACCGTGAAACCAGTATGCCGTTGTTGTCGGTCTGTAATCTGCAAATGACGGGTCAATTACAATTGACTCAACAGCATGGCTTATGGAATTCCACGGAATACTATTACTGCTCGGGATTTCCCATTTCTGATAAGGGCATGAGGACATATTTATGTCATATTTGAACACAAGTGTGGAATTCTCTATATAAACATAGGCGTGCAGCTGCTCAAATTCTGCCGTAATATTTACATCACTTGCAGGCATTATAAACGAATTGTCTGCTTCAAGTGCAATTTCGTTGTTTTCGGAATCAGTTACCGACAGAGTTGTTAATACACAGCCTGTATCCGGTGTAACATCAAGATGAATAATATCGCCTTCATCAGCGCTTGACGCTCCGCTGACAGTACCGTTAGTCATATCCGAATAGCTAATTCTGTAATAAGCCCTTACAAACTCTGCGCTGACTGTAACATCGGAAGAAGGCATATTGAACTTATAATCTTCGGAAACATTTATCTCATTTCCTTCGCTGTCCGTAACCGTCAGCGAATCAAGCTTATAAGCCTCGTCGGGCGTAACAGTAAGCTCGATCAAATCGCCGAGGTGAGCGGTCGAAACTCCCGTTACAGAGCCGTTCTGAGCGTCGGCATAGCTAATGCGGTAATCTATAAGTCCGAATTCAGCCGTAACGGTAATATCGGAAGCAGGCATTACAAACTGATTACCTGTAATTTCGGTAACCTCGCCGTTAGCAGCTGTATAATACAGCCTTTTCAGTTCGTTATTTGTATACGGATTAACCGTAACGCTGACGGTCGCTCCTGCAGGTGCATCGGCAGGCAGTTCAATAGTACCCTCGCCCGAAGCCACCTCATAAGCGATTGAATAAATCCTGCTGAATTCGGCGGTTACTATAACATCTCTGTCAGGCATAACGAAGGCGCCGTCGGTAACGGGAATGTTATTCTTCTTCGTATCTCTTACAACATAGTTTTTAAGTCCGTAGCCTGAATCAGCAGTATTTGTAAGCCTGACAACTGTTCCCGTATGAACTGTCTCACAATCAGCGGTAACAGTACCGTGAGCTGACTGAACAACCGTGATATCGTGTATTTTTGAGTCAAGGTCGCCTACAAAGGTAGCATTGACAGAGTCGCCGAATTTTTCCTGATAGCGTGAAAGATACTGACTGTAAACATGGACAACAGTCTGCTTTGAGGGAAGAAACTCATCGACAGTATTGCTCCATGTAAGGCTGTCGGGGTCGGCAAAGCTGTATATCTCAGTCGGCTGAGTGCCGTAGAAAGCGCCGCCTGAAATGCTTGTAACCGACGCAGGAATATCAATGTAATCTATTGTGCCGATATAAGCAAAAGCGTTATTTACGATTTCATTAAGGGATTCGGACATTTTGATATTATTTACAGAAATATCATTAAGGAAAGCACATCTTCCGACGGATGTTACGCTGTCGGACATTTGAACGTCCGTAACCTTACTGAGTCCCATAAATGCAAAATCGCCTATATATGTAATACCTTCATCAATTACTATATACTCGCATTCATCCTTATAAGCATAATACTGCAAGCCGTTGTTCAGTCTTTCATCAGCTTCCTCTGCAGTAAAATCAAACATAGGTCCGCTGCCGAAAACCGTAAGAGTTTTTGTCGGCTCATCATATCTCCAGTAAGCGTCGGCACCGCACTGATTCGGAGCAATGGTGCCGAATACCGCATTAATTGTTACGTTGCCCTGCGGCATAATAAAGGAATTTCCGTTTAATGCTATATCTGTGTCGCCCTGCTTAACGGTCAGTTTATTAAGATAGCAGCCGTCATCAACCGTGTATTCAATATTAACCGTTTCACCCGGCAATGCTACGGTATGGTCAGCGGTCAAAGTACCGCCCTCGTTACAGGAAGCAGTAACGGTGAAAATATCCTTACCTTTTTCAAGGAATTTTGATACAGGCAGGTCATCAAGTACGGCACTCGCAAGGAATCCGCCGTTCTCCTCGGTAACAGTAGCCTCGGAAATACAGATGTGGTCCGAATCGTTTTTGCACACTACATAAACATAGCCCTCAGGCGTTCCGCTTTCGGTAGTTAAATCCCATGTAATATTCTTAAAATTATAATTGTGTCCGAGAGCAGGAATCACGGCTCCTCTCTCAAGAACCTCGCCGCAGGCGTTACAAACAGTAGCATCCTCAACGCCGTCCGATTCACAGGTTGCAGGTATGCTGTCAACATGAACTACATCCTGGTGAAAAGCAGTAACGGTTTCACTTTTTTCGTAGCCGCACTCAGTACAAAGCTGTGCTTCAACACCGTCCGTCGTACAGGTAGGTGCGACAGTATAAAACGCTTCGCCGTAGGTGTGCGCCGTTTTTTCGTAAGTGAGGTTTATTACACCCTCCTGCTGTATATTGTCAAGACTTCTGTCAGCGCTGACAAAGCGATAATGCCCTTCAGCGTCGCCTGTGTTAATATCAATCTCAACAGGAATGCTGCCGCCTCGGTTAACATGTATTACCTTGTCAGCAATACCCATTTCCTGCGGATATTTCAGCGTAACATCAACGGTAGAGCTGCCCCACTGAGCATAAAGAGTAACTGTACCGTCTCTTTCGTTCGTAAGATTCTTTGCATAACCCATATCGGTAATAGCAGTGCCGCTGCCGTCAGCCTTAGTATTCCAACCGACAAAACCCCAGCCGTTTCTTGTAAAGCCGCAGCTTCTGAGCTGTACATCCTTATCATAGATTGCAGCTGTACTTTCCATCTCTCCCGTTGCGTCCGATGCATTTGCATTATACTCAATTGTATAGTTATTAGGTGCAGTTGTTGCGGTTATTACCGCATTTCCGTCACCTAAAGTATAAAAATACTGACCGTAATAGCCGTAGTGCTTCAACTCACCTGCGCCGGTGGAGGTAACGCTGTTCAGGTAGTACCCTTCGGATATATCGTCCTCTTTAAAGAAAACTGCAATAGAATCACCGACATTGCCTCTGAAGGATTTATATAAGTCTGCATTGAGATAAACATTAAGACCTCTTCTGAACTTTAATTCAATATTTCCCGGATTAAACTGCTGAGTTCCGGTATATCTCCGTATTCCGGAAGTATCTACAAAACTAGTAAAAGGATCGCCGTTCTTCACCCATTTGCTATAATTACCGCAATATAAGTTCAGACCGACATTATGATCGACACCTGCAGTACTTGTCAGTTTGAAAACTCCGTATTTTCCTGCCTGATGCGAAAACTCAATCTTATCCATACCCGAATAGTCAGGTGATATTGCACTAAGCCAGACATCCTTGCCCGAGGCTATAGCCCCTGAATGATTGACAGACTTTATCCAATTGTCGAAAGGCACATTGTATTGATTCAAAGCTAAAACATAGATATTGCCTGACAAAGTATTACCGGTTTCATCTCCCTTCTGCATTAAACGCAAATCGGAAGTGAGCGACACGGGATATGTATTGTTGTAAGGATCCTTTGTATATAGCTTTAATTTTTCTATTCTGGGAGGTTCGGGATAAATATAAATATCCTTATTATAATCATTGGAATGAATAGTAAAAGCTTTGCTGCAAACTGTATAACCGTTAATCTTGATACTAACATTGCCGGTCCAATTGCGGGGCAAGACCAAGCCGAAATCTATTTCGAGCTTCATAACAGGAAGCAATGTATCGGAAGTATATGTTTTTGAAAAAATATCTCCCGGATCGTCAATGTCTGACTGTATATCCCATTTAACGGCATCATTGCTTCCGTCGCCCATAGAGAAGTACGCCGAATTCCATAAGTCAGCGTCATCAACAGTTTGAATATAAATATCATAAGTATATTTTTCGTTAAAGCTTATATCCGACGGAACAGACGGCACACCTTCGTCCGTATCAGCCGCCTTAACGGGCAGTACAGAAACCGGCACAATACCGATAATCATAATTACAGACAGTAAAACCGCCAAAGCCTTTTTCAATGTTTTCATAAAATACCTCCTGTGACACAAAACTGAAAACAAAAATTTTAATAAATCCATAAATTAATTGCTATTAGGCATTATCTCAACAAGCAACAGAGAAATCGTGCGTGTAACAGTTCTTGTCATATATTAACCTCTCTTTCTATGACAGTACATAATTATAATATTATACTATGATGTCCAACAAATGTCCAACAGAAACTAAACATTTTGATCATAAAAAGATAGTTATGCGAACACTATTTTCGTTTTCGTTGTACAGTATATCATCCGTTGTGTGACAAAAATGTGACAAAAAAGCAACAACCTGAACAGTGTACAATTCAGGTCAGTTTTGGATGATACACATAAAAGGCTCGGAGAAATCCGAGCCTTTTATCATATTTTTAACTTAATTCTATACAAGACCGTTTATGCGTTTATCAAGATAGAACAGATCAAATGCATCTACTGCTTTGTCCTTATTGATGTCGGCATTGTAATAAACCGGAGTGATGATAACACCGTCGTCATAGCTATCCTTGAAATAAGAATACTCAGTGCCGAGATACGATTTATCAAGCAGGTCTGCAGGATGGTCTTCATCACTGTCAACTCCGCTGATATGGGCCTTAACCAATGCATAGTCAACAAGATCAAAGGTGCCGTCCTGATTTACATCGCCGTCCTGTGCTTCGGGAGAGTAAAAATATCTGTCAAGCCAAGCCGCATCAAAGGCATCGACAATGCCGTCACCGTTGAGGTCTGCTTTTGCTGACTGTGAAGCAGTCATTTCGGTCTCGCCTGCCGAAGCGGATATGATAAACGCTATATCGTTGAAGTCTTCGGCTCCGTCCTCATTGATGTCCAGCAATTCCCTGAAAGCCAGGGTTACCGTAACATTTTTCATCGGCATAATGAATTTATTGTTGCTGACGGGAATTTCATTTCCGTCGGCATCTACGGCAGTAACATAATCGAGTGTATAGCCGCTTTCCGGGGTTTCCGAAATACTAACGGTTTCCCCGTAATAATACAGATAGTTATTAGTAACATCAACCGTTCCGTGTCCGAGAGAATTGTATGTAACCTTACCGCAAGAAGGCGGACACAGTGTGTTTGTAAATCGGGAATCGGTATAATCGAACGAACCCGCCTGATAAATATTACCGTCGCTGTCCTTAAATGTGTTGCCCAGCGTTACCTTACCGTGATAGCTGGCGTCAATAAAAGCATAATCGGTATATGTCAGATAAACATTGGAAGCCGACTCATCGCTGTTGCTGCTTCCACCTATACCGATTCTTTCGGGTATGCCCTGATTGAGATCTTCATCCCTGTATTCGGTACGCACAACGCCTCCGTTTACGGTTACATCGGCTGATGAATCGCAACCGGCTCCGATTGATGCGGTATAATATCCACCGAAAGCATATATATTACCGTCATTTATTTCAACCGTTGTCTGAGCATTCGCTTCAGCACCGCCGCCTATGCCTGCACCGCAGCCGTGATTGTTATCGAATCCACCTCCGTACGCCTTGACTGCGCCGCCGTTGATAATAACATCACCCGCAGCCTTAAAGCCGCCGCCTATACCTGCGGCAAATAACGAAGCGGTTGCCGTGATACTGCCGCCGTTGACGGTTACCTTGCCTGCCGCCTGAGTTCCGCCGCCTATACCTGCGCCGCCGCCGTTGGAGGAGGATGCGGTGTCTTCGGATGTCGCTGTTATTTTTCCGTCATTAACGGTAACCTCGGCTGATGACATATAGCCGCCGCCTATTGCCGCTGCACCGCCTGATGCACCTGCAGTCACCGTACCGCCGTTTATGACAACGGTTGTTTTCTCGCTCGCCTGAGGACCGCCGCCTATACCTGCGCCGTAGAGACCGCCGATTGCGTTAATTACGCCGCCGTTGACGGTTACATTACCCGATGACATCCAGCCGCCGCCTATACCTGCGCCGTACTGACCGCCGTATGCGGTGATATTACCTCCGTTAACGGTAACAGCGACAGGATTGCCGCTGTAATCGCTGCCGATTCCCGAGTTGTAATCATTAGCTCCCGTTGAGGTGCTTCCGGCAATCAGAGTGCCGGTTGCTTCGCTCTGCGACCAGATTGTCAGCGATGCACCAGCGTTCACTGTACCGATACCGTAAGGAACGGTAAGCGTCGCACCGTCGCCGAGAATCAGATTGACATTTCCGCTTAAGGATATTCTTACATTATTCGGAATTGAAACATTGTCTTTTACAAAATACCAGCCGTTTGACATGGCGGTTGAGGAAGATGTGATTTTAGTTGCGACTACCTGCTGTACCTCGCCGTTAAGATCGAGATAATCCGTATATACACCGAGGTCAAAGGTCGCTGCAACAGTAACAGTGCCGGAGGGCATTGTAAAGCTGTTATTAACAACAGCGACAGACAAGCCGTTTGGACCCGTTACGCCGATTGAAACAAGGTGATATCCGTCGGCAGGAGAAGCGTTCAACACTACCTTTTCTCCGGCATACGCTTTTATAGGGGTTGTTGTAAGCGTACCGTTTCCGGTTATGTCGGCTATGATATTATAAAGCTGACCGAGTAACGGAGTCAAAGTCACATTGTCAAAATCCGAAGTGTCTGTATAAAGACTGTTGGGATAATCGTTTGTTCCGTCGGTAAAGCCCTTATCCAAATAAAGATTTCCGTTTATACCCGAGGTATAAATGCTGTTGTTTCTTGAATCCCAGCTCAGATGAATAACAGAGCTGTCGGTTGCAGTGATATCACCGCCGCCAAGACCGTAATTGCCGTACTGTGCGGTAACCGTGCCGCCGGTAATTGTTACATCGCCGCTGCCTGAGCGTCCGCCGCCGATACTTGCAGCATAGGAGTTGCCGTTTGCCTCTACTGTACCGTCGGTAATCACAACCGTACCCTTATAAGCGTTACCGCCGCCGATTGCCGCAGCGTTAGAGCCCGAATTAGCTTCAACAATACCGCCGTTAATAGTAACAATACCCTCGCATCTTCCGCCAATACCGGCAGCTGAGTTTCCGCCTGTTGCGGTAACCCGTCCGCCGTTTACGGTAACATAGCCGTTTATATTTTCAAAGCCGAAACGCTTATTACCGCCGCCTATACCTGCGCCGCCGTTTCCGCCCCTGGCAACAACAATACCTTTGTTGATTGTTACATTACCGTTGCCGTTATATCCGCCGCCGATACCTGCACCGCAGTTTCCGCCGACAACATCAAATGTACCGCCGTTAATTGTAATCTGACCGCTGGAATATGTATCGTCACCGCCGATACCCGCACTGTAAGCAGTAACATTTTCGGTTACAAGCTTACCCGAACCTGACTGCTGACCGTAAACGGTAAGACTTGTGTTATTCTCATCATTTACCGACACACCTCTTACGGCGGTCAAGGTGCAGCCGTCAGCAAGAATAAGATTGATTTCACCTGTACAGATTATACGGTAATCAACCGTAACATCTGCTGTCACCGCATACCAGCCCGACTCCATTTCAAAGGTGAAAGCATCAATCACGGTTACATTTTCAGCAGTCTTGAGACTGCCGTCAGTATCAATATAGTTAAGAGTCACGGTATTCTCTTCAGCGCTGACGGCAAACGGAAAAGCACCGATTACCATTATTACCGAAAGCAAAACCGCCAAAACTCTTCTTTTAAGCTTCATAATTTTAAAACTCCTTCTGTGTGATGAGAGACTTATATTACTTGTATTATATAACAAGATTAGAGTATATTTCAAGGCTTAATAATTAAATAAAACAAAATAATTATTGATGACTTTAGCGGTTAAAGGTGTTATAATAATTACCAATATATCGTAAAGGAAGTCAGAAGATGAAAAAGAGCATACCGGTTTTGCTCGCATTTATTATATTGCTTACATTGCTCTGCGGATGCATTAATACAGGTTCGGACAAAAAGACCTTATTTATCTATATGTGCGGCTCGAACCTCGAGTCAAAGCAAGGACTTGCGGGGAAAAACATCGACGAAATACTCTCAGCCGAAATCACAGACAACATCAATATCGTAATTGAAACCGGCGGCACAGTCCAATGGCGCTCTCACGACATTGACAGCGATTCACTGTCAAGATATATAATAAAAGACGGTACGCTGAAGCTCATTGAAACGCTTGAAGCTTCAAGTATGGGTGAGGCGCAGACTCTTACGGATTTTCTTGACTGGGGACAGAAAAAATATCCGTCAAAGCACAGCAGTCTGATACTCTGGGATCACGGTGCAGGCGCATCACAAGGTATTTGCTTCGACGAGAAGTACGGCTTTGATCCGCTCACAATAGCGGAGCTGAAATCGGCGCTTGAAAACGCAGAGCTTAAAAACAAGCTTGAGTTTATCGGCTTTGATGCCTGCCTTATGGCGTCAATGGAAACGGCATATTATGTAAAGGATTTTGCATATTATATGTTGGCTTCCGAGGAAATTGAGCCTTCGGGCGGTTGGGATTATAAAGCGCTGTGCGAAGCGATGTCGGGTAAGAGTGATTACATCGAAATCGGCAGGGAAATATGCGATTCCTTCGTTCTAAAATGCAAAGAAAAAGAGAAAATGTACGCCACACTTTCGCTGTTTGATTTATCACAGACAGATAATCTGATAAATCAGTTTTCCGAGACAGTTGAGTTTTTTGATAACTATGTCGAAAATGCCGACTACTCCTTCGCCGTTATGGACGCTATAAACACCTGTGAAAAATTCGGCGGCGACAACTCTTATCAGGGTTCGTCAAATATGCTCGACTTAGTTGATTTTGTGACCAAAGCCGGAGCCGACGATTATAAGGATAAGCTAAACACTGACGCCTTCGTGCTTTATACGACGAACAGCGGACAGCGTAACATCGGCGGCGTGTCATTCTACTATCCTTATGTTTATAACGAACAGGAAATAAAGAATTATATTGACCTCGGAGTCAGCGATTACTACAGCAAATTCCTTTCGGATTATTATCTTAATGTACCGAAAAAAACTGTTGAATATAAGGATAAGGGAAGCGTTACGGATGACGGTGCGTTCACGGTAACGCTCACGCCTGACAGCTTCAATTATTTAAGCCACATTGATTTTATTCTTATGAACACGGACAGTGAAGGCATACAGCATGTCCTGTGTACCTATAACGATATCCGTAAGGATTGGGATAATCTCAAGTTTGACAGTAATTTCAGAGGCGTAAGCCTGGCGCTTGACGGTCATCGCCTTTTCTGTTCTGCAGTCAGCAGCAACAGCGACTATATCACCTTCATAGCGCCGATTAAGCTCAACGGCGAGAGGACCAATCTGCGTTTTGTTTTCGTTTGGGACAGAACAATGTTCAATAACGGCTACTTTATGCCGGTGGGAACCTGGAACGCATTTGACGAAAACGGACTGCCAGACAATGATATCATTCCGCTCAAGGAGGGCGACAGAGTTCAGGTAATCACCGATACGGTTCTTACGGGAAAAGAAACCGTTGAGAACTTCAGCGAAGAATTTGTTATAGGAAGCAACGGCGGAGAAATTACCGAAAAGCCGCTTGACGGAAAGGAATATCAGTACATATTTGTTGCTACCGATATTTTCGGAAACACCTTTACCTCGGATATGGCAACGTTTGAAATGATATATAGCTATTCGGAATTGCAGGAGCATCCGTTGCCCGACGAAACATTTGCGGCTAAGGTAACAAAAATCGAGCCGTACAATACAGAAGCTTCAAAATAACAACAGGCATAAAAACACCCGATGTGATTTCACATCGGGTGCATTTTTTATTATTTAGCCGGTACCTGATTGGTACAGATATAAATATGCGAATCAAGCCGTCTGTCGAGCATTACAAGTGAAAGCCTTGTGGTTCCGTCCGGATTTACATTCTTGACAATATAGTGATCAAGATATGTAGTAGCTTTGCCGTCCATTGTAATCTTAAGCTCGGTACCGTTGGCAACTTCGTTAGTTGTATAGCTGAAGCTCTTGCCGTTGTATGTGCCTTGACCGTTTGCGTTAAATACATAAGTATTACCTGCTTCGTCCTGCCAGGTGTTATAGCCCTCGTCGGTTATCTTCGGTCTTACAAAGCTGTACGGTGCAAGCTGACCGAGCAGCATAACATAATAGTACTCAACATATCTATCCCAGCTATCATCGATGCCGTCACTGCCAAGGTCCTTGATAAGATCGCATTTTCTGTTTTTTTCAACAAAATGGTTATTCTGATCAATCAAATCACAATAAATCCAGTATTTGTCACCGAGACTGCCGAAGGCGCCTGCTTTAGTCTCCCATTTTGTAACGGTAGCGATTGCATAATCACTGGGCAAGGTTATTCCTGCCTTTTTCAGGTTGGTTTTAAAGCTGTCGCTTCCGCACCTTGATACAAGCTGATTGTCCTGAATATCGGAGGACATATTATAGCACGAATGAGTAGCAAGATCTATCAGCGCTCCGTTTTTGAATCTTTTGATATCATCCAGAGTACCGTTACGCCAGTTGGGCATAAACGCAACCCGTCTTCCGAGAGGATAGCAGAAGGGTGCGTACTCATAATTAACATCAAGAGCGTGGAGATAAAGCTCGTCGTTATCATAATCCTTGCTCTGATAAAGATCGAAATCGCTGACGGCGTTTTTGGGATTTGAGTCAACCCTGAGACCGGTCAGAGGTCCGCCTTCGGATTTATCCTTAGTGTAATAAAGATATCCCGGAGTTACCAGATGAGTAAGGCGATTAATATGGCCGTTACCGTATGTGTTTGCATTTACGCCGTCGATAACACCGTCAACTCTGACAAGCTTCCAGGTGTCGTCTTCAAGATTTGGGTTGGTTTCAATCTTTAATGCCCTGATTGCTTCATCGGGATTAAATGTAGTCTTGAAGCCGACATAACAGCCTCTCGAGAAGCGGTCATCATGATCGCACTCAATATTTTCGTCACAGAAAAGCCAACCATGGTTTGCCAGTATCTGCCTTGCGGATTCGGCGTCATCGGAATAGAAAATAACAATTTCCTTAACATAAAGCTCGCCGTTATAAGAGTACTGACTTATTTCCTTAGCTGTATGGCCGATGTATTCCATATCGGTCAGAACATCAATAGCTTCTCTGAAATTTTTCGAGATGCTTCTCATATTCGGATTTTTATAATCGTACGCATAGTCATAGCAAATAGCGAGCATTGAATATGCCTTCGCAAGCGAGGTCTTGCAATAAAGTCGCTGATTAAGTCTGTCACCGTATGCCTGAGAATCAAAGTTATATTTCAGCGAGCAAATCTGGTCAAGAACGGAAATAGGATTATCCTCGTCGGTTTGCGAAACCTGAGTTGTGACCTTCATAAAATTCTGCAGTAAATCATTGAGAACACTTGTATATCCGCCGTAGCTTGTGTCAGTCTGATTTTCAGCTCTCTGACGGATGTATTCCATAACGTCATGCATAAACTGGGCGTACTCTTCATCGGTAAGATTTTCCTCGTCAATACTGCCGTAAATCTTTGGATACTGAGTCTTGAGGTCATCCTTTGCCCTGTCAGTCATACTCTTGATAAGCGACATATCATTATTGATTGAAACAAGCGCATCTTTATAATCGGTAATCCTGTTTTTGAGAGTGTTTATTTCAATTGTTGTAGTTTTTGTGTCAAGGCTTGCGAGCCCTTTGAGGACATTATCAAGCTTACCGTCAATCCTGTTGAGGACCTTCATCTCCTGTGCATGCTCCGACTCAAGTACGCCGGTGGTTTCGGCCATCATTTTAAGGAAAGATATTCCCTGCATTGCAATCTGACCGTAGTAGCAGATATTACCTAAAGCTGTATCAAGACCTCTGGTATATTTCTGAATCTCAAGCAAGGTTTCGGGGTTGAGCATAATATTGCTGACTTCCGCACTCGTCTTGGTTGTATCGTTGAGCATATCGGCAATATCGTCAAAGCCGCTGAAATCAATATCTCCTTCGAACATATCCCTGCCAAGCGATGCAGCCGAGTATTCACGGGTATAGCTTGTTTCAACGGTTGTTGCATCGCCCCAGTCATTTGTCAGCGCACCTGCGGCAAGAGTAACCGTGCCGTTAACCGAGAGTCCCTCAGCCGTTCTTGAGTCAGCAGGTATTGCAATAACCATTGTTGTAACCCTGTCATCATCCTTTTCGGGTGTGATTGATACTACCTTTGCGCCGTCAAAATCATCCGCAAAGCTGACCTGGTCAGCGGTCATATTCTTTGCAGTTCCGTTAAAGGTGAAAAGCTTAAGTGTTATGTTGATATTATCGCCGTCATCCTCTGCATAATCATATACGGGATAGAAATATGCCTGCGAAAGAGATGCCGCTATTTCATTGCCGTTAACACTGATGTTTTTGCCTTTCATAAAATCGGCAAATTCGTTTGCGCTGTTAACACCATCGGCAGAAACGGTAAGCTTAACGGTTTCGTCGTCAACCTTGTCAACGGCTTCAACCGTTGCGCCTTCGATTGTAACAGTGTCCTTGTTAATCTCGTCCGGCTTTGCAGAATAGCTGATATAATTTACGCTTGCCTTGCCGTTCTCGAATTTAAGCGTTGTGCCGTCAATAGCGCCGCTGATAAATCTGATATCAATGTGCGACAGAACGGTTTGCTCGGCAGCTGTAAAAGCAGACGGCTTAAGATTAACCGTACCCCAGAGATAAGCGTTTGCCTCATTGGGAACAATATCGCCCTTTAATTGCAGAGTGAGGTTTTTGTCTGAATGTGAAATAACCTCAGCCTCCATACCGTAGAACGAATCGCTCAAATAAACATCGTCTGCGCTGACGCTGTCGGCGAATTCACCGTTCTCAACAGCAAAGGAAATTTTAAAATCCTTTGCAGCACGGGCAACATACTCCACGTCGGGAGTAATTGAAAGGCTCTTGTCTTCATTTTTTGATTTACCGCAGCCTGCGAAAGTGCCGATAAGCATTATCGCAACAAGCAACAGAGAAATCGTGCGTGTAACAGTTCTTGTCATATATTTACCTCTCCTTCTTATGAGAATATATATACTTCTTATGAGAATATATATATACTTCTTATGACAATATACATAACTATATTATTATACTACAGTGTCCAACAAATGTCCAACAAAACATCAATAAAAGCAAATGCATTCTGATAATAAAATGATAGCTGTGCTGAACACTGTTTTCGTTGTACAGTTTATCATCCGTTGTGTGACAAAAAAGTGACAAATATAAAAAAACAGACGGCGTAAAGCCGTCTGCAAGAGAATAATTGTTAAACCGTTTTTTCAGCATAGAACGAAACAGCAGATATTCCTCCCAATATATAAACTAAACAGAGCGTGGAAAACTCCACGCTCTTAACCTTAGTTTATAAGCTAATATCACTCTACATTTGTAGCGTCGCCGATATCTTTAAATGTAACAGACTTGACAACGAGAGGCTTTATCGCTTCCTCTTCATCAAATTCATCACTGTTTTCAAGCTGACCGTCAAAGACAACCGTGTATTCAAAAGCTCCCTTGTTAAGCCAAAATTCCATTGTTTCAAGGTTATATCCCATTCCCGAATTCCAACCTTCATTGAGAAGGTCTTCACCCGTCTTACCCACAAGCTTATCCAGCTCCGCCTGGGGAATAATGGTTTCCGTTAAATTTTCAAGCTTATCAATTGTCAAAGGCGAAACAATGTCTTTAAGTTTACTTTCATAATCCTTGTCATCAAAATCAAGGTCAAACAACGACTGTGAAAGTTCGGGTGTTAAATTAGCTATTGCCCTGTAATATACCTGATCAATCTGAAACACATAGATATAGTGTTTATCCGTATTGGCAGATTGAACGGACTCAATACCGCTGTTAATAATATCTCCTATGGTCTTAAACGAGCTAACGTCCGAAGAAGAATTATCAGAAGGATTAGTAACGTCACCTGTTTTTTGTGAACAGCCTGTAAATACAGCAAGTACAAACGCAAACGTAAGAATTAAAATAATTGTTTTTTTCATAGTAAATACCCCTTTAAAATATTAACAAAAACATTACTGTTTATTGCTTAATTTGTTCCAACTAAAGCAAAGCATTGTCATATCGTCAAACTGACTGTTACCGTTAATGAAATCATCAATCGAATGCTTTACATTATCAATTATTTCGGTCGGAGTACTGCCGCTTTTACAATCAAAGCAACCCAGCAATCTCTCGTCACCGAAAAGGTTGTGGTTTTTATCCTCAGCCTCGATTACGCCGTCGGTATAAAGGTAAAGCGTGTCTCCCCTTTCAAGCTGAACGCTGTGCTCCCTGTATATGGCACCCTCCATACCGGCAAGGACAAATCCGTTTTTAAACTTAAGAAAATCTGCTTTATTATTGTGAAGCAAAACCGGAGGGTTGTGACCTGCGCTGACAAAATTAAGCGTTCCGAGTTCAAGGTCCAAAACACCGACCCACAGCGTTACAAACATATCAGCATCGTTTCTGGCGCAAAGAGCATTGTTTGCCGTTTGAACTGCATCGGACAGCTTAGGAATATCTCTTATACAGTTTTGAAGAGTAATTTTAGAGGAAGCCATAAACATAGCCGCCGGAATACCCTTACCGGAAACGTCGCCGATTACAAAAGCTATGTGAGAGGAATCAACAAAGAAAACGTCGTAAAAATCGCCGCCGACCTCCTTTGCGGCTTCCATAGAAGCACTGACTTCAAGTCCGTCACAGCCGGGATAATCCTCGTTTATCAGAGGAAGAAGCGAATGCTGAATAACATTTGCTACCTCAAGCTCAGACTGGAGTCGGCTTCTTTCTATAGTCAGATTACGCTGTTTTTCCGTATAAGTGATTATGGTAATCATCATAACAAACCCGAGTGCATTAACCGCTATAAACGGAAAAGCTATTTGCCTGACTATATCGAGAGCGGTTTCAAAAGGCTTAACCATTACTAAAACAACGCTTAAATGGAAAGCCTCCATTAAAGCGCTTAGTAAAAAAGCGAAATAAGGCTTTGAAACAGCTTTGTTCCATTTAATTGATATAGCTCCGCAAATCAAGCCGATACAGCAGGTGGCGACAACACAAGCCTGAGCTGTAATACCGCCCATTGTCAATCTGTGTAAACCGGCAATCAGTCCGGCAATCAAGCCGCCTAAAGGTCCGCCGGTAAAACCGGCAAGCATAGGTCCGATATCTCTGACAGATATTACCGCGCCGTTTAAATTAAAACCGGAAATATTGCCGTATATTCCGAAGATACCGCCTAAAACGCCGAAGGCAATCGAATATTTCCATTTTTTATCAGTTTTAAAAAATTTAGATAATATATCACTGCCGCCTATAAATGCCGAGATAACAAGTATAACCGCCAGTGTACCTATCATCCTTGAAAACATTTCACTCATATTACCAATCATAGTCAAAGTCCGTTCTTTATTAGATTTATAATAACAATTTATTATATTATACATTTTTGACGGCTTATTTTCAAGTTAATATTTCAAATATAATCAAAATAATCAAATCAACAAATTTATCTATATTAATTAAAGTGCCGAAAATAAATGACATAATCTGAAAATAGTGTTATAATTAATTATCAACAGCAAATTAGTCGGTTATATGATAATTTAACAATTAATCTGTCAGGGAGTACACTTTATGAAAAAAATAATTTCTGCATTGTTAATCTGCATTATGCTTATTACCGTGTTCGGCGGATGCGGCAAAACCTCAGGAGGAAAAAAGACAATATTTATATATATGTGCGGCTCTAATCTGGAAACAAAACAGGGTCTTGCAGGTAAGAATATAGATGAGATTTTGACGGCAAATTTCGGAAATAATATGAACATAGTTATTCAGACAGGCGGTGCAAAGACCTGGCGTTCACATGATATTGACAGCAACGCAATTCAGCGTTACGAGGTAAAGGACGGCAAGCTTACACTCCTTGACACCCTGCCGCAGGCGAACATGGGCGAAGCACAAACGCTGACTGATTTTCTTGAGTGGGGAAAAAAGGAATATAAAAGCGAGGATAATATGTTAGTCCTGTGGGACCACGGCGGCGGCTCTGCAAAGGGCGTTTGCTTTGACGAAAATTATTCCTTTGATTCCTTATCGCTGACAGAGTTGAAGAGTGCGCTTGATGCAACCAAACTGAAAGGTAAGTTTGAGTTTATAACCTTTGATGCCTGCCTGATGGCAACAATTGAAGTCGTTTCGGTTATGAAGGATTACGCAGATTATATGATTGCCTCCGAAGAGATTATTCCCGGCGGCGGTATGGACTATAAAGCAATTTGCGAAGCCTTTGCCTCTGACAGTTCCGAAGAAGAAATCGGCAAAAAAATCTGCGATTCGTTTATGGAAAAATGCGAAAGAACAGGTAAGGATATTTATTCCACACTTTCGCTCATAAATTTAGCCAACGCCGACAGCCTGACGGAGCACTTTAACAATTGCGCCGCATATATGAACAGAATGTCGGAGACGAAGAATTATTTTTCCCGCATTATAGCCGCAGCAAAAAGATGTGAAAAATTCGGTATTGAAAACACCTTTGAAGGCAGCTCCAACATGGTCGATTTAGGCGATTTCTTCGGTGAAGCCTGGGATAACCATATCATTGAGGGTGAAGATGATATTTATTTATCGCTATTGGATGCGATGGACAAAGCAGTGCCTTATACGGTAAACAACGGCGAGCGCAGTAACAGAGGCGTTTCCTTCTACTACCCTATCACCTACGACAAGGCAGAGGTGGAGGATTATGTAGCGCTCAGCGTAAGCGCGGAATACAGTGAGTTTTTGAAAAATCACTATTGCGATGTTCCTGAAGTTCCGATTGAATTTACCGATAAAGGCAGTATCAGCGAAAGCGGCGCCTTTTCCGTCTCGCTTACAAAGGAAAGCTACGCCTACCTTGCCGCGATTGATTTTATGCTCTTTACAACCGACAGCGACGGCACGCATCATATTCTTTGCACCAATAATGACATTGACAAGGATTATGACAATATGAATTTCAAGAGCAATTTCAGAGGCGTTACGCTTGCGCTGAACGGTCACAGGATGTACTGCTCCCCGCTCAGTAACACAGCGGACTTTCTAACCTTTGAAACGCCCGTAATTGTAAAATCCAATGCGGAACAGTTTAAGGATACGGATAAAGCCATACTGCAATATAACTTCTTCTGGGACGAAAACGAATTCAATAACGGTCACTATATGATGGCGGGAATTCATAAATATCCGGACGAAAACGGTATTCCTGATAATTTTATTTATCAGCTTGAATCGGATGTAATGCTGAAGGTGCTTACCGAAAGACTTGTTAAGGACGGTAAAACGGAAGATGTTTACAGCGAGGAATTTGAGGTCGGCGAGCTGTACGACTTGGATAAACCGTCGGTAACCGAAATGCCGCTTGACGGAAAAGAATATCAGTATGTATTTATTGCAACGGATATTTTCGGCAACGTTTATTATTCGGATATGGCGACGATGAAGATGAAATACACTTATGACGAGCTTCTTAAAAATCCGCTCCCCGACAGAACGCCCGCGGCAGATATTACGAACATTGAGCCGTTTGATTTGGAAATTCCGACAGAATAAAAGCCAAAAAATCAGCCCACCGCATTTCTGCGGTGGGCTGTGTTGTTTTGTTTATCGGCTAATACTTAAAACTATTAATAGGCACCGAAATAGCACAACGGTTCATTGTGAGCATAACGGAATTCCGTATCTCCGTCGCCATGAATATATGCGGCGAGAACACCCTTTTCACTTTTGGGTTTTTGAGGTAAATATAAGTTGCCGATGCTATAATGATACTTGTTAACCCAGCAATATTTAAACTGTGTGACGTCAATATCAATCTCGGAATCTTTGGTGTCACTGTAATGGTGCATATCTAAAAATCCGGTAGCCAAATAATAATCGCCTGTCTCAAAGCCCGCAGATTTAAGTTCTTCTTCAATCGTTCCGAACTGCATCCTTTTTGCAAACTCCTTTGCTTCATTGGCATCCCATTCGCGAAATCTTGTTTCCTTAAGCATCGATCTGTAAGAACCGAGCCAGATCGGTTTTCCTTCTAACGATGCAAACAGCTTATCGGCGTCGAAATTATAGCAGGCTATCTTGGCACCCAAAACATAGGAGTACGGATAATAGGCAGTATCCTTGTCCTTGTCGGTTCCGGGCTGCGGATTTGCTTTTACCTCTTCGGGAGCAACACCGTTTACTCTTAAATAGTTGTTGCTGTCCACGGAAGCATTGATGCTTTCAAGCTGCTTTACAGCATTTTCGACTTTCTGTGCATAGACCTTATAGGTGGGATCATACGTGTACTGGAACGCCTTCTGACGGGAATAGATGATTGCCATTGCACGCGACATTTCCGTCTGAGCGACCAGTCTCTTTGACAGTCTGTAATTATATGACTGTGAATCAAAATTATAGGTCAGAGCGCATATCTCGTCATACTTCTGCATGGGATTTGCCGACACTTTTTCTGCATTCAACAGATTGGTAACTTCGGTCAAAGCATCTTTAATGTTTTCATACGTAGAATCAAAGCTGTTGAAGGGAACAAAATCCTTACTTCTCTTGTTGATATAATCAACGAGGCGTGAGTTATATTCAGCCGCTTCTTTGTCCGTCATGTCATCAACATTGGGAAGATATACACGGTACTCTTCAAGTGCCGCTTCCAGCTGAGCGTCTGTTAAATAATCGAGGGTAGGAACCTCATCTGCCGATATTTTTCCTGCCGCAACAGCATCGTCTATCGCCATAAGCAACGCACCGATTTCATAGATACCGTACTGAATATCAAGATTGGTTTTAAGTCTTCCGAGAGCTGCTTCGTATGTGCTGTTGTCATTCAGAAGTTTTATCCCGAGTTCCTCTATCTGTTTCTGGATAGCTTTTTGATTTTCTATGACAGTATCAAGCTTATGATTGATTGCTTTAAGCTCTTTCATCACCTGTGCGTGTTCGGACTCTACAACGCCGACAGCTTCCAATATGGATTTAGCGACCGAGAAAACCTGACCGGCAATTTGTCCGTAATAACAGATTTTTCCGAACGTGGTTTCCAAACCACGAGTATATTTTTGGATTTCAAGAAGTGTTTCTGCATTCAGTGTAACCTCTCTGCCGAGGGATTCGCCTGAATAATCGCGGGTATAGGAAGCTTCCTTTGAGGTCTTATCGCCCCATGCATTTGTGAGCGCTCCCGCGGCAAGTGTAACGGTACCGTTCATTTTGAAATTTTCCGTAGTCTGACCGTTTGCGGGAACGGAAAGAATAAGGGTAGCAAGCGTGTCGCTGTCAACCTTAATTGACTGAGCCTTTGCGTCTTTAAAATCATCTGCAAAGCTGATGGCATCCGCTTTGATATTTTTATCAAACGTACCGCTGTTTGCATAGAGTTTAAGCGTTAATTTAAGATTATCGCCGTCCGCTTCAACATAGTCGAAAACGGGATAAAAGCTTGCCTGTGAAACAGAAACAGTAGTTTCATAGTCGCCGATCTTCATAGCTTTCCCTCCGATGAGGTCGGCAAAATCGTTCGCACTCTTAACGCCGTCTGCCGAGAGAGTGAGCTTAACGGTATTGTCATCTGCCTTTTCTGCCGACTCAACAGCAACGCCGTCAATTATAATATTGTCTTTTGTTAAGGCGTTGATATCAACGATACCGTACACCTTAAGGTCAGCTTTAATTTTGCCGTTTTCAAACTTCAGCGCAGCAGTATCAATATTTACGGTTGCAAGCTGAATATCAATCTTTGAAGTAACATCGGCATAGCCGTCCTTAATGCCGCTCGGCTTAACTTTGATAGCACCCCACTGATATGTACCGACTTCATTCCTGACAGGTGAGCCTTTCAGCTGAACAGTAAGGTTTTTATCGGACGAGGATACGCTTTCAATCTTCATATCCGAGAAGGCATTATCAAGATAAATATCCTTTTCGCTGATACCGTCCTCAAAGGTGCTGCCGTCAATGGCAAGAGTAACCTTTGCCTGCGTTGCGTCGGAAACGACATTTTCAACATCGGGAGTTAAGGTGATTTCGGGGAAATCCACCGTTACATCCGCTGTGTTATCATCGCCTTCAACGCCCTTAAACAGAATGATATAGTTGCCGGTTGTCAGTTCAGCAGCCTTATCGTCCGTGAAGGTAATTTCACAGCTTTTCTTGTCAGCCGCTTTAACACTTTCTATCTTTGCGGAAAGAGGATAAAAATCTTCAATGGTTGCCTCCGTGCTTTCTGTTTCGCGATCGGCTGTCGGGTCAAGATATCTAACCTCAACATTGTCAGCTGTAACGCCCGAAAGGTCAACCTTTTTAGAGCTTACCGTCGTAGTGTACTGACCGCTTTTTGAAAATTTGACTGCGGTAGCCGCAATCGGCGGTTCATCCTTTTTTGAATTTCCGCATCCTGCAAAGGTGCCGACAACAAGCACGATGGCAAGAAGCACTGAAATTACTCTTTTCATTGTTCTCATAAAAAACCTCCTGTGACACAAACATGAGAATAAAAAATATATTATAAATAAGCGTTAAAGAATTGCAGTCAGAACAAATCTTTATTGCTAATTTATTCTTTATGACACGCCGTTGATAATTTTATCAAGATAGAACAGGTCAAAAGCATCGACTGCCCTGTCCTTGTTGATGTCAGCAGTATAATACTGCGCTGTTATAATAACACCGTCGGAGTAATTATCCTTAAACGAAGCATAATCATTACCGAGATATGCCTTATCAAGCAAGTTGGCAGGATGAGACTCGTCGGAGTCAACACCCGAAATATGCGACTTTATCATTGCGTAATCTGCAATATCAATATCACCGTCTTGGTTGACATCGCCGTCCCTGATTTCCGATGAATAAAAAATTCTGTCAAGCGCTGCGGCGTCAAATGCATCTATAACCCCGTCAGCGTTGAGATCGGCATTGGCAGACTGTGATGCGGTCATTGTTACCTCACCCTCCGAGGCGGCAATAATAAACGCAATATCGTTTATATCCTCAACGTCGTCCTCGTTGATGTCATACTCAAGCACGCCGGCGACAAGAGTTTTATTCGAAAGCTTTGAATTGTCGGATACAGTACCTCTGTATGCTCTGTTTCCGTCTATCAGTGTTTGACCGTCAACGATTTTAACCGTGCCGGAATAACTGTCGACAGTAATACTGCTGTCAGCGGTATTACAGCCCAGAGTGATTTCACCGTCGTTAATAGCCATGATTCCGGTTGATGTAAATCTGCCGCCTAAAATACTTGTGTTCAAAGCCATAATGCTTTTGAAGTTCACATTACCGCCGCAAACTTTAAGGCTGTAAAATGTACTTACGTCGTTTATATTCAGAGTTCCGGGCTGTCCGCTCTGCCCGCTCTGAGCATAAACGTTCAGATACCAGGGTGAACCGGAGTGTGCGTATGTTATTCCCCTTACGGTGCTCATTACGGAATTGTTGCCGAGTATAAGATTTACAGAATCCAAAAGCTTCAGCTCGCCGCTGTAAGAAATATTGTCTTTTACAAAGTACCAACCCTCTGTAAGAGTTGTTTCATTACCCGTCAGTATGTTCGCAATAACCGTCTGAGTATTTTGGTATTCGTCAAGATAATTTACTCTGATTCTTCCGCTTAAAGCATAAGTTGCAGTATAGGTAATATCGTCCGTTACTTCGGCAGGCTCGGGCGACCAACCCGCAAACCTGTATTCCATACCGTCAGAGTCGAAATACGTTTCGGTTATTTCGCCGTTAAATATCGGCAAATCACCGTAAGGCACGTTTTCATCGGTTTCAACGGTTACGCCGTCTATTACGAAGTTAACGGTGTAGGTGTGAATTTCAAAATCTGCCGTAACCGTAACGGCAGAATCGGGCATTTTAAACTTGCCGTCAGTTACGGTAATTTCATTGTTATTGCCGTCCTTAACAGTTAAGCTATCAAGATAGCATCCTGTATTTGGCGAAACGGTAAGCGTAACCTCATCGCCGAAATTCGCTCCGCTGACTCCTGTTACCGTTCCGTATTCATCAGAAGTATACGTAATCGTATTATATGAGTACGGAACAAGCGTTTTTTCCTTAACCGCATCAAGATCAGCCGTTCCGGTAAATATCTCGGTCGCATCATCAGCATTTTTGAAGGACTGACCGTCGGCGATAGTGATAGCTTGCGTACCCGTACCCGTTTCCGATATTCTGTATTCTTTTGAATAGATACTGTCCGTGGAGTTTTTATATCCAATCGTAACAGCATTTTTAACGGAGATGTAATTGCTTACGCTTATGTTACCGCCGTAAACATTCATATTGCCGCCCAAAGACCAGATAAAAGTGCCGACATCAACCCTGCCGCCGTATATATCGACATCATAGGCAGTAATAACCGTATTCACTATATTAACGTTGCCGCCGCAGATTTTAACGTAAGTAGCGACTATTCCGTCAGAAATTAAAGCTCCTGTCCTTCCTTCCTGACAGTATATGGAAAGACCTGCGTCAGAAAGAACCGAATAATTTGTTGTTCCCAACATATTCATTGTTGCGCCGTCAGCCAAAATGATATGAACGTCTCCCGTGAATTTGAGATTATTTGTATAGGTAATATCACGGTCAACCAAATACCAGCCGCCGGGAAGTTCGGTCTCGGTGCCGGTAAGAGTGCGCGCGCCTGCATACTGCGTGACACCGTTTTCGTCAATATATGCTGTTTTATCAACAGCTTCAAATGTAGCGGTGTACGACATATCGCCCAAAACAGCAAAAGGCTCCGGACTCCATCCGCTGAAAACGTAGCCGTAATTGTCATCAACCGGCTTTTCGGGAGTTGCACCTTCATATGTGGGAATTTCACCCTGCGTGGCATTGGTATCGGTTTCAAGCACCGTACCGTCGTAGTTTTTCCATTTGACGGTAGCGTTATCGTTTACACAGTAAACGGTATTGCCGTTTTTGTTAAACATAGCGGCTGCTTGTTCATAGGTGTTGACGGCAGTTGTTGTACCGCTCGAAAAACTTTCATTAACCGTAATCGGAAGCGGAATGTAAACAGAAGCATTCTCAACGGGGCTTAGCAAACTGTTAAACGAAAAACCGTTTTCATTTTCATATAATTTAAAACAGTTAATCGTATTTGCAAGAAATGTAATTTTTTTAAGCGAGGAGCAACGGTAAAAAACGCCTATACCGAAGGTTTTGGTAGCTTTTTGGAGTTCAATTTCTTCTAAATATTCACAACCGCCAAAAGCAAACATACCAAGTTCACGAAGAGATGTCGGGAGACTGACCTCCGTTACATCGCACCTTTCGAAAATATAGTCGCCGAGCTTTGTGACGCCTTCATCTACAATGATTTTATTTATGTAACCGATTTCTACAAACGGGCTCTGATTAGTTCCCGAATAATTCGGTGTAGCACCGCTGCCGTAAAGGCGCAAAGTTCCGTCGTCATTGAGCTCATAATAAACATTAGAACTGCCCAAACGACCTGTTTCGGTTTCTGCAGATGCCGCTATCGGAAGCATAGCAAGCAACAGTAAAACTGACATAACAACAGATGTTGCTCGTTTTAAAAAGTCCATAAACCATTCCTCTTTTTATTCAAAAATAATTATTGTTTATTTTAACACTTAATTATTAAAATTACAATATATATAAAGATTCAATTTACTGTATTATCATCTTATATTGTTAAGTCCAACAAATGTCCAACAAACTATTAAGACAATTTGACGAAAATTCCGCTAAATTGTGAACTTTTTGTAAACTTTTGCTTTTTAGGGATTTCAGATGAATTTTGTCAAAAAAAGTGCAACGCAAAGTGTGCGTAGCACTGATATAAAACTCCTATAATATTCAATTCATTTAAAGATTTTTGCATAACAGCTTTTTAACAGAGTCATTACTGTGCGGTTAAAACGAGTTTCTCAAAAAGCAGTTATTTGCCATTATAATATAATTCATTGAATTTGCCGTGCAATGTGATATAATTAATGTCATAAAAGGAGTAAACGGGAGTTAATATATGAAGCTTTTAAAAAATGAAATTAAAATAGGACTTGAAAAGCCATTAAAAATTTTACATGTCACCGATTCGCATATCGCACTTGCGGACGAATACGACAGTGAGCTTAAGCACAAGCTGTGCGAGCAGAAGTTTTCACCCGAAAAGGAAAAGTATCTGCACGAGCATATTGCATATGCAAAGAAAAACTGCGATATTTTGGTACATACAGGCGATATGTTTGACTTCGTTTCGCACGCCAACACCGTAAAAGCACGAGAAATTCTTTCCGACGATTTCATTTTCTTTATTGCAGGAAATCATGAATACTCTCAATATGTCGGAGAGGCATGGGAGGACAAAGCTTACCGTATGAACAGCTTTATGGAAATTGAACGGTACGGCGGTTTCGGAGTGCCTATGCTTTGGAACACGCGATTAATCGGCGGCGTAAATTTTGTAGGCATTGACAACAGTTATAATCTTTTCGAGGACTGGCAGCTGCATCATCTTAAAGAAGAAGTAAAAAAAGGTTATCCGATTATTCTTTGCTTCCACGCTCCCCTTTTTGAACAGTCGCTTTATGACTATCATTATTCTCGAAAAACAGGTGACAGCTGCACTTATCTTACGGGCCTTGACGAGGAGCATCTAAAGAGATACTCGGAATTCAGAGCCTACCAGCAGAGACCCGATGAACCTACTTTGAGAATGATTGAATATATTAAAAGCGAGCCGATGATTAAAGCAATTCTCACGGGACATCTTCATTTCAGTTATGAAAGCAATATTACCGAAGCGCTTCCCCAATTTGTCACAGGCGGCGGTTATGATGATATTTGTCGTGAAATAACGATTATTTAAACACTTTTTTAAAAGAATTCTTAAAGCTTTAAGGAGCTCACAATGAAAAGTGATTTTATACAAGAACAACAAAAGGCTGTGTTCGGCAAAGCAGATTGGCTGACCTTCGCAGATGAAACCGAGGCGATCATTGCGAGGAAGGATTTTTCGGTAAGCGAGCTGAAAAACACCTTACTTACTGTAACCGGTCTCGGCTTCTGTGAGGTGTATATTAACGGCAAAGCTGTATCCGACAGGCTTTTTGCGCCTGCGTGGACGAATTATCTTCCTCTTGATACGCCAAATATGAACTACCCTATTTATGACACGATGACTTACAGAATACTGTATGAAGAAATCGACATTACGCCATTCATCAAAGCAGGACAAAACACGCTGACTTTTCATCTGGGCGGAGGTTGGTTTTGTCAACACGAAAACTACAACGAGGGCGTAAAGCCATACGGCAAACTGACGCTTTGTTTTAATATATCGCAAAACAAAAACTGCATTGCGAAAAGCGATGAAACACTTAAATGGAAAAAATCGTTTATCACAAGGCAGAATATATATTTCGGCGAGAAGCAGGATTTAAGAAAAGGCGGTTATGATTTTTCGGATTTGAGCGACCGCTCTGACGAGTGGCAGAATGCCGATATCATTGAAACGCCGCAATCAATATTAACGCTTCAATCCTGTCCCGAGGATAAAATCATACGAACCGTTAATCCGAAGATAATATTTGAGAAAAGCGATTATGCAATTTATGACCTCGGCGAAAACCTGACGGGCTATCCCCTTGTCGAGTTTAACGGTACAAAAGCCGATGAGATTATTACATTGAGGTTTGCCGAGGAGCTTTACCCTGACGGCTCGCTCAACTTTGACTCAACCGGCGGAGATGAAAGCATACAGGAAGAGGAATATATTTTTGACGGCAGGGCGAAAAATGCACATCAGCATTTTACCTGGCACGCCTGCAGGTACTTTGATGTCAAGGGAAAGGCGCAGGTTAAGAAATTCTATGTTGTTCATACCGACTTAAAGGTCAAAGCTAAATTCAAGTCAAGTGAACCGGTGCTTCAATGGATATACGACAGTTTTATCAGAACTCAGCTGAACAACAGCCATTGCAGTATTCCGTCGGACTGTCCTCACCGTGAAAGACTTGGTTATACAGGCGACGGACAGCTGACCTCAAACGCAGTTATGGACTGTTTTGAGGCTGACAGTTTTTACCGCAAATGGATGCAGGATATTACAGATTCACAGGATATAAATAACGGTCATGTTCAGCACACCGCTCCGTTTTACGGCGGCGGAGGAGGACCCGGCGGTTGGGGCGGAGCAATCGTTTTTGTGCCGTATAATCACTATAAGCACTACGGCGATAAAACAGTTCTTGAGCGATATTACGGCAATATGCTTTCTTATCTTGACTATATGGAAAGCCGAAGCGAAAACGGTCTTGTCGTAAGGGAAGAAAAGGGCGGTTGGTGTCTCGGTGACTGGTGCTCGCCGCAAAACCGAAACCTTATTCCCGAGGAATTTGTAAACACTTATTTCTTCCTTAAGGCTATTAATCGAGTAATTGAAATATCTCTTTTGCTCGGAAAAGATACTGCCGAGTTGTATGCCGAAAAGAAAAAAGTTACCTCTGCTTTTTTGAAGGCGTTTTTCGACGAAAGCAAAGGCACATTCTGTAATTCGATTGAAGCGTCGGACGCGTTCGGCTTCGATCTTGGGCTCGGAGACGAAAGAACGCTTAAAAGTATTGTCAAAAAATACACAGCTCTCGGTGAATTTGACTGCGGTATTTTCGGAACAAATATTCTGATTTCCGTGCTCTGCGAAAACGGGTATAAGGCGCTCGCAAAGTCGTTGCTGACAAGCAAAAAGGAAAACACCTATTACAATATGATGAAGCATGGCGCAACTACTCTTTGGGAAAATTGGGACGGCAGCTACAGCCATGACCACCCGATGTTCGGCTCGGTTGTCGAGTGTCTGCTAAAGTATTTTAACGAGTACTAAGCTCTACTTTGCCATCTCATAAACTGTAAGATTTTTAAGCTTTAACAATTCACTGTATCAAACAAATTGCGGACAGCACAGATAATGCGCTGTCCGCTTCTGTTTTAATTGATACTTTGCTTATATAACTGACCCGCTGATATAACAGCTTAATTTTTAGGAATGAACGAGGGATTAAAAGCGTAGAAATTCTTGCTGTTGAGTCTGTCTGTCGCCAATCTCAAAGCCTCTCCGAAGCGCTGATAATGCACTATTTCACGCTGACGCAGGAACTTAATCGGCTCTCTGACATCGGGGTCGTCGACAAGTGTCAGGATATTGTCATAGGTTGTTCTCGCCTTCTGTTCGGCTGCGAGATCCTCGTGCAAATCGGTCAGCACATCTCCCTTTGACTGTATATAAGCCGCAGTAAACGGAACGCCTGCCGCACTTGACGGGTATACTCCGGTTGTGTGGTCAACGAAATAATCGTAAAATCCGCTTTTCTTAATCTCATCTTCACTGAGCCCTTTTGTGAGCTGATACATAATAGTTCCAACCATCTCAAGATGTCCGAGCTCTTCCGTTCCGATGTCGGTAAGCAGTCCTTTCAGCTCGGCATACGGCATTGAATAACGCTGGGAAAGGTAGCGAAGCGACGCTCCGAGCTCGCCGTCGGGTCCGCCGTACTGGCTTGCAATTATTTTTGCGTACAGAGGATTGGGGTTTTTAATGTTTATCGGATACTGTAATTTCTTTTCATATTGAAACATACTCTCGCCCTCCTTAAATATTGTCCCACGGCCACGGGTCGTCAAGCCATTCATCACTGTCCGACCTCGGCGTAAGCGGTCCGAAGCTTTCTTCGTATTCAGCCTTTAGCTTTCTGTATTCCTTTAAATGTCTTTTATATCTGAGCCTTGCTTCCTCGTCAAGAGGATGAGTGTCAAGATACATATGAAGCTCCCAGGCGGCAAACTGCACCGCAGAAAGCTTCGTTAATAGCTTTTTTCTGTTCATCTGTATTTACCTCCTGAAAACGGCTTGTTAAGGTTTGCAAACAGTGTACCGAATTTCAAAGCGTCCTCGGGTGTATACTGCGTAGTATCAGTCTGAAACGGCACATATGCCATAGTCGTTACCGTCTTTTCGGGCAGCGCAGGGGTGCCGTAATAATCGCTTCTGACTTCAACACATTCGGGTTTTTGTTTTGTGTTGTTATTCATTGTCTGCACAATAGCATCTCCTTTTGTTTTATTGCTCCCCTATCCATTATATGCCTGCACCGCTTCTTTGACTGTTATTAGTTTGACATTCTGACAAAAAAGATGTATATTTATATTTTAGAAATTCATATTTTCGGAGGAAATAATGAACAATCTGAAAAAATTCACCAGCTCAATAGTTATGCTTATTAAGCTGGCGTTGTTTATATCATTATTCGCAATATTTTTCTTAATTTTCGGCATTGACAACGCGTGGCTTCTTCACGCCTCAAGAACTGCCGTAATCACGATGTCGAGCTTTATTGTTATCGGCATTGCCTCAATGTCAATTTACGGCGGCTACCGAATCGGTCTTTACAAAAGCAAGCCGATTATAAGCTCAATGAGCCTTTCCGTGTTCTTTACCGATATTATCACTTACCTTCAGCTTTGCGTAATGAACACCAACACCGCCAACAACCAGACCTTCCGTCTTGAAAATCTTGATTCGCTGTTTATTGTTTTCGTTTTACAGCTGATTGTAATTGTAGGCTTCACTTATTTCGGTAACTATATTTACTTTGTTATTAATTCCCCGGAAAAATGCTGTATTATAACCACCTCGAAAACTGCGCTGAACAACGTTGTTCCCAAAATCAAACGCTACCGCAAGCAGTACAATATTACCGATATGATTCTGTTTACCTCGCCCGATGTTTTCGACGTAATCGACCGTTGCGACACTGTTTTTGTTTACGATGTGCCGATTTCTTCAAGGACGATGATTGTTGAATACTGCTACGCTAAGAACAAGAACATTTACTACAACTTTGAAATGTGCGACATTGTTGCGCTAAGAGGCAGGACGGCGGTGCTTGACGACAAGCCGCTTTACGCTTCTCAGGTCAAGGGGCTAACCTTTGAGCAGAAGTTTACCAAAAGAGCGTTTGACATTATCTTTTCACTGCTCGGGTTAATTGTCCTCTCTCCCCTGTTTTTAATTTGCGCCCTTTGCATTAAGGCGGAGGACAAAGGCAAGGTGTTCTTTAAACAGAAGAGGGCGACCGAAAACGGAAGGCTTTTCGACGTTTATAAGTTCAGAACTATGAAGGAAAAGGACAGTGTCAACCGTTCCGTTACAAGCGACGACGACAGAATTACAAAGGTCGGAAACATTTTAAGAAAATTCCGTATTGACGAGTTGCCTCAGCTTATTAACATTATCAAAGGCGATATGAGCATTGTCGGTCCACGTCCCGAAATGGTCGAAAACGTAGACGCTTACGAGGATACACTGCCCGAGTTCAACTACCGACTTCGCGTTAAGGCGGGTCTTACGGGTTACGCGCAGATAGCGGGCAAGTACAACACTTCACCGAAGGACAAGCTTGTGCTCGACCTTATGTATATTGAAAAATACAGCCTTTGGCTTGACGTTAAGCTTGTGTTCCAGACCCTGACGGTTTTCTTCAAGGCAGCTGACAGCACGCAGGCATTCGGCGAGGGCGAAAGCTTTGAGTTCTTTACGCAAAGCACGAAGTCAAACGACGATGACAAATAATCATTAAATTAAACCACACTTAAATGCAGACTGTTTTAAGTCTGCATTTTTTGTTGACTAATTATAACTGAAATGATAAAATAAAATTGCCAAATAATCTTACAAGTTAATAAACGAAATTGTCGGTGTGTGATTTTTATCGGTATTTGATAAAAATGCATGCTCTTAATTGCATACCGATTGATTTCGTAATATGTAAGATTGTTTGGCGACAGTTGAGCTATGCGTTTTTTGTGCGTAGCTTCGGCTGCGCACTTTTTTTGCGCAAAAATATTTTTAAAAGGAGAATGGGTTAGAATGAAAAACTCAAAAATGAAAAAATCATTGTCACTGATTCTTTCGCTGATAATGATTCTGTCCACCCTGTCAGTGCTGACGGTCACCTCGTTTGCAGAAACGACTTCCGACGGCATTGTTTACGACGCCTCCGGCGGAACAACGGTTGTTACCGGTTACACCGGAACCAAGACAAGCGTTACAATTCCGTCACAGCTCGGCGGCAAAACCGTAACCGCAATTAACAGCTTTGTAAGCGATAAGATTACAAGCGTTACTTTGCCCGACACAATAACCAGTATCGGTGACGGAGCATTTGACGGTTGTTCAAAGCTCAAGACAGTAAAGTTAAATCAGGGCTTACAGACAATCGGCGGTTATGCGTTCAGAGGAACAATAATCGAAAGTATTTCTATTCCGAAGTCAGTTACAGCTTTAGCAAGCAACACTGACTATACAAGCTATGTTAATAGGTCTGCATTTGGCGGTGCAACCAATTTGAAAGACGTTGTTTTTGAAAATGGTATAACTGCTATTCCTGCAAATGCTT
>JAFRUO010000011.1 GCA_017438845.1 Clostridia bacterium | reverse complement strand
GTATAGAATACTGTTTATCCCTTTTTCCTTCAGGATACAGTATTAATTCGCTTTTATCTTTGTTGAATAAAACACCGTTAGCAGAGAAATATTTTTGATTATTGCTGTCAACATTAAAGCTTTTAAGCGATGTGCAACCGTCAAATGCAAAATCACCTATACTTATAACACTATTGCCTATTGTTACACTTGTAAGCGAGGTACAATAGCAAAACGCCACATAACCAATACTTGTAACGCTGTCGGGTATTTTTATACTTGTAAGTAAAGCGCAACCTTCAAATGCATAGTTTCCTATACTTGTAACACAATTGGGTATTGTTATGCCTGTAAGCAAGGTGTAATAAAAGAATGCATAATCCCCTATACTTGTAACGCTGTAACCGCCAAGTTTTGAAGGGATTGTTACCTTTGAAGCTGTTCCCTTATATTTAGTTATAGTTGCTTTATTATTTGATACGGAATACTCCCAGTCGCCGCTTGTAGCGGCAAATGAAGATATTGCCGTCAGCGGCAAAGCAGAAAGAATCATTATCACAGCAAGAACAAGTGATAACGGTTTATTGAAATATGTTTTTTTCATTAAAATTACCCCTTTCAAAAATACAATTAAATTATATATAACAATTCAGAATAACACAAGACTCTGTTGGGGTACATTTTAATAATAATTATATTATTGATTAGGATTTCTTTTTTCGAAGGAACGTAGGGGCGGATATCATCCGCCCGCATATATTACCGCATATTTACGGCGAATATCAATGTGATTTTTTGCACTACCGTAGGGACGACCATTGGTCGTCCGCCGAAGGTTGATGTGATTTCATTACAACCTTACAAGCTCCCCTTGAGAGGGGAGCTGTCGAGCAAAGCGAGACTGAGGGGTAGATTTGTTTATATGTTTCTTTTACTACCCCTCTGTTTGCGAAGCAAACACCTATTACCTATTCACTATTCACTTTTCAATATTGCGGGCGACCGATGGTCGCCCCTACCGACATTATTCATTTTTAAGTTTTAAGTTTTCAGTATTCATTAAAACAGTTTACTACCCCTCTGTCTTTTTGCCGCGGCAAAAAGACACCTCCCCTGACAAGGGGAGGTTGACGGGCGACCATTGGTCGCCCCTACGGTTTGATGTTCGGGGAAATCCCTGCTCCTTTAGTGTAAATCTTCATATAACGTAAAACTACCTCGGGACGTCGAGGACGCCGTCCCCTACGTTTGCGAAGCAAACACCTATTACCTATTCACTTTTCACTATTCACTTTTGCGGGACGCCGTCCCCTACCGTTTGCGAAGCAAACACCTCGCCGTCACTTACGGATGATGGATAATACTATCATTTAAAAGTTTACTTAAAAGTTTACCTTTTTCTTTCCTTCGCACAAAATATTTACTTTAAATTTAAACATTTTAACGAATTGATTTATCCTCTTTGTAGTGATATACTTATTTCATATGGGAAAAAAGGAGATGAATTTTGTGGGTAAAGACAAGACCGTTGCTCCCGTAACCGACGGCGCCGAAGCCGTTAAGGAGCACCCCAACAAAATCGGTATCAAGGAAGGCATGGGCTATATGCTCGGCGACGCAGGAAACCTCTTCGTGCTGACATATGTTTCATACGCCTTAAAGGTCTTTTACACCGACGTTTTAAAAATCGCCGCCAACAAGGTCGCAACTCTGTTCCTTATCACAAGGCTCTGGGACGCTATAAACGACCCGATGTGGGGAGCTATCGTTTCAAAAAGACCGCCGAGAAGGGACGGCAAATTCCGTCCGTATCTCAAGTGGATTGCAATCCCCGTTGCGGTGGCTCAGCTTCTGTGCTTCTTCAACATCAAGAATTTCACAAACAACGATTTGCTTATTCTTGCGTTTGCTTATGTTACATACATAGCCTTCGGTATGATGTATACGGGCATTAACGTTCCTTTCGGCTCGCTCGCTTCGGTTATCACCGACGACCCGGAGGGCAGGACCCTGCTTTCGACCTTCCGTTCAATCGGCGGAGGTATCGGCGGCGCCGCTCCCCTGCTCGTAGCTCCGCTTATTATTTACGACAAGGTTGAACGTCCCGACGGCACGACCTACAATGTTGCAAACGCACACGGCTTCTTTATGTTTGCGCTTGTAATGTGCATACTGGCGATTATCTTCTATTTCGGCTGCTACGCTTCAACAAAGGAAAGAGTTAAGTCGGAAGCCCGTCCGAACATTAACATGAAGGAAGCCTACAAGGGTATGTTCAAGAGCCGTCCGTTTGTCGTGCTTGCGATTACGGGCGTGCTTATCAGCGGTCAGCTTCAGTTCGCTTCGTACAACAACTATCTTTACAAGAACTATTTTGAGAACACGAACCTTTCAATTATCGGCTCTATCGCACAGTATCTGCCGATGGCGATTATGATTCTGTTCACGCCCAAGCTTGTTAAGCGCTTCGGCAAGAAGGAGCTTGCAGGCTTCGGTTCAATGTTCGCCGCAATTGCCGCAATTGCCTGCTTCCTTATCAAGCCCGGAAGAGATCAGGCGTGGATATTTATGATTGTCCTGTTTATTATCGGCTTCGGTTATTCGTTTGTTTCCATTACAAACTGGGCAGTTGTAGCAGACGTTATCGACTATCAGTACGTCAAGACGGGTATCAGAAGCGAAAGCGCAATTTATGCGGTTTACACCTTCTCAAGGAAGCTCGGTCAGACTATCGCTGACTATGTCGGCTTAATGCTTTTAAACCATGTCGGCTATACCGAGGAAATGACGACTATCGGCTACAAGGAGGGCGTCAGCGAAGGAATCCTCTGGCTTTGCACTCTGATTCCCGCAATCACCTACACGGCAATCTGGCTGCTTTACAGGTTTGCTTATCCGCTTACGAAGGAAAAGCTTGAGCCTATTTACGAACAGGTCAGAGAGTCGAATGAACAGATAGCCGAAACGTCAGACGTTGCCGCTGAGTAAAATTCAAAATATATCCCCCTCGGCCGAGGGGGATTTTTCATGCCAAAAATCATTAAACAAAAGCAAAAAACGTCCTGTCATTCAAGGTGCTTAGGTACTCGGACAGCAAAAGTTTCTGGAAAACGAAAAACTTCTTGACAATATCGGTTAATGCGGATATAATATTTAAGCGGTTTGGATAGGGGCCATTAGCTCAGTTGGTTAGAGCATCCGGCTCATAACCGGACGGTCCGCGGTTCGAGTCCGTGATGGCCCACCACTACCGACCGTTGTACGAACGCAATTCGACATTAGACATAATATAGGGGTATAGCTCAGTTGGTAGAGCAGCGGTCTCCAAAACCGCGTGCCGAGGGTTCAAGTCCTTCTGCCCCTGCCAAAATAAAGACGGGTACCGTAAGGTATCCGTCCTTTATTTTTGTGTAAAAATTTAAGAAGGACTTGAACCCGAGGCGTGCCGGGGCGAAGCCGTATGCCGCTGCCTGCGGCAGAAGAAGGCATACGGCTGAGGTGAAGAAACAAGGAGCAATGCGATGCGCTCCAAGCGAGCAGTGCGACATTTTACGAGCAAAGCGAGTATTAAGGTTCTGCCGTAGGCAGGTTCTTATGTTTCTGAGGGGCAAGCCGCTCCTTTCATTATCTAAAGGCTTTCTTTTTACTGCTTTGCCTTATGCTGGCGGCGGGCGATATAGGTTATCGCTTTTACGCCCCTGACGACATATTTGCCAAGGTTGCCCTTGATTCCGCTGAGCAGCGGAGAGTGAATTTTTACGTTTTCGAGCCTGTTTTCCGCCTTGCGGAAGCTGACATTTTCTCCGCCAAACGGCGAGAGTATACCGTCCGTGCCGACTGCATACGCGCCGTCGCTGAAAGCAAGATACTCCGACAGCGCCTTGCCCTCGGGCATTTCTCCCTTAAACGGAGCAAGACAGAAAAGCGACCTTTCACGGCTTCCGTTATATGACGGGGCTAAGCTCTTTCCCTGCGGAGCAATAAGGGTATAGGTAAGCGGTATTCTGTCGTCGGAACGGTTGTGATGATGGCGTTGTGCGCCGAAGAAGGTTCCGAAGGGATTCATTGTTACCCTATCCCCTTTTTCAAGGCGCATCGGGCACAAAGCCATTGAAGAAAGCACGTTTCTTGCATTAAACAGAAGTATGCCCTTCTCACTGTCCCTGACTCCGACAAGCCCTGCGGTAAGCTGATTGTTAAACGAGTCGAGCGTTTTGTTTCTTTCGTCCGCTTCGCCGTAGGTCGAGGTCATAAAAGAGGAAATATCGCCCTCAAAATTCCGCTTGATTACAGTACTTTCTCCCCTGTTCATAAAGTCAACGGGGAACGGTACCGCCTCCTGCCATTTCATATCGGTATATCTGCCGAGTGTTGAGTTCTCGGTTGAGATTGCGTCGCGCTCAGCCGTGTAGGGATATTTAACGTCGGTGACGGCAAAAATTCCGTCAAGCACCTCGGAGATAAACAGTTTATAGCTGAAGGTTCCGACTTCGGAGTCGGGCAGATTAATAACGCCCGACATCTCAAGGCATTTTCCGCCGACAACGTTTACGCCCTCAAGCCTTTTAAAGATGAACGGGTAACGCCTTCCGCCGTAGGTTATATACGGCTTTAAGAACGAGTTTCCGCAAAGCCTTTGCCCGTTAAGCGTAAACTCTTTAACCAAAAAGTCGGGTGTGATTTCAAGCCTTACTCCTCCGCTTTCAAGCAAGCCGAAGGGCACTGATTCGCAACCTGCATCTCCGACCTCTGCGGCTTTAATACGGTAGCTGTCCTTAACTTCGCTGAACCTGAGCATTACAAAAACACTGTCATTTCCCATGGGAATTACGGTTTGCTTTTCGAGTCCGTCCGCCTCTATTTTAAGAAGGCTGTCGGAGGAACAGGAAAGCTGAAGGCACTGCACTGCGCTGCCGCTTGTGTTGTGCAGGGTAAGCTCACCGTCTTTTTTAAGAGAAAGGGAAACGAGCTTATCGGCAAGCGCATTCGCCGCAGTTTCACGCTGAATATTGAGCACGGGCGTGGCAAGCCCGAAGTGAGTGGTCGAAAGAAGCTTTATCCTGTCCATAAAAGCCTCTTCGTTTTTTTCGTGCTTTTCGGCGGTCCTGCTTCTCTCAACAGCAGTCCAGATTTTGCGGTTATACGGCTTCTCAGCCCACGAGGCGTAGCCCGTAAAGTTTCCGTCCGCAGTGTCCTGAGTAAAGCTTATTTTGCCGACAGGTCGGTGGTTTTTAATGTAGCCGCCCGGTGTGTCAAACACAATGAAATCAAGGTCTGCGACCTCACGGACAAGCCCGTTGATACCGTCGGTATTTGCAAGCCTGTTTCCGATTACGGGCAGATTTAAAGACTCCCAGAAAATTGCGTCGGCGTCCATATTGATAAACAGAAACAAATCACGCTCAATTTCACCCGAAAGCTGTTTTTGATGTAAATCCTTAACCCAAGCACGAAGGCAGCCTGCATCGCAGACGTCGGCATTCGAGTAGGTCGGGATTACGGTTATACCCTCTCCGCGATATTCAAAGGTAAGCGGATTGTACGCTTTTTCGTCGTCAAGCAGAGGTATCAGCGTGCGAAAGGCGTCAAACGGCACGCAGGAATAATAAAGGCACAGAGCCTTTACGCCGAGTTCGTTATAAGTATGCACCTGCGAGGGCGTAAACATAACCTCCTGCGGACGGACTATCATTTCGCATTTACCGAAAATATCACGAAGTCCGGAATACTGAGGGTTTTCGACCGCAAGGCGGATTGAGGCGGAAAGCTCCTCCTGCTGCATTGCGGAAAGCGCCCCGTTGGAATAACCCATTATTATATTCTCGTCGCCGTTTAATTCGACTCTCCTCTTCATCCCCTCAATTATGTCGGGAGCGTATTCGGGCAAAATCTGCTCAAGTGAAAAGAAGTTTTCACTGTCCCAGGTTCCCTTCACGGGAATGCCCTCAAGATTGAGCAAGTCAAGGGTTTCAATGATTTTTCTTATAATTCTCAAATCGGAGCCGAAGCCCTGCTCGTCATTTGTGTCACCGCGGTATGAGTGGTAACAGTTTACGTGAAAGCCGAAGGCTACGTGTATTTTATATTCCATACTCTCACCTCTTTATTTTCTTCAGTATAGCACAAGCGGTTTTAAATGTAAACGCAGGGAAAATTGCTTTTATGTGTTGCTTTGAAACAGGATGTGTTGTTTAATATATTTCAGATTTAGATTCAGGGAGAAGCGTAAAGAAATACGGCGAATTTTTTTGATATTACATATCTGCTGACGACAATCGGCATAGGCATATTTCTGTCGGTAAAGGCTGACGGCAAGCACGGCTCCGGACATTCTGAGCTTCTTCGGTTAAAGAATATAATAATAAAAAACAAGGGACTGCGAAGCAGTCCCTTTAGTTTTGTACTTTATTCGGTTTTAATATTATTCGGTTTCGTCCTTTTTCTTTTTGATAATCACCGTCACGGCTGCGCTCAGCGAGCCGAGTGCGACAACGGAAAGCGCCGCATAGCTTACCGTCTTACCGCTTGTTTTCGGGCTTTTTGCACTGCCTGCCGTATGCTTGGTGTCGGCGGCAACCGTCTTGCCCGAAGCCGATGCGGAGGAATTACCGCCCGAAGCCGAGCCGGAATTGCTTCCGCCGCCCGATGAGCCGTTGGCATTATCCGAAGAGCCGTCGGCATTTTCGTTGCCGTCCTGACCGGGAAGTCCGGGGATTACGCCCCTTATCATATCGGTATAGCCGTTGGCTCCGCCGACCGCCATAAGCGTGTCGCTGATTGTTCTGAAAACGGAGGCGAGCTGTGAATTATCGCTTGCAGGCTCAACTGCCCCGACCTTTTCAAGGATTGAACGAAGCCTCTGCTCGACTGCAGGCGCCTCGCCCTCTACGGCTACGGTGCGTGAAAGCATATCGTTCGCCTCTCTGACAGAAGCGCTCAGCTCCCTTGTGTCGTCACGGTTAAGCTTTGTCCTGTCTACATTTTCCGCGGCAGGGAGCAGCTCCTCACGAAGGACTTTTGTCGCCCTTCCGACATTGAACTGCGGATAGTTTTCGTCGGAGTATACGTCCTTGATTCTGTCGCTTTCAACAAGCTCACAGCAAAGCTTCATAATAATATCGTTCTGGTTTGCGGTGGCGTGAGCCTGGTTATCAAAGTAGAAGGTGTGGTCCGGCAGAAGTCCCGTTGAAGCGTCAACTACACGGTCGGGTGAAATGTGGTTATGAGTCGGATCCGAGCACTGTAATGCGGTCGGTGCGGAGGGTGAAGAGAACAGCCTTTTTATACTGCCGTTAATGCTCTGTATGCCCTGAACGCCCGAAACGGAAGCATAGGGGTTCTTCTGAACATAATCTGCAGGAAGGGTTTCGCCTACGTTTGCCATATAGGCTCCCATGGAGGTGGAATAGGTATGAATTACTCCGTCGGCGTTCTGCGTGTTCCAGGAATTGCCTACGTTGTAAAGGGGTACGTCATAGCCGAGCACGTCAAAAATTTCAACTCCCCTGCTCTTGAAGGCAAGTATATTTTTGTTGGAGTTCGACTGTGCGTTATGGTAAATGTCGGTCTGACGGCGAACCTCAGCCTTACTGCTGTCGGAAAGCGTCATCTGTACGCATTTTGCATATTGGTCGTTCGGCACAAGCATCCAAAGCCCCGTGCAGTTTGCAAAGACATCCTTAATGAGCATATCGACCGCCTTGTTAAGCGTACTCATCAGCACATCCTTGGGAAGCACCCTGATCGCTACCTCAATAGCGCTTGCGGTGGTTTCGTCAAGTATGCCGTCGAAGAACTCGCTGTAGAGGTAGTCGGCATTTAAGAAGGTAAGCTGCTTTTGGTAAATATCCGAAACTATCAGCGAGCCGTTGAGAGCAGGCACGACAAATATTATTCTGTGCAGGTCGTCCGCAACCTCGGGGTGAAGCTCCATAAGTCCGTTAAAAATTGCTCCGCCCATTGAGATGGGAATAATATTGACCTTGTCCTTCCCCGTCTGCCTTTTAACGAGCTGAATATATTTATACAGCCCTTCAATCATATCAAGCGCATTGCCGAAGGAATTATAGGCATAATAATACATATTCTCAAAGCCGATTGTCTCGCCGAGATCCTGCATGGGAATGCAGTCGAAAATATACTGACGCTGGTCCTCGGTGCATTCGGCGATAGAATGCGGATAGGTTTCGACCTCGACATAACCGCAGGGTACTGCGTTGTCGTCGGTCTTGTTCATATAAAACGCATTGTCAAGTGCCTTACAAAGCGCGTCGGAAAGCCCTGCGTCGCTCTGCGTTGAAACGGACATAGCAAGCGGTGCGGCAACATCGCTGAGGATTTTCTGAATATCGAAATTGCCGGGGAAGCAGTGAATTTTTTCACCGTTGCCGTTTAATACATAGTGTCCGTTTTTGTCAACGAGCCACGCCCTTGACTGCCCTATGCCCGGTACAATTACGCACGGGATGTCGCTGTACTGCGCCGCGCTTGCCGCAAGAGAAAAAAGCGGAAGCAGCATAATGAGCGACAAAATAATTGCCAGTATTTTTTTCATACCTTTACCCCCAAACATTTTATATATATTTAATTTTATTACTTTTAAAATACTCCGTCAATAGTCATATTTTACGGAAAAAAGGCTTTGAATTTGTAAAACATAAACCGAGAGCTTGAGAACGGCTAAAAATATGTTTTATTTTGCAGAGGTTTATGGTACAATAATATAAAGCTTTTTTCAGAGGTGCAATATGGTTTTGTTTGTTAACGCCTGCACGAGGCCCGAATCAAGAACTCTACCGCTTGCAAAAAAGGCGGCGGGCTTGCTCTCAGGCGAATTAAAACAGGTGGATTTGTTTTTTGAGAAAATACCCCCTCTTGACAACGAAACGCTCAATATGCGTGAGGAGTGTATTTCAAGGGGCGACTTTTCCGACCCGTATTTCTGCTACGCAAGGGATTTTAAAGCGGCGGACGAAATAATAATTGCGGCCCCGTACTGGGACTTGTCTTTCCCTGCCGTGTTGAAGTGCTACACCGAGGCGGTTTGCATTAGCGGTCTTACCTTCCGTTACGGTCAGTCGGGTATTCCCGAGGGTCTTTGCAAAGCAAAAAGGCTTATCTACGTCACAACCGCAGGCGGGTTTATTCCCGAAAGAAATTTCGGCTTTGACTATATCCGTCAGCTTTGCACAGACTTTTTCGGCATCGGTAACTGTGTTATGATTAAAGCCGAAGGTCTTGATATTATCGGAAACAATGAGGGAAAAATACTCAAAGGCGTTGAGGATAAGCTCTGCACGCTTTTGGGCGGAGGCGACAAAAATGGCAATTGATTACGAAAAACAGGCTCAGCAGGATTCGTCGGGCTTTGTTCTGCTTTCGGACTATATTCCCGGTATCGTTCAGGAAATAAGATATTTTTCTACCTATAATTTTGTCGGCGACAGAATTGACGGCTACGAGGAGCCCTGCTCACTGCTTACGCTTCAGGCGGCGAGAGCTCTTAAATCAGTCAGTAACGAGGCGGCGGTCATGGGCTACAGGCTTAAAATATTCGACACCTATCGCCCTGCGAGAGCCGTTAAGCATTTTGTGCTTTGGGGAATTGACGACCTTGACACCAAGATGAAGCCCTTCTTCTACCCCGACCTTCAGAAGCAGGACCTTTTCGCACAGGGCTATATCGCAAGCAAATCCAGCCACAGCAGAGGCAGTACGGTCGACCTGACGCTGCTTGATATGTCAACGGGCAAGGAGCTTGATATGGGCAGTCCGTTTGACTTTTTCAGCGAGGTTTCACACCCCGATTACAAGGGCGTTACCGACGAGCAGTACGACAACAGAATGTCGCTTCGGAAAATAATGGTAAGAAGCGGCTTTGTGCCGATTGACTGCGAATGGTGGCATTTTACGCTTGAGGACGAGCCCTTTCCCGATACATATTTTGACTTTCCCGTGTCGGCTCAATACCTTAAAAGATAAAACGATATTATAATTAAAGGCGGCAGAAATCTGCCGCCTTTGTTGTTTGGTTTTTTCTCAGAAGCTTGAGCCTCCGCAGCTTGAGCCGCAGCTCGAACCGCAGCTTGAGCCTCCGCCGCAGCTTGAACCTCCGCCGCAGCCGGAGCTGTCGGACGGGGGCGAATACCTTTCGCTCGTAGAGGTACCGTCAAGCCTTAAATTAAACAGCTCGAGCGTCGGAACAGTGCCTACCGCCGCACTTTTCTTTACGTTGCCCGAATACTCGGTCGAAGTCATTACCGCTATGATGAAGGCGAAAACAAGCGCAAGCATAATCGCTATGCAGGCGTTGCTTAAATGCTTCATCGGCTCGGGCACATCATTGCCCCTTACAACGCTGAGCATCTGCGACACCGCAGTAGAGCAGGCGCCGAAATAATTGCCGTTATGTGCATAAGAGGCAACATTGTTGGTAATATTGTTTGCGGTGCTGTTGTCAAAAATCTTCTCCATATTGCCGTAGCGCTGAATAATAATTCTGCGAAGGTACATATCCACCATAAACACTGCGGCGTTTTCGGTGCCGAAAAGCTCGCTTCGCTTCTCCCTTGCACGCTCGTAGTCGAGCATATCGGTCGGGGTGTCAACGGTGTAAACGGCAATGTTCGCATATTTTGTCAGCGGCTCCATTTTTTCGAGAAGCTGTGACTCCTCATCAGCCGTGAGCAGATTCGCGTCATCAACAATAACCGCCCTGTAAGAAGTTTCGCTGTTGACATATTCCGCAAAGCAGGGTACAACAGCCGTCATTAATAAAACAACAATCAGAGCAAGTGAAAGTATACGTTTAACATTATTTCGCACTGTTGTCACCTCCTGTCTTGTTAAACTGAGGCGGTCTGCGGTAAGACAGCTCATTCTGATAAATAACGGTATCCATCGCACCGAGTACAAACACAACGGCGTTGACAACGCAGGCTATGTAATAAACCTCATTCATCGGCTGAAGAATCAGCACGCCGACGCAAAAAGCGATTGAGAGAAGCATTGCAACAAAGAGAAGCGTGGATTTTCCCGTCTTGGGCAAAAAGCCGTAGCTATCATAAGCTATACTGCAAACAAGCACTAATTCCGCAACAGCGAGGTAAAGCAGTGCAAAAAAGACGGACGAAGCCGCGCTTGTATCAATGCTGACAAAGACTATAACCGCTATTACAGCCGCCGCAAAGAAATACACTAAAGCTTTTTTCTTAAAGAGGGGCTCCCTGAAGCTTCTGTCTGTTTCAACCGACTTGGCAGCCTTTTGCACCTTAACGGCAACAAAGACATCTGCTATAGGCACGGCAATCATCATAAACAGAGTCATCACATTCCCTACGGACAGCATTAGGAGATCGACAGCTATATAGCCGAATAATACGAAAAGCAGGATAAAAAACAGACCCGTGTTTTTCTTTTCGCGCCTTTCAAGTACGGCGCCGATTCCGTTTTTCTTACGGTTTGCCTTGATACCTGCCTTCAGGTTGAGGTATAAGCCTACCATTGCGAGAAGTCCCGTCAGCGAAAGACTTGTCTGCGGACGGGGCATAAGGTCGATAAGCGTGAACAGTAAAAAGAAAACTGCGGCAAGTATGCCGGAAAATATAAGGTATTTTACAACGCTTATCGGGAAGTCCGCAACAACCTTGCCCGTGCTTCCGTTAACGGTGGCGTAGGTCATTTCGCTGTCGCTCTTTCTGTAAGACATAAACCAGACGGGGAACATCGTCCTTGAGGCGTTGATGTTTTCCTTGGTAATCGGAATCGAGCTGTTGTCAAGCACAATTGAGGAGCCGAGCCTGAGGTGCTGTTTGTCACGGGCAAGGTCCGCAACCTTCAGCCTTGCATTTGCGGCGGCGAGCTCGTAGTCCCATTCGTTGGTGCCGACGTCGCCCGTTTCCGCATAAAAGCCGTTTAAGAAAGCGGGCGAAAAGCGACGTTTGTCCTCGTCGTAATAAGGGTCGAGCCTTTCGCTTATGTTGTCGTCAAACTGACTTGACGAGTCGTGCGAAGCACCCGAAACGTGGGCGGTGATGTTGCCCGAATAATGGTAGTGAGTGGTGACAAGATAGTCGCCCTGCCTCTTTTCGGTCCTGCTTTTCGCTTCGAATCTTATCGGCTCATTTTCAAAGTCAACCGTATAATCCCAGTACGGCATATAAATGCCTCTGAAGGAATCAATTTGGTCTGCGCTTCTCAAGCCGTCGGGGCTGAGAAACGCCCTTTTTGAAGCCTTGACATACTGCTGCTTACACTGCTCCTTGGTAATCATAAACGGAATAATCGAATTAGGACGTCTTTCGTTTTTGATACGGTCAAAGATTATGTTTGAGTTTCCGCAGTATGCACATTTCACCGCAACGTCGGTTCTGTCGGTGCAGGTAAGCTGCGCTCCGCAACCGGGGCAGATAAATACCGCCGTTTCGTAAAGCCCCGAGTCAGGCGACTGAGCCGTGTTCTGCTCGGGTGTGTTCCCGTCCTCGGAAACCATCTGCGCCCCCTTCTGCTCGTTTTCGAACATATAAGGGTCATAGGTCTGCGAGCAATGCTCGCATTTCATCATGCCGCTTGCGATGTCGAATTTCAAATCGGAAGCGCATGAAGGACATTTTATCATGTATATACCCCCTTAAATAATTACTTAATAAAACAGTTTACATCCTTTGCGAACAGCCTTCCCGTCTGCCCGTAGGTTACGCATTTTGCACCGCCCCGGCAGATTTCGGAATGCTCGCAGCCAAGACACTCTTCGGGTATCGGCGCGTTCCGAAGCTCTTTGACTGTATCGCTTGACGAAAGAATATCCTCAAGCTCGTCGGTAAAAATATTGCCCACAACAAACGGCAGTCTGCGGCACGGCATAACCGAGCCGTCGGCAAGCACCGTGACCATATCCTTGCCTGCATGACAGGTGTAGCACTGAGTCGGGCGTTTGCATTCCGTAAACTGAAGCGAACGCTCGCACGAAACGTAAAAGCCCTTGTTTCTTTTAACAAATTTGTCGTGAAGCTTAGCCGCACGCTTTAAAAAACGATGAAACTCCTCGGTCGAAAGCGCAAGGCTTTCGGTGCTTTCGGGTGTGTCGGTAACGACACGGTCCCACCAGATTTTAAAAACGCCGTGACGGCGGCAGATGTCGGCAAGCTCCGAAAAGCAGTCTTGATTTGTTTTCTGCACGGTAAAGGAAACTATCACCTTAACGCCTTGACTTACGAGGCTGTCAATGCCTCTCAGAGCCATGTCGAAGCTCCCCTGTCCCCTGATACCGTCATGGATTTCGCGTGTGCCGTCAAGGCTTACCTGAACGCATTCGGGCTGGAGAAACGCAAGGCGGTTTGCCTTGTGAATATCTATCAGCGTACCGTTGGTAAGAAGCGTAAAAGGCATACCCCGTTTTTTTATTTCCTCCAAAAGCGGGAAAAGGTTTTCGCTTGAAAACGGCTCGCCGCCGGTAAGAAAGATATGCGGCTTGAAGCCGTGAAGAAACAAAAAGCGTTCATATTTGTCGAGGACCTCAATAAGCTCGGGAAGCCCTGCGTGCGAGGAATACTCCTGCTGATAACAATGAGCGCAGTGCAGGTTGCACTTATGCGTGATATGCCACTGCAAAACAAAGGGCTTTGCCTGTTTGCCGTACAGTATTTTTCCTGCGCCCATAGACACCGCTTCCCTTCATTTTGTCTTTTGCCTTAAATGCTCTGCTGAAAAGTCCGAAGCCTTGACAAGGCTTTTGTTATGTGTATTTATTATATCACATCTCATGTTACGCCGTCAACGAGTCTCGGCGCTGATTTTGTTGACAAATCGCCGAAGCAAAAGTAAAATAAAGCTATACTTGATTTAAGTATATGAAAGTGATTTGCACCCTGATATTTGCCTGCAAGGAGGGAAATTATGCCGAATTTTATAAAGAAACACAAGGACGCTTTGTCGCACAACGGCACTGACTGCACACCGCCCGTACTTCAGTTTGAATCGTTTGAAGGCGGCGGTCCCTCATTCAATGTGGAAATTGAGGACCGCTCGGTTTTAAGCTTCAGCTCTTCGCGCCGCTACAAAAGCCCTGACCACGAGGAGCTGTGCGGCGCAGGCTATACGGTGGAAATAAGCTTTGAGGGGTTAAAGGAAGGCAGTACGAATTTTAAGGTTATCGCCCGTTCCCCGATTGCGGAGAACTTCGAGGCACTGTACTGTGCCGAGGTTGACGCGGGGTTACGGGTAACAATCAAACACCTTGAAACAAAAGCCCCGTTCGGAATGTAAAGGAGAAAAAAATGGACTTTCTTGAGCTTTGCAAAAAAAGGTTTTCCGAGCGTCATTTTTCCGACGTTCCCGTAGAGGAGGAAAAGCTTTTAAAAATACTTGAGGCGGGAAGAATTGCGCCTACGGGATGTAATTATCAGCCGCAGAGAATTTATGTGATAAGAAGCGAAGAGGCAATGAAAAAAGCCGTTTCTACGGGTGCCTCGCTTTGCGGATGTCCGCTTGCGCTTCTGGTCTGCTACGACCTTAGCGAGGTGTGGAAAAACCCTGCGGACCGAGGCTTTTCGGAATACAACTGCGGAGAGCAGGACACTTCAATTGTCGCTTCAAGCATGATGTTTGAAGCCGAGCAGCTCGGAGTGCACAGCTTATGGATAAGAGGCTTCGATTCCGTTGAACTGTCCGAGGCGTTTGACCTGCCCGAAAATCACAAGCCGGTTATGATGCTTGCGCTTGGTTATCCTTCCGAAAAAAGCCACCCTGCTCATTTGCATTTTAAAAGAAAAGAGCTCAGCGAAACGGTAAAATACATTTAGCAAAGGAGCTTTTATGTTTGAAAGAACTATTATTTTCGGCGACGTCAAGCCGGATTATCTGCTGATACAGTGCGTCGGCGAGCAGGATTTGCCGCTTCTTAAAACGGAATACTCCAAGATCAGAGATGAGGTAAAGCGAAGTTTTATGCTTGTTGCCTTACTGTGCAACGATTGGAACGCAGAGTTGAGCCCGTGGGAAGCTCCTGCCGTGTTCGGGAACGAAAGCTTTTCGGGACAGGCAGAGGCTACGCTAAATGAGATTGAAAAAATAACGCTTCCCTTTATTGAAAGCAGGTATTTGGCTCAGGACGCAAAGCTTGTTATCGGCGGGTATTCTCTCGCCGCTCTTTTTGCACTTTGGTGCGGATATGTAACAGACACCTTCGACGCGGTTGCCGCTGCATCGCCCTCGGTGTGGTTTGACGGCTGGCTCGATTTCATTGCCTCGAATAAGTTTAAAGCAAAGAGCGTATACTTAAGCCTCGGCGACCAAGAGGAAAACACAAAGAACCGCAGGTTGTCGGCGGTTGGGAAAAACATTAATTTACAAAGGGAAGCCTTTATGCGTGAAGGCATTGACTGCCGCTTCAAAATTAACACCGGCGGACATTTTTCCCACCCGGAGTTAAGATGTGCAAGGGCATTTATAAATATAATGAACAAATAATCCAAAGAAAAAACGGCACCCTGCAAAAGCAAGGTGTCGTTATTTTTATAAGAGGAAGTTTTCTTCGTATTTGTCTTTTACTTTAAAACTGTTCCGTCCGCAAGTGTGATTGTATAGCCGTTGAAATTGATTGTGCCGTGATTTTCAAGGCTTGTCAGCGTGCAGTTACCGGTAAGAGTGAAGCTTGAGCCCTCTTCGATAACAAGCACGGCGTTGTCGGAAACTGCTTCACCGTTTTGCTCGTTGTCAGCTATATTGATTGTACCGGTAAAGGAGCTTGAGTCGGAGAGCGTCATTTTAAGGGTTGAAACAGAATCTACTCTGATGTCGCCCTCAAGGGTCTGCGAGGAGCAGTTGAGAGTCACGTTCGCACCGTTTTTGCCTGCCGTACCCCAGCCGTGTGAAGCGGAGTTACCCGTGATATTGAAAAGATAAGAGTCCCTGTCGTTGTTCACGATATTTACGTTTGTAAGGCTTATTTCACTGTCGGTGTTCGTGACGTAAAACATATCGCCGTTTTTCGAGGTGAGCGTACCGCCGTTTACTGTCAGCTTAGAGGTGCCTACCTCGGCGTCGCCTGACATTGACTGATAAATCATAACATTGTGCACGTTTTCGTCGGAGCTTGAGCCTTTGGTGTCGCTCATATTTCCCGTTACGTTGCAGTTTTCAAGTGTGATTGAATTCTGACCCTCAATTACAAGCGCCTCGGAATTGTTTGCAGTGAGAGTGGCATTTTTAACGGTGATGTCGGCAGTCGAATAAACCGCAGGCGAATTGTAGCCGTTGCTTTCATATGTGCCTTTATCAACATTTACCGTGCCGCCTCCCCTGTCGGAGCGGATTGCCGCAGAGGAATTGCCCGAGGTTTTTACATTAAGGTTAGTCGCATTGGTAGTACCGCCGCCCGTGGTCTGTATTCCGCCCGAGTTGTCGGCGGTCGTGGTTATAGTCGAATCGGAAATATTGACGGTGGTGCCGCTTCCGTAACTGAACACACCGTTTCCGTTCTGCGCCGAGGAGCTGACGGATGAGTTTTTAATTGTCAGCGTTGCTCCGTTTGTCGCAAGCAGAGCGGCGTTCATACCATAGAAATCTCCGCTTTCGGTGTTTGAGCTTGAACCTGCGCTTTTGTTAACGGTAACCGAATCAAGCGTTACGGTTGCCCCGTCAATTCTAAGAGCGTTTTCGTCGTCGCCCTCCGAGGTATAAGTCTGTTTACTGATTTCGGAGTCCTCCGAAACCGTGTTTGCGCTTGTTCCCTGCTCAACCGCCTGCGAGGCGCCGAAGCTACCTCCGACCGAGCCGTTAAGCAATTCCAGCTTTTCGGGCTTTCCCTTTGAGTTAAAGGTAACGCTTACTATATCGCCCTGCTTTAAGTCGGAAACACTGAGGGCTTCGTTTCCAGAAACGATTTCACAGCTGCTTAAGTCAAGGGTAAAGCTGACATCTGTTTCGGTATAGGTTTGCTGACCTGCCATATCGGGAGGGGTTGGCATATTTCCCGCTTCTCCGCTCTCACCTGCTTCGCCTTCGGGCTTTTCGGGAGGCTCGGGTCTTGAGGAATTGCCGCTTTCGTTTTCGGCGCTTTGTGCATCGGTTGAGGTCGTATCGGCGCTCTTACTCTTACGCTCCTTCTTACTGCCCGTGCTTTCACTGCCGTTTGCAGTATCCTGAGTATCACTGTCGGGCTTTTCGGGAGGAGCCTTGCGTGAAGAGTCCTCGCTGTCCTGCGTGTCGCCGTCCTGCGTGTCGCCGTCCTGCGTGTCGCCGTCCGGCTTTTCGGGAGGAGCCTGCTCCCCGTCCCCGTTACCCGGATTTTCGCCGTCAGGCATTTCGGGCGGCTGCTGAGAGCTTTCATCGGCAGTTACGACCGTGAGCGTAGCCTTGCCCGATTCGATTGATGTGATTTTTGCGGTTACGGTTTCGTTCTTATATTTTGCAGTGTTTGCACATGAGGCAAACAATGAAACCGCCAGTGCAAGAGAAAGTATTATAGCAATTATTTTACTTTTTTTCATGGTAAATCCTCCTTTTGTTGTTAAGACGTTTCTCTGTCTGTGGCTATAATATAAAACCGCAACCTAAAGTGTAGCTAAAGAAAATAAAAACACGGAAAAAATTTTTTCCGTGTTTTTTAAGTTAACATATCCTCAATATCCGCAAAGTCGGGAAGCTTCATAAGCTCGCCGAAAAAAAGCTCCGTGTACTGCTCGGATTCCTTTAAAAGAAGTTCCCTTGATTTTTCGAGCTCCTCCCTTTCGAGCCGTTCGGACTTAAGCCATTTAAGCTTTGCGGCGGCGGCTTTGGATTTGATATTAATCTGTCGGTAGTTTTTCCCGACCGAAAGAAGCTTCAGCGCGTCCTCGGGCTTAATCAGCCCTGAGGTTAAAATGCCGTAGGTATCAAAAAGCGTGTCGTTGGCAACAGGACCGATTACAACGTCGAAATCGCTGAGGCTGTCACGCCTGCCCTCTCTGTTGGCTTTAATATACTCAAACCACTCCGAAGAAATATCAAAGCTTTTAACCTTCAAACCGTCAGGTTCAAGAGTATAGCAGTTTATATATGTAAAGCCGTCCTTCCCCGGCGTTGCCCATTTCCCGGCAAATTCGTGACTGTCGGAAAGGTAAAAGCCCTGTCCGAAATCGGCATTGCTTCGCCCAAAATGTACGTCGGGCTGTTTAATTATCTGATGACTTGTATGAAACAGGCTTAACATTTTTTACCTCCAAACCGAAAGAGCTTTCATTTGTTTCATTATCACACAAAATTCAATTCAGGTCAAGCGGTTTTACCGCCACGCAATAAATATCCACCCGCATAGCGGGTGGTTTTTCATTTTCGGGCATAGCCCTATACGATACTGGCGGCGCACAAGTGCGCTGTTTATTGGCCTGCCAGCCATGCATTTGCTACTTACTTACCCGTAAACGGGTCCCGTGG
>JAFRUO010000010.1 GCA_017438845.1 Clostridia bacterium | reverse complement strand
GAAGGCGTGCGGGCGACCAATGGTCGCCCCTACGAGTGTGCGTGTTATTGACGTTGGGTACTCACCGTAAATGTGCGGTAATTTTAGCGGGCGGATGGTATCCATCCCTACGTCCGATAAACAAACACATAACATCAAACCTCAGCTAAGAATTTATTGCTTTTCACAACACCCTTTTATTGCTCTGTTTAATTGACATTATGACTATATTATGGTATATTTTAAGGTGATTTATAGCGTTTAGTTAATTAAGAGGTAGTAAAAAATGAAGAACAAAATTTCAATTGCTGTTTGCTTCCTTGCCGCAGCGGCAGGAGCAGTAGGCGGCTGGTTGTATTCAGGCGGCTACGGCAGCGAGGGATTTATTGAGAATATGATTCTTTTCACCCTGGGCGCCGCCCTTGCGGCAGGGGCTCTGTTGTTTGCAGTGCTTTACCTTAAGGGCATCGGTCCGAATGTAGAGGTGTTTAAGCGTTACAGATATTTGCTCGGCAACCTTATTTCAAGAGACTTAAAGGTAAAATACCGCAGAAGTGTGCTCGGCTTTATGTGGAGCATACTCAATCCCCTTTTAATGGCGTTGGTTATCAATGCGGTCTTTTCAAGGATTTTCAGATTCCAGGTTGAATATTTTATTGTGTATTACCTTACCGGCTCACTTATTTTCAACTTTATGACCGAGGCGACTACAGGCTCTCTTACCTCGGTAATAAGCGCCGCCTCGCTGATTAAAAAGGTTTATATTCCGAAATATATTTTCCCGCTTGAAAAGTGTCTGTTTGCATTTGTCAATATGCTCTTTTCCTCGGTTGCGGTTATCGTTGTTATTTTAATTGTCAGAATGCCCGTGGCACCTACGGCGCTGCTTTTCTTTTACCCGATGATTTGCACTCTGATTTTCAGTCTCGGGCTTAGTCTTATACTTGCTTCAACTAACGTGTTCTTCAGAGATATCGGGCATCTTTACACTGTCTGGACCGTTGCGTGGATGTACCTTACACCGGTTATTTATCCCGCCGAGGTTATTCCCGACAGGCTTGCGCCGATTATGCATTTGAACCCGATGTTCCACTATGTTACCTATATGAGGGACGTTGTAATGTACGCTACGGTTCCCTCCGTTACGGAGCATCTTGTCTGTATTGTCTATGCGCTTGCATTCCTTGCAGCGGGTCTTGTGCTGTTTAAGAAGCAGCAGGACAGATTTATTCTTTACATTTAAGGAGGCGTTACTGTGGATAATATAATAGAACTTCATGATGTCAGTATGCGCTTCAATATGTCAAAGGAACGCGTAGACAGTATCAAGGAATATATAATCAGGCTTGCAAAGCATCAGCTTCAGTTTGAGGAATTCTTTGCGCTTAAAAACATAAACCTTGAAATCAAAAAAGGAGAGGTCGTCGGCATCGTCGGTCTTAACGGCTCGGGCAAAAGCACTATGCTCAAGGTTATTTCGGGCATACTTCGTCCTTCAATGGGCAGTGTTGCGGTTAAGGGCTCGATTTCACCGCTCATTGAGCTCGGCGCGGGCTTTGACTTTGATCTTACCGCAAGAGAAAACGTCTATCTTAACGGCTCGGTGCTCGGCTTTTCAAAGCAGACCATGACCGAGAAGATGGACGAGATAATTGACTTTGCCGAGCTTCGTGACTTTATGGACGTTGCAATCAAAAATTACAGCTCGGGTATGGTTGCAAGGCTGGGCTTTTCAATCGCCACCATTACACGTCCCGACATACTGATTGTTGACGAAATTCTTTCGGTAGGCGATTTCCTTTTCCAGCAGAAGTGTGAAAAAAGAATTTCCGATATGATGAGCGGCGGCACAACCGTTATTATCGTTTCGCATTCGCTTGAGCAGATTGAAAGACTATGCTCAAGGGTTGTCTGGCTGTCAAAGGGCAACATCCTGATGGACGGTCCGACTGAGGAGATATGCAAAGTCTATAAGGAAAAAGCAGGACAGACAGAGGGCTGAGAGGAAGGCTATGGAAAACAACATCAACAAATTTAACGAAACCGAAACTGCCGAGGAAATCAGCAGACTGAAAAAGGAAAACAAACTTCTTGAAGAGGAAAACCGCAAGCTGAGAATAAAAACGGCTCAGCAGAGCGTTCAGCTTAACAATGCAGTTTCAACCGTCAAGGACTTTCAGCAGTCTACAAGTTGGAGGATTACCAAGCCGTTGAGAATGATCTCTTCGCTCTGGCTGCTTATTGTAAAATGCTTCTTCTTCCTTAAAAGAAACGGCCTGAAGGCTACAATCAGGAGAATAGTCCGCGGCACTCCGCCTCCGGTGGAATACAAGCCCAAGGATTTTGATGAATATAACCGCATCCCGGACGAGATACGAAAAAAACAGGAGTCGGAAAAATTCCCGAAGGATATTAAATTCAGCATTATTGTTCCTCTGTACAATACTCCTGAGGACGTTCTCAGGGAAATGATAGAATCGGTTCTTGCACAGACCTACAAAAACTGGGAGCTCTGTCTTGCCGACGGAAGCGACGACGAGCACGACTCGGTTGAAACAATCGTAAGCCATTACAGCAAGGATGACAAAAGAATAGTCTACAAGAAGCTTGAGGAAAACCTCGGTATTTCCGAAAACACAAACGCCTGTATGGATATGGCGACGGGCGACTACATTGCGCTTTTCGACCACGACGACCTTCTTCATCCGAGTGCATTATACAAGTATATGCAGGTTATCTGCGAAAAGCAGGCGGACTTTATTTACTGCGATGAGGACAAATTCACCACTCTCGGAGAGGGCTTCTTTGACGCTCATTTCAAGCCCGATTTTGCAGTTGACAATCTTCGCTCAAACAATTATATCTGCCATTTTACGGTGTTTAAAAAGAGCCTTCTTGACGTAGCGGGAAAATTCCGCAAGGAGTTTGACGGAAGTCAGGACCATGATATTATTTTACGACTTACCGAAAAGGCGGAGCATATTGTACACGTTCCCGAAATCCTTTATCACTGGAGAGTCAGCGCCGTAAGCGTTGCCTCCGACCCCTATGCAAAGCCTTATACAATTCAGGCGGGTATTAACGCCGTCAGCGAGCACCTTGAAAGGGTGGGGCTGAAGGGCACGGTTGAAAGCTCTCCGATTCATCCCAATGTTTACAGAATCAGGTACGATATTGAGGACAATCCTTTAGTTTCGATTCTTATTCCCAACTACAATCACGTTGAGGAGCTTTCGGTATGCATAAACTCCATACTTGAAAAATCAACCTATGAAAACTATGAGATAATTATTATCGAAAACAACTCGGACGATGAAACCTTTAAATACTACGACACGCTTAAAACCAATCCGAAAATCAAGGTCGTTGTATACAAGCCCGAGGCAGGCTTTAACTATTCGGCTATCAACAACTTCGGCGCAAAATACGCAAACGGCGACTATTTACTGCTGCTTAACAATGACGTTGAGGTCATCGCCCCCGACTGGATTGAGGAGATGCTGATGTTCTGTCAGCGCAGCGATGTCGGAGCGGTAGGCGCAAAGCTCTATTATCCCGACGACACAATTCAGCACGCAGGCGTTATCCTCGGCGTACTTACGCTTGCAGGCCATGCGTTTAAAAACCAGCCCAGGGGCTCAAACGGCTATTTTGGAAGAGCGTCATATCAGCAGGATCTTTCTGCGTGCACTGCCGCCTGCCTGATGGTTAAAAAATCCGTTTTTGAAGACATCGGAGGCTTTGACGAGAAATTTGCCGTTGCCTTCAACGACATTGACCTGTGCATGAAAATAAGAAAAAAAGACCTGCTTATAGTCTTTACTCCGTATGCCGAGCTTTATCATTATGAGTCAAAGTCAAGAGGCATTGAGGACACACCCGAAAAGGTCGCACGTTTCAGCGGTGAAATTCAGCGCTTCCGTGACAAGTGGGGCGAAGAGCTTAAGGCCGGCGACCCGTACTACAATCCCAACCTTACTCTTGACAGGGAAGATTTCTCATTAAGGTAAAACACATAACTTAAAGGGTTAGATTTGCATTTGGAAGGCTTTCGTAGTATAATGTCAAAAATTGTTTAAGTGAGACGTGATATGTCGGAATTATCTGTTTTCAGAACTGAAAATAAATATCTGCTTAATTTTGCCGAGGCCTCGCAGTTAAGAGCAAGACTTGACAAGCTGCTTAAAAAGGACAAATACTCCCAAAACGGGGCGTATGTTGTCCGTAGCTTGTATCTTGACACTGTGGAGAACAGCGACTACCACGAAAAGCTCGCAGGCACGGAAATACGCAAGAAAATCCGTATTCGCAGCTACAGCCCCGACGATGAGGTTTGCAAGCTTGAGATTAAGCAGAAAAACGGCGACCTCCAGCACAAGGTAAGCCTTCTTATCAGCCGTGAGGACGCGGTTGAAATATCACGGGGCAATTTCAGCGTGATGTTTGACTATTTTGACAAAAGTCCGAACGCCGCTTACATCTACTCTGAGCTTTGTCTCGGAATATACAGACCCGTTGCGCTTATTGAATATGACAGAATTGCGTATATGCATGAGCTTTACAGTACAAGGATTACCTTTGATATGAACGTCAGGAGCAACGAGTCTTATTTTGACCTTTTTGACACTCAGCCGATTTTTACACCGGTGTTTGACAACATGGTGGTGCTTGAGGTTAAATATAACGGGGTGTTACTCGACAGTATTTCCAAGGCGCTTGAGCCTTTTAATCTTACAAGGACCTCGGTCAGCAAATACTGTCTCGGAAGAAAAATATATTTTGATTTGTAAAGGGGTATATAATGTCCAAGGAAGAAATATTTCAGTATTTTTACACTAACAGCGCAAACCTTAGCATACGCTCAATCATGATTACACTGCTTGCAGGTTTGGTAATAGGCGCAATTATTTTCGTTACCTATTACATAAGCTACAAGGGAGTGGCATACAACATAAAGTTTAATATTTCGCTTGTTGTAATCATGCTCATTTCAATTGTTATTATGCTTATGATAAGCAGTAACATTGTTATTTCGTTAGGTATGGTCGGCGCTCTTTCAATTGTAAGATTCCGAACGGCAATCAAGGACAGCCGTGACACCGTGTTTATTTTCTGGGCGATAGCAGAGGGATTGAGCATCGGTTCGCAGAATTTCAAGCTTTCTCTTGTAACCACGCTCTTTATTGCCGTTGTGCTTGCAGGCAGTACATATCTGCCGAAAATGCAGACAAAGTATCTTGTCATTGTCAGCGGCAGCGACGAGCTTGACGAAAAGAGAGTTGAGCATGCGCTTAAAAGGGCGGCTAAGTATTACAGACTTCGCAGCTCCTCAAAGAGCAACGGCCGCAAGGAAATAATTTACGAAATCACACTCGGCAAAAACGGCAGTGTAAGAGCGGTTTCGACTATTGCCGATTTTGACGGAGTCAACACCTTTAATCTCGTTGCAGAGTCAGGAGAAAACGTTGGATAAATCACATATGCTTGAAAAGCCGGACAAAGCTAAGCTGGAAAAGTTAAAAACAAAGGTCACAGACAAGCGCTTTCTTATGATAGCGCTTGTCTTTCTGCTTTTTGCGGTGATTTTGCTGTTTTACCTCAAGGACTACAGAAACATTGCCAATATCGACGAATTTGCAGACCTGTCGGTGGTCAAGATTTCCGTACCCTCGGGCTATTATCAGGACGAGGTAAAGGTAAAGCTTTCTCTTGACGTTGACGCACCGCTCGGCACAAAGATTTACTATTCGCTTGACGGTAAGGACCCGAAAACCCTCAGATACAAAAAAACAATTACCCTTAAAAAGGAGCCGGGGACGACCAAGCTTTATGTGCTCAAGGCGGCGGCATATTACAAGGGCGGCTTCAGCAGCTCCGCCTGCTGTACCTATCTTGTAGGTGACAATGTACGGGAAACCTACGGTGCAGATATAATCAGTGTAACCTCGGACGAATACGGGCTTTACGATTATGATATAGGTATCTTTGCCGACGGCAGAACCTACGATGAAAACAAGGCTAAGGGAGCTGAATTTATCGAGGGCAACTGGCGGCAGAGAGGCGACGAGTGGATAAGAGACGCTCAGGCTACAATGTTTTCCGCAGACGGAACTCTGCTTTTCAGTCAGGATGTCGGACTTGCCGTTTCGGGAGGCACTTCGTCGGGCTTTAAGTCAAAATCGCTTAAAATAATTGCCGGCGAGGAATACGACGCCGAGCATCTTCACATAGACTTTAAGTTTCCTTCGCCTGACACTACACTGCTTTCGGAGCCCACCGAATACCACAGCCTCAGGCTTCGCTCCGGCAGTCAGGATATGAACTACAGCAACATACGCTCCTCGGTGGCAAGCAGACTTTGCGAGAAGGCAGGGCTTGACATCTGTTGCGGCACCAACAGGGCGATTTTATTTTTAAACAATGAGTTCTGGGGAGTTTACGACATTCAGCAGAATTATTCCGACTCGTACCTTAAAAACCATTTTTCTCTGCCCGACAGTGAGCTGATTACCAAGTGGAGGGGTAACGAAATTGCGGCGTTTGAGCACGGCGGAATTACCGAGCTTATAAAAAAAGACCTAACCGTTGCCGAAAACCGTAAGGCTCTTGAAGAAAAGGTTGACATGGACAGCTACCTTCTGTACTATGCCGCCGAAATTCTTATGAACAACAATGACTGGCCGGGTAACAACTATGAAATGTGGCGTTATGACGGAGGTTACGACGGAACAAACCCGTATACCGACGGAAGGTTCCGCTTCCTGCTTTACGATATGGACTTAATCTACTTCATGCAGGAGGATGAGGAGGAATTTTTTGAGGGCTGTAAGCGGAATGTGCTTGATTCGCTTATGAACAATCTTTACAGGACCGCAGGCTCCTCCTTCCCGCACGTTATGGAGTACGAGGGATATAGGGATAAATTTTTCACCTATCTTTGCGACTTGATGAACGCCTCGTTTAACCCCGAGGATATAGCCGTAATTGTCGACGAGGAGCACGCAAAGCTTGAAAATGCATATGAGCTTTTCTACGACAAAAAGGAAATTGAAACCAAAAACGGACTGATTGAGAATATAAAGGAAAACGCCGCGGTTCATGAAAAGGATTTGTTAAAATCGGTTGACGAATTTTTCGGCCTTTCCGAAATGTATGATTTAAAGCTCAGCTGCTCCGAAGGCGTCAGGGTATACTGGAACAAAAATGAGGTTTTCGGCGGAGAAGACTTTTCCGGCAGGTATTATAAAGGAATCAGCTTTACCGTTAAAGCGGACGCATATCCTAACTATAAGCTTGTCGGCTTTGAGGTCAACGGAGAAACCGTTGAGGGTGACACGCTTGTGATTACACCCGAAATGACCGAAAAAGGGGAGCTTACCGTCAAGGCTGTTGCAGAAAGGCAGGCGAATGCCGAGCTGCTTATTCAGGAGGTTTGCGCCAAAAGCGACACCGACTGGATTAAGCTTGAAAACTACGGCAGTGAAGCGGTTGACCTTTCAAGGTATTATATTTCCGACAACGCAGACAAGCCCCTTATGTTCAACCTCCCCAAGGTAACTCTCAAAAGTGGGGAAAGCTTCGTAATTAACTGTAACAGGAACTATTACGAGGTTAAAGATTATATATGCAACTTTAATCTTGCCGACGGTGAAACGCTTTATCTTTACGACACAAAGCTCGGTAAAACCGTTGACAGTATGTATGTTCCGAGAATGGACAGACACGAAAGCTACGGCAGATATCTTCACAGCAACGCTCACAGGTTTTTCGAAAACACTGCCGATAAAAGAAAAGCAGAGAGCTGATATTATTATATAAAGAGATGTTTTTAGCATGGAAACCAAATATGATGTACTGATAGTCGGAAGCGGAGTAGGAGGGCTTTACACCGCGCTGAATCTGCCCGACTCACTTTCGGTATTGATGCTTTCAAAAAAATCCGACACGCTTTCCAACAGCAATCTTGCTCAGGGAGGCGTCGCCGCCGTACTCAGCTTTGAGGACGACAGCTTTGAACTTCATTACAACGACACGCTTATTGCAGGCGGCTACAAGAATGACCCCGAGGCGGTTAAGGTGCTTGTCAGCGAAGGCCCCGACGATGTCCGCAAGATTATGGAATACGGCGTGGACTTTGACAAAAACCCCGACGGCACTGTACAGAAAACCCTTGAGGGCGGACATTGCAGAAGGCGTATTGTTCACCACAAGGACACCACGGGAGCCGAAATCGTCAAAAAACTGCTTGAGGAGGTTCACAGAAGGAAGAATATTACTCAGGTTGAGAACGCACAGGTTTATTCTCTGGGCCGTGAAAAGGACGGCTTTTGTGCATGCATTTTGTTAGCGGACGGAACTGCAACAACCGTGTTTGCAGACTACTGTGTGCTTGCTACGGGCGGAATCGGCAGAGTCTATAAATACACCACCAACCCCGCGGTTGCAACAGGCGACGGCATAAGGCTTGCCTATGAGCTCGGTGCAACGATTAAGAATTTAAGCTACGTTCAGTTTCACCCGACGGCGTTTAACGGGCCTGACAGGGAGCAGTTTCTTATCAGCGAAGCGGTAAGGGGAGAGGGCGCATACCTTCTTAACTGTAACCGTGAACGCTTTATGCACAGATATGACGACCGACTTGAGCTTGCGCCGAGAGATGTCGTTTCAAGGTCGATTATTCTTGAAAGCCGCAAGACGGGCAGTAACGACTTTTTCCTTGACATTACTCACAGGGATCGTGAATACCTGCTTGACCGTTTCCCCGGTATTTATGAGGGATGTATGCAGCACGGCGTTGACATTACCAAGGATTTGATTCCGATTTTCCCGTGCCAGCATTACCTTATGGGCGGCATTGACGTGTCGCTTGATTCAAGGACCTCGATTTCAAGGCTGTATGCAGTCGGAGAATGCTCGCATACGGGTGTGCACGGTAAAAACAGACTTGCCAGCAACTCCCTTCTTGAGGCGCTCGTTTTCGGAAGAAGAGCGGCGCAGGACATAAGCGCCCTGAAGGCAAAGGGTCTGCCGTCGGTTGAGCCTGTGGAAAAACAGCTTGATATTTCGGGAGCTCCGCTTCCGAAGGGAATGAGGACGGAAATCAGAAAAATTATGCAGAGGGCTTACTTCGTTATCCCCGATGAGGACGCCGTTAGGCTCGGCTTAAAGCAGGTTGACAGGATTTTAAAGAGGCTCGGAGCAGGTAAATTTGCCGTTACTCCCGACTACTGCGAAGCGCTCAGCCTTGCAACGGTTGCACATATCATATTAAAGGAGGTTGACAAGGGATGATTTTACCTTCCTTCTACGTTGACAGTTTAATTAAAGCCGCACTTGCGGAGGATATTAATTACATTGACATTTCCGCCGATTATTTAATTGATGAGGCGCAGACAAACGAGGCATATTTTGTCGCCAAAGCCGACGGAGTGCTTTGCGGAATTGATGTCGCTATGAGAGTTTTTGAAATGCTTGACCCCGAGTTTTCAAAAAAGGTGAATTTCAAGGACGGCGACAGGGTGAAAAAGGGCGACGTAATTGCCGAATTTTCAGGACACACAACGCTTCTTTTAAAGGGCGAGAGGACTGCGCTTAATTTAATTCAGCATATGTCGGGCATTGCCACGGCGACAAACGAAGCGGTTAAGCTTTGCAAGGGTACGAGGGCACAGATTACCGACACGAGAAAAACGCTTCCCGGTATGCGCGCTCTGCAGAAATATGCCGTAACCTGCGGCGGCGGCAAAAATCACCGTTTCAATCTTTCGGACTGCGCCATGCTCAAGGACAATCACATTGACGCAGGCGGCGGAATTACCAACGCCGTAAAAACGCTTCGCGGCAAAATCGGGCACACGGTTATGATTGAGGTTGAAACAAGAAACCTTGAAGAGGTGCTTGAGGCTGTCAGCGCAGGGGCTGACATTATAATGCTTGACAATATGTCAAACGAGGATATGGAAAAGGCGGTTAAAATAATTGACGGCAGAGCCAAAACCGAGGCTTCGGGCGGCATAACACTGCTCAATGTCGCAGAGGTTGCAAGGACGGGCGTTGACATTATTTCGCTCGGTGCACTGACGCATTCCGTCAAAGCCTTTGACATTTCAATGAAGATGGAAAAATAAAATTGAATATGAATAAGAAAGCCTCCCTTATAAAAAGGGAGACTTTTTTTACGGAATATATCCGTAGGGGCCGTCCCTTACAATTATTCATTTTTAAGTTTTAAGTATTCATTATAATGTTTACTACCCCTCCGTCTTTTTGCCTAAAGCAAAAAGACACCTCCCCTGACAAGGGGAGGTTGACGGGACGTCGGGACGCCGTACACTGCGTTTAAATTATAAATTTGATGAATACAATTTATTTTATCTGTCGTAGGGCGGGGGCTTGCTCCCGCCGACAAGGTTTTATGTGTTTTCATTACAACCTTACAAGCTCCCCTTGAGAGGGGAGCTGACAGCCGCAGGCTGACTGAGGGGTAGATTAGTTTATATGTTTCTTTGACTACCCCTCCGTCTTTTTGCTT
>JAFRUO010000009.1 GCA_017438845.1 Clostridia bacterium | reverse complement strand
CCCGATTTGTGCGATTGTTCTAACGAAAAACAGTCTGATTTTTGGGTGCAAAGCAGTTTTGGCAAAGTAGTTTTAGTTTATAAAGTGATTACAAAATCCCCGCAATACTGACGTATTACGGGGATTTTTAATTGCTTTAGGGACAAAAGGACAAAGCCAAAACCTATTCATCCTTGTGAACAGTGCCCTTTTCCCCGTCCTTATTTTATGCTCTTTTCGGATTATCGGTAAGCTCCAGAAGGTAATCAACGGAGACGTCAAAATATTCCGCTATTCTGATAAGTTCGGAAATACTCGGCTCCCTTGCGCCGGTTTCATATCTGCTGATTGTGTTTTGATTAAGACTTAAATCCATCGCCATTTTAAGCTGTGATATATTTTTTGAGCTTCGTAACTGTTTTATACGCATACTTTCATCTCCTTGACATTATTATCCCATATTGGTATAATTAAAATATCCCGATTTGGTATATGAGGTGAATTTATGAGAAGAATAAAGGATTTTATTCATAGGCTCAAGGAAGAGAACATAAAGGCTCTGATCTTACTTAACACATTATACAGGCTTCTTTTGTTTGCCTTAATCATATTATTTATACTGATAATTGATGATATGCTTGAATGGCTTTAATCCGCTAATCTTTTTGTTGACAACGTCATAAGTTTGTGCTATTTTTAATAAGTAATTTTAATAGAGGCGCGGCTTTTATCAGTAAAGCGGACAACGGTGCGGAATCACTGCGCTCCAAAGGAAAAGCCGCCGAAATTCACATCGGATTCCGACGGTGTGCGTTGGGACACTGCAGAATATGCCGTGTACTGTCACATCTGTGGAGCGCTATTTAATTATTCTTTTAAAGGGTTTATTTTTGCCATGCTCCCGGAGAGCATGGCTTTTTTATTGGCATGAGCCAACAAGTTTCCGAATTGCAACGCAGTTCAGACTCTTATTCACGAAAAAAGGAGAAATGAAAATGTTCACACGCATCCAGTCAAAGCTCCGTTTGCGTAACCTTGTGCTGATGGCGGTTCTTGTTATTGCGATTTCCCTCATCTGCTCATTTACGACCTTCGGAGAGGAAACTACGCCTTCCGTTATCGCAGCGGCTCCGTCACAGCTTGTAGAGGTGACGAACGGCGATGACGAAACCACCGTTTACGATTTGTCGGTTGCTTCCCTTGGAGAGGATTCCGAGGCGGACGCTTCCGCACAGGACTATGTCGACGCATATGCGGACAACCTGCAGTATGACGAAAACTTTGAGGAAAACATTCAGACGGCTCTCGCCGCTGTCAGAGGGGACACACCTAAATACGCCACCTTCTGGTCGCTTGTTCCTCCGATTATCGCAATCGTTCTTGCCTTAATCACCAAGGAGGTTTACTCCTCGCTGTTCGTGGGTATTCTTGTCGGCGGCGTTATCTACGCCAACGGTAACTTCGAAACCACAATGGTGCACACCATTCAGGACGGCTTTATTGCAAGCATAGCCGACTCGTACAACATAGGTATTCTTATTTTCCTTGTGCTTCTCGGCGCGCTTGTTTCAATGATGAACAAGGCAGGCGGCTCGCTCGCTTTCGGAAGATGGACCACAAAGCACATAAAAACAAGAATCGGCGCTCAGCTTGCTACCGTTCTTTTAGGCGTGCTTATCTTTATTGACGACTACTTTAACTGTCTTACCGTCGGCTCGGTTATGAGGCCTGTGACCGACAAACATAACGTATCACGCGCAAAGCTCGCTTATCTTATCGACGCAACGGCTGCTCCCGTCTGCATCATAGCGCCTATATCCTCATGGGCGGCGGCGGTTGCAGGCTTTGCAAAGGGCTCGGGCGCGGCAAGCGGTATGTCGCTGTTTATCAGCGCCATTCCCTATAACTTCTACGCAATTCTCACAATTGTAATGATGCTCTTCCTCGCATTTTCAAATATGGACTACGGTCCGATGAAAAAGCACGAGGTCAATGCCCTTGCGGGCGACCTATTCACCTCCGGTGAAAAATCGGACGCACAGACCGAAATTGCAGACAACCCGAAGGGCAGAGTTATCGACCTTGTCATTCCCGTGCTGGTGCTTATTATCACCTGTGTACTCGGTATGATTTACTCGGGCGGCTTCTTCTCAGGCACAGATTTTATTACCGCCTTCTCGGACAGCGACGCTTCCGTAGGTCTTGTTATAGGCTCGTTTGCGGCTATTATCTTTGCGGTAATTTTCTTCCTTCTTCGCAGAGTGCTTTCCTTCAAGTCGCTTATGGAATCCCTTCCCGACGGCTTCAAGGCTATGGTTCCCGCTATTATGATTCTCTGCTGTGCATGGACCCTTAAAACCATGACCGATTCTCTCGGCGCAAAGATATTTATTTCTCAGCTTGTCGAAGGCAGCGCAGGCTCGCTTCAGCTTTTCCTGCCCGCAATAATCTTCCTTATTGCAGTCGGTCTTTCCTTCTCTACAGGCACTTCATGGGGAACCTTCGGTATACTTATCCCGATCGTGCTCAGCGTTTTCGGCTCACAGAGCGGAACTATCACAATTGTTGCTATTTCAGCCTGTATGGCAGGTGCCGTATGCGGCGACCACTGCTCACCGATTTCAGACACCACGATTATGGCTTCGGCAGGCGCGCAGTGCAACCACATAAACCACGTTTCAACTCAGCTTCCCTACGCCTTAACGGTTGCAGGCGTTTCGTTTGTGGGTTACATTATCGCAGGCGTGCTTCCGGACAGCATAAAGCTTGTTGCGCTTCCGATTTCGGTTGCACTTATGATTTGCACTCTCTTTGTCGTCAAGGTATTCGTTAAGACGGACAAGGCGGAAAAGAAAGCAAAATAACCTGTGTTTTAATTAAAGAAAGCGACAGAATTAACACTCTGTCGCTTTTTCTTATTGACTTTATTAAAAAATTTAGTATAATTTAATTGAACTCAATTTTTTCTAAAGGAGCTATTATGAACTATTCATACAGAACAAGGGGCGTTTGCGCTCAGGAAATAAAATTTGATTTAAACGACGGCATAGTCACAAACATCAGCTTTACCGGCGGTTGTAACGGCAATTTAAAGGCTATTTCCAAGCTCGTTGACGGTATGAGCGTTGAGCAGATTGAGGAAAAGCTGAAGGGCAACACCTGCGGTATGAGACCTACCTCCTGTGCCGACCAGCTTGCAAGAGCGGTCAGGGAGGCTTACGACAGGACGGAGGGTTGAAAATGGAAAGAGACTATCCCGAATTAAAGCTTGAAAACCAGCTTTGCTTTCCGCTGTATGCGGCGGCAAAGGAAATTGTAAAAAAATACCGCCCGTACCTTGACGAAATAAACCTGACCTACACGCAGTATATCGCTATGATGGTGCTCTGGGAGGAAAAGAGCCTCTCGGTTAAGGCTCTCGGAGAAAAGCTTTTTCTTGACTCGGGAACGCTCACGCCTCTTTTAAAGAGCATGGAGCAAAAGGGCTTCGTCACAAGGCACAGAAGCGAAGCCGACGAAAGAGTGCTGATAGTCAGCATCACGCCCGAGGGCGAGGCGTTGCGTAAGAAGGCGGCTGACGTACCCGCAAAAATGCAAAGCTGCGTAAGGCTTACGAAAGAGGAAGCAGTTCAGCTATACAGCCTTCTGTATAAAGTCATAAACGATGTCGGATAACCCGACCGTAAGCAAAACGGATGATGTTAAGCATCATCCGTTTTATTTTATACATCAAATATTCTGTTGTATTTCTGCGCCCATTTGATAACCTCGTTGCGTGAGTATTCCTTTGGCATCTGAGAGGTAATTGATAAAAGCTTTGCCATTTTCTTTGCGGCTTCGCCCAGCTCCTTGCCCGCCGCCTTGTCGGTAAGCAGCGACCTTGCATGAAGCAGGATTTCAAGCACGTCCTTGAGTGTTGCGTTGTCCTTGATTTTCTTTGTCCTTGAAAGGCTGCCCCTGAGCTTGTCGATACCGTAGTCAAAGATATTGTCGAGGCTTTCGGGCTCTGTCTTTACAAGGAAATTTTTAAAGCAGGCGAGCATCGCACAACCCGTGCCGTGTTCCTTGAAATATCTTTTCTGGTAATCCCACAGAGTTTCCGCACTGTAGGTTTCGGTTTCGTCATTTGCAATTACATCGGCAAGTATTGCGCCCGCATAAATCGCATTTGCAATGCCCGAGCCGATAAGAGGAATTGCCATAAATGCGCTGTCGCCGACTGCGGCATAACCGTCGCTGACAAGAATAGACAGATTTTGTCTAACAGGTATTTGGGCGAAGCTTCCGCCTCTTAATATTTTCTTGCCGATTGCGGGATTTTTCTCCCTCATGGCCGCTATGGTTTCGTTTGCCTCTTTTTTGGTAAACGGGGTAAACCTGCCGACAAGCACGTCTGTGTATTCGTCCTCGGTGGTAACCCAGCTAATACCTCTGATATTGTTAAAGAACAGAGTAAGCTTAAAGGCATTTTCCACAGTGTCCTTTTCCTTTCGGTTAAAGAAAGCGCGGTAGATATAGAATTTTTCAAAGTCGTTTGTACCCTTCTGTATTCCGCAGCAGTCGGGAAGCGTTTTCCTTACAGGCGAATCGCAACCGCAGGCGTCAATTACCATATCGGCGTAAAACGCGCCCCTGTCGGTGTTTATGCCGACAACCCTGTCGCCTGCAAGAAGCGCCGAAAGAATACTGCACTCATACTCGAATTTAACGCCCTTTTCCTCGGCATGAGCGATTAAATGATTGTAAATATCCTTTCGTTCCATTTTGATTTCGGGCTGATTTTTCGGAGAGCGCTGTACGAACTCGGTTTTCTGACTCGGTCCGTAAAAGACAACGTCGCCCTTTATTTCATACTTGTCATCATCGGGCATGGGAACACCTGCCGCCTTTAGGCAGTTATGATTAAAAATGTCGGTCCAGTCGTATCCCATATCCTCCCGCTTATGTCTTTCATAAACGGTTACTTCAAAGCCCTTTTCCGCAAGCAGTGCCGCCGCCGCAATACCGCCGTGGCCGCCGCCTGCAACAATAATCCTTTTCATATTTAATCCCCCTTAATACGGATATGCTATCCGCTTTTATCATAGCACAGTCCTTTTTATTTTTCAATGCAATTATTGCAAGAATACGGGCCATGTGGTAAAATAAATCGGGGTGATAATATGGTACATATCGGCAACGACTGGGATGCTATCCTTGAGGGTGAATTTGACAAGCCCTACTACAAAAAGCTTCGCGCCTTTTTAAAAAGCGAATATTCTTCACGCACGGTATACCCTGATATGAACGACATTTTCAACGCATTGCGCTATACCTCGTTTGAAAACACTAAGGTCTGCATCTTAGGTCAGGACCCGTACCACGAGCCGGGACAGGCTCACGGACTTTGCTTCTCCGTTAAGGAGGGCGTACAGCCGCCGCCGTCGCTTCTGAATATCTACAAGGAAATAAAGACGGATACAGGAACGGAAAACCCTTCGGATTTCGGAGAACTGACCTGCTGGGCGAAGCAGGGCGTGCTTTTGCTTAACACGGTGCTTACCGTCCGCAGAGGCGCCGCAAACAGTCACAAGGGTATGGGTTGGGAGCAGTTTACCGACCGAGTGATTTCGGAGCTTAACCGCAAGCAAACGCCCGTTATCTTTCTGCTTTGGGGCAGAAACGCAAGGGACAAGGCGCAGATTATTACCAACCCTCTTCACGTCAAGCTCTGTTGCGCTCACCCGAGTCCGCTTTCGGCATACAACGGCTTTTTCGGCTGCCGTCATTTTTCGGCGGCGAACAGGATACTTCGTGAAAACGGCCTTGAGGAAATTGACTGGAGCGTTAAAAAGGTTTGAAAAAATTTAAAACTGCTATTGCATTTTATATATTATTAATTTATAATATATTGTGTCACACTTCGGAGTTGGTTGTGTAGCCACCGCCGAAGTGTTTTTCTTTATTTTGATTGGTGGTGTGAAAATGAAAATCGGATTTGACAACGAAAAGTATTTAAAAACGCAGTCGGAGCATATCAAGGAAAGAATTGCGGAATTCGGAGGCAAGCTTTATCTTGAATTCGGAGGAAAAATTTTCGACGATATGCACGCCTCAAGAGTGCTTCCCGGCTTTGAGCCCGACAGTAAAATGAAAATGCTGCTTGAGCTCAAGGACGATGCGGAAATGATTATTGCCATAAACGCAAACGACATCGAAAAGAGCAAGGTCAGGGGCGACATCGGCATTACCTACGACCTTGACGTGCTCAGGCTTATGGACATATACAAGGGCTTCGGGCTTGTAATTTGCGGAGTTGTGCTTACTCAGTATTCGGCTCAGCCCTCTGCAGACGCATTTATAAAGAAGCTCAACGGTCTCGGCATAAAGGTGTACAAGCACTATAAAATCGAAAACTATCCCTCGGACGTTCAGCTTATCGTAAGCGACGAGGGCTACGGTAAAAACGAATACATTGAAACCAGCCGTTCCCTTATCGTCGTGACAGCACCCGGTCCCGGAAGCGGCAAAATGGCGGTCTGCCTTTCTCAGCTTTATCACGAGCAGGCAAGGGGCGTGCGTGCGGGATATGCAAAATTTGAAACCTTCCCGATTTGGAACCTGCCTCTCAAGCACCCTGTCAACCTCGCCTACGAAGCGGCTACAACTGACCTTAACGACGTCAATATGATTGACCCGTTCCACCTCGAGGCATACGGAAAAACGGCTGTAAACTATAACAGGGATATTGAAATATTCCCCGTACTCAACGCGATTTTTGAAAGAATTTTCGGCTCATCTCCGTACAAATCGCCTACCGATATGGGCGTTAATATGGCAGGCAACTGTATCACCGACGATGAGGTTGTTTGCGAGGCGTCAAAGCAGGAGGTTATCAGGCGCTATTACAAGGCGCTTGTCAAGAGGAAGAACGGAGAAAACGTACAGAACGAAATATATAACCTTGAGCTTATTATGAATCAGCTTGAAATTGAGCCGGAATACCGCAGGTGCGTTACGCCTGCGCTTGAGTTAAGCGAAAAAACGGGCGCGCCCGCAACAGCAATGGAGCTCAGCGACGGAACAATCGTAACGGGAAAGACCTCGTCACTTCTGGGCGCTTCCTCGGCTTTGCTGCTGAATGCGCTTAAAAAGATTGCACACATCAACGACGAAATCGACCTTGTGTCGCCGATAGTTATCGAGCCTATACAGGACCTCAAGGTCAACCACCTCGGCAACCACAATCCGAGACTTCACACCGACGAGGTTCTCCTTGCGCTTTCAATTTCGGCAGCCACCAACCCGACCGCAGAAAAAGCAATGCAGGCTCTCAAGGACCTCAAGGGCTGTGAGGTGCATTCAAGCGTTATCCTTGCCGATGTGGATATTCACACCTTCTCGAAGCTCGGCATTAACGTAACCTGCGAGCCGAAAAGACAAACCAAGTCATTTTATCATAAATAAGAAGCATCCGAGCAAAAACAAACCCTGTCCGGAGGAAACCGATGAAAAAAGAAAAGCTGTACAACGTTGAATTTATGCGAGCAGTCTGCGCCATGGGTATCGTGGTGTTTCATCTGTCATGCCATGTTGACGGATATTTCAAGCTTTTCTTCAACAGCGCAAACGCCTACTGGGGAGACGTTGTTGTAGTTGTTTTCTTTATGCTTTCGGGCGGTATGCTTTACCTTAACAACAGCAGTATTACCTCGCTGAAAAAATTCTATTATAAGCGCTTTAAATCGGTCTTTCCCGTTTTTTACCTGACCTACCTTATCGTCTTTATTATTCAGGCAATTCAAAACGGCACCGTTGTCAAGGAAAGCGCAATGCCGTTTTCGTTCCTGCTTACCTTTATCGGCATGGACGGGTACCTTCTGTATGCCGTTCCGAATTATTATATTCTCGGCGAATGGTTTCTCGGAGCGCTTGTAATTCTTTATGCGCTTTATCCCCTGCTTTTATGGGGGCTGAAAAAGCACCCCGTAATAACCTCCTCGGTAATAGTCTTGCTTTATGCGTGGGTTATAGTACACAATGTTTTTGAAATCAGGATTATGCGAAATCTGTTTTCAAATCTTCTTGTGTTCTATTTCGGAATGGTTGTTTTCAGGTACAAAAAGTTGCTTTCGAGCGTGCCGTGCTTCCTTATTTCGGCGGGCTTGCTTTTGTTCTTTGCACTCGTCGACCTTTCGGTGTTCGACAACCTGCCCGTAAGGGATGTTATCACAAGAATTATGGGCGTGTCGCTGTTTTTCTGCCTTTACCACATAGGCGAGCTTCTGACTCAGCCGAAGCCTCTTAAAGTATTCTTTGAAAAATTCGGCTCAATTTCATACCCGATTTTTCTTGTTCAGCACGTAATCATACTCAAGGTTTTAAGCTACCATAACCCCATCGGCGTAAAGGATTACTGTGCAGTGCTCGGCGTAATTACGGTAATCGTCATCGTTTCGGCAATTCTTATAGACCTTGTAAGCAAGCCCCTTCTCCGCTCAAAGCCTTTCAAAAAGCTTGACGGAAAAATGCTTGACACAAACCCGATTAAAATTTAAAGGTACAGAGGACAAGTATGCTTTTCTCAAGTACAACCTTTTTATATCTTTTCCTGCCGTCGGTAGTGTTTCTTTATTACACCGTTTGCAGAAAAAGCAGATTTATGCAAAACTTACTGCTGCTTGCGGCAAGTTTGTTTTTCTATGCCTGGGGCGAGCCTAAGTTTGTTCTTGTAATGCTGCTTTCAATTACGGCTAACTGGTTTTTCGGACTTCTTGTGGAAAAATTCCGAAAAAACAAAGCAGTAAGCCGTATTGTAATATTCTTTGTCGTGGCTTTCAACCTCGGCATACTGTTTATTTTTAAATACCTCGACTTCACCGCGGATATTCTTAACAGAGCACTCGGCGCTTCAATTACACTTCGGGAAATTGCTCTGCCGATAGGAATATCCTTTTTCACTTTCCAGGCGATGTCCTATGTGCTTGACGTATACAGAGAAAAGGGCAGCGTGCAAAAAAACATTCTCTATGTCGGATTGTACATTTCATTTTTCCCCCAGCTTATCGCAGGCCCGATAGTCCGCTACGAAACGGTTGCAAAGGAAATTCAGTCACGAAAGGAAACCCTTGACGACTTCTTTGACGGCTTTGCAAGGTTCGTGGTAGGACTTGCGAAAAAGGTACTGCTTGCGAACAGCTTCGCCGTTCTCGCAGACAGCGCCTTTGACAGTACGGAGGTTATTTCGGCAGGCTTCGGCTGGTTGGGCGCGCTTGCATACACATTTCAGATTTTCTTTGACTTCAGCGGATACAGCGATATGGCAATCGGCATGGGCAGAATGTTCGGCTTCCATTTCCTGGAAAACTTCAACTACCCGTATGTGTCGACCTCCGTTTCCGAATTTTGGCGCAGGTGGCACATTTCGCTGGGTACCTGGTTTCGGGATTACCTGTATTTCCCCCTCGGCGGAAGCCGTGTGAAGAAGGGCAGAATGGTGTTTAACCTCTTTGCCGTCTGGTTCCTCACGGGACTCTGGCACGGAGCGAACTTTACGTTCATAGTCTGGGGACTTATGTATTTTGTGCTGATAACCGTTGAAAAGCTTACGGGCTTTGACAAAAAGGAAAAAATCTCAAGGCTTTTAAAATGGGTTTACACCATGTTCTTTGTCGTAGTCGGCTGGGTGCTTTTCCGCGCAGAAAGCCTCTCAGCCGCCGCAGGCTATCTTAAGTCGATGTTTTTCCTCGGCTCGGGCGGAGTAATCGACCCGATGTTCAAGGGGTATCTTGCACAGAACGCAGTGCTTTTTGCTGTCGGAATAATAGCCTGCACACCCGTTCTTAAAAACATTAAAAAGCATATAAAGCCGAGCATGGCTTTCGACATATTCCGTGCGGTCTGCCTTATAGCTCTGCTTGTGCTCTCTGCAGCAAGTCTTGTAAGCAGCTCATACAATCCGTTTATATATTTTAATTTCTGAGTTTTTTACAAACAGAATTATCGGCTTTTATAACGGTTTATTAATTGAAAGCAGAAGGGTGAGGAAGTATTATGAGCATATTTAATGCTTTTAACAGAAGTAAAGATTTCACCGATATTGATTATAAAAAAAGAAATGCTCCGACCGATCATCAGTATAATTACCGTAATTATCTTCAGCGGTTGGAAAAGTGTAAAACAGAAGGCGATTCAGGACAATACGGTGAATTACATAGACTGTTCGAGGCAATGAAGACGGAAATAATACAACAGGCGGGCATTACATCGGATTTTTCAGATGAGGAATACTGCAATCTCGCTGCTTGGTTTGCTGTAAACTCCTGTAACAACCACGGGCTGTCCGGGTACAGTGTCGGTAAAGTATTTGTAGATATACAATCTGTTGACTTCCTTAACTGCTTGGTTTTTTCTATGATATTCATTGAAAGACGTAACATATACGCATTTTTGATTGATATGCCTCTTGTTTTGAAACTCAGAAGGCAGGAATTGCGTAAATTGCAGGAAAACTTGCATAGCAAGTTGTATATCTATATAAAGCTGAATACTGATTTTCCGATTACAGAAGACTTATTACGACCCGGTGAGAAGAATCCGTTTTCTTTGTGGAACCCAATTGACGAACAATTCTATGCAGTTATCAGATTGAGCAAAGTTACAGAGGAGATAGAGGATGGTTATCCGATTGACGTATACGGCTATGAGGAACGATTTAAGCTGTTAAAAAAAACTCCGGAGCTCATTGCTTTAGAAAAACAATTGATAGACAACTTATTAATATGAGACTGAATATTATCTTCAAACACTCTGATTTATTCAAATAAGGTAAAGCTATGAAAAAGAGATTTAACGCAAACATAATAGTCTTTGTGTTCTTCGCAGTATTTGTCGCTGTCGGAGTTTTCGGGAAATGCCTTGTCGGAATTAAGGACACGGCAAAGGAAGCCGTAAAGCAGGTAAAGGACGGCAAAAGAGGCGAGGCGGTCGAAAACTTTATCAGCGGTATTGACAAGGTCACGACCGAGGACCTACGTTATCACGACCTGCTTATGGACATAAATTCCGTAAAATATCTGCTGACAAACACACGCATAGTCAACAAGGACGACTCGGTTATTGCAAGGGCTGATTCTGGCAGTCTTGTCAGCCTTATTCCCGAAATGACCGACTCACAGATAAATGCGGTTGCCGACAAAATTGAAGGCTTGCAGAATAAAGCACAGGCAAGCGGAGCGGACTTTCTTTACTTTGCGGCGCCCGGCAAGGAGATTTACGAAACCGGTCCCGAAAACCTTAAAACCTATGCGCTGAGCAACTATGACCGTTTTATTGACACGCTCAACGGCAGACATATCTGCTGTTATGATTTAAGGCAGGCGCTTGCTTCAAGCGGCATTTCGGAGAGGGATTATTTCTTTATCACCGACCACCACTGGAGGCCGACTACGGGTCTTGCCATGACCGAAGCAATCTGCCGTGAGCTTGACAGCCGTTACGGCTTCCCCTACGACAGTGAAAAGCTGGAGCCCGAAAGCTATCGGATTGACAATTACGAAAACTATTTCTTAGGCTCAAAGGGCAAAAAGGTCGGCACATACTTTACCGCTTCGGGTGCGGATGATTTTCAGATACTTCTTCCGAAGTTCGACACAAGACTTCACGAGGACATACCGCATAACAATGTTTCCCGTGACGGCGACTTTGAAACTATTACATACTATTACGAGCATTTCGCCAAAAACTATTACGGCAAAAATCCCTACGCCGCATACAGCGGAGGAAACTTCCGCCTGCAGATAATCAGAAACGAGCTCGGCGGCAACGGCAAAAAAGTGCTTCTTGTAAGGGATTCATTCGCCTGCGTGGTGTCCCCCTTCCTCTCGCTTGAAACAGACGAGCTTCATATTATGGACATCAGGGATTTCGTAGGCTATTCGGGCGACCGCTTCAGCGTTTACGATTACATAGACCAAAACGATTTGGACCTTATAATCGTGCTTTACAGCTCGGTTAAAAGCGTTGACAGCTCGGACTCAATGTATCAGTTTGACGTAGCTTTTTAAAATATCATAAAAAAGAAGGACCCCGCGGGGCGCCCGTCATAAAGAAGTTTTACAGACTGAAAGAAAAATTATTATCTTTCGGTCTGTTTTTCTGTAACTCTTGTCAAGAATAACGCAATGGCACTTTTGACATCTTATATCAAAAGTACATTGCTTCTAAAGAATGAAACAATTATATTTATTGAATTGTATATGTGTTTGTGGTATAATATAGGTGTACTAAACGAAAGGAGAAAGCGTATGAGTGAGATTGATAAAATTGTAAATGAAGTGAACGGCTCAATGGCGATTGAGGGAATGCCGCTTACCGATGCAGACAAAGAACGCATCCGCATTTCCCTTTCAAGCAAAGAGCAGTTTCAGAAGATTCTGCGCGAGCTGATACTCAAACATTCCGCATAGGTGAGCTTATGGGATATAGTTATGAATACGAATGGGATAAAGAATACTGTTATCCCGATTCGGGTGTGCTGATAAACAAGCTCGGAATTAAGAACCATGAAGAACTCGTTACCGCCGAAAGAGAAATCACCTCGCTGAAAATAGCGATGGCAAAGGCGGAGCCGATTAAGGGCAACTTTGATTTTGAGCACCTTAAAAGAATTCATAAATTCGTTTTTGAAGATATTTATACCTGGGCGGGCGAAATCCGCCATGTCAATTTCTCAAAGGGCAATCAGTTTTGCCTGGGTCAGAATATTGAAATGTATGCGGCGGACATCTTCGCGAAGCTCAAAGCAGATAACTATTTGATTGATTATGACGGCAACATTGCACATCGCCTTGCGTATTACCTGAGCGAAATCAATGTTCTTCATCCGTTCCGTGAAGGCAACGGCAGAGCGCAAAGATTATTCATTGAGTATCTCGCAGACCACGCCGGATACAAAGTGGACTTTTCAGACGTTACCGCCGATGAAATGATAATCGCCAGCGCTGAATCCTTCGCCCGCGATTACGATAAAATCAATGCAATGTTTGAAAGAATAACGAGTAAGAAATAACAACAGCCTTCGGTTTATCCGAAGGCTGTTATCATATTGTATTTAATAGTTTTATGTATTTCCCTTGTTCATCCTCACCGATATAAACAACTTTATTAAAGCCGCAATCGGTATATAGTTTCAGCGCAGGATAATTATCCATATCAACGCCGATTGACATTTCTGAATAGCCGAGTTCTTTTGCTTTATCGGTTATGAAATCAACAAGCATTTTACCGATTCCCTGACGCCTGTATTCCGGCTTAACTATCAAATGAGAAACATATACTCGCTGATTCGGAATAGTATAATCGGTATCGTTCATTTCCTTTACAAGCGAAATCTCGCCTATGAATTCACCGCCGTCTTTACAAACATATGTGATACGGTTTCCACTCAAAAGCTCTTGATAGAATTTATCCGCAAGCTCCTTGTGCTTTTCCATATCCCATATGCTGCTGCATTTAGAATAGTCTTCAAGTTTTAATAATTCAATTGTGTAGAGTTCTTCAAACTTCAATGTACTCATAGAAATGTGCCTCCGACTTTAATTTAATCGAATACTCTTTTATGAGTTTTGCATACTGCAATATAATTTCATCCGGTAGATTATGCATCCAATCCTTTTGCTTTATGGCATCAATGATCTCATCCGTAGCGCCAGTTCTTCCTAAAGCAATAATTTCAGCATTAGCAAATTTAGATTTGAACTCTTCAGGCGTGAAGTGACACCCTTCAACTATCAAAGTGTGGTTTTCATAGTCAATAGAATAGTTATTAGTGTAGTCTGCGACCAACTTTAAAAATATATCGTTGTTGATTACAGGTCTAATAGAAATATCATCTCCATACAACTTAAAGTCACAAAATGTATTCCGTATTGATTTAGAGAAGGCGTCCAAACTAAAAATTGAGCAATTTAATTCGGTTGCCATTTTCTTTGCCAGAGTTGTCTTGCCACATCTCGGAGCACCGGTTATATAAATTAACTTCATTATCTAATCCTTTCTGAAAATATCAAGCATATGAATTGAAAATCCCGTCAGGTCATCACGCTCACAAATACTGTGCAGGAATTTCATATACTCGGCAAATTCTTTTTTATTTAATCTGTTTAACTTGTTGTTGACAACATACGAAAGCATATCAACGCCGACAAAATGCAATCTGGTAACATTATATCGTTTCATCATATCATCAATTTCAGGCTTTCTGTATAATTCAAATATTTCGTTCGGGCTTGATATAGCGTGGTAGTCCTCACGAATCATTCCCTTTTCAAGCAGACGGAGAATACGCCTTTCATAAAACATTTTATACATACAGGTATCGTTATTGCAGTATGCAGCATAGATAACACCGCCTGTTTTTGCCACTCTGATTGCTTCGCTCAATGCGGCGTGTTTATCTTCATCGGTAAACAGATGATACATCGGTCCGAGCAGTAAAACAATATCAAAGGTTTCATCTTCCAAAAATGACAAGTCAACGGCGTTACCTTCAATAATTTTTATATGATGTTCCGCCTTAACCTTCTTTTTCATAATTTCAATATTGTGCGGTACAAGTTCAACCGCTGTAACATCGTAACCCTTTTCGGCAAGTGTTACAGAGTATCTGCCCGTTCCTGCGCCGATTTCAAGTATCTTTGCGCCGTCAAACAAATACTTTTCAATATATTCCATTGTAAGCAAATACTCGGGACGCCTGTTTTTCTTAAGCAATCTTCCATCTTCATCATAGTGGTTATAATAGTTTTTTATAGAATCCATTATTTTTCTCCTTTCAATAAAAATAACTGCTGACGAACCTTGTGTTCATCAGCAGTTCAGTAATCTATATGCTCTTACAAAACTATCTTAAATGAACACAACACCAAAAAGCCCATACATACTGTCTGGGCTGCTGCGGCTGTGCATTCAGTTTTGCAAAATGCTTATTCATAATAATTACCTCGTTTGGTTAATGGTAGCATACAATTCTGATAATGTCAATTATTTTTATCTTACGGAGTTTTATAGAAAAAATCATTCTGCGATATATAAGGCGTTTTTCGGCAAAAAAGTATTGGTCTACGCTTGGGAAATATGCGAGTCAGTTGTTCAGTTTTTCGCGTTCGTACATTTTACCATTTAAAGATTTCTATCAAAGATGGCAAATAAAAAAGACGAGGGGTATACCCTCGCCTTATAAATAGCTGTTTAAAACCTAACCTTCTTTATGACGGACACCCCGCAAGGTCCTTTTTTTCTTTAATAAACATCGGCAAGGTCTACATCCGGTATAATCATAAACTCGTACTCGGGGTACATCTGCTTTAAGTCGGCATAAAGCTTTGCTACACCCTCCTCGGGCTTGATGTCAAAGCTCATAACCACATCGAAGCGTACTGTCTTTTCCTCCTCGTTAAGGTAAAAGCCGTGAAGCTGAAGCGCCCAGTCGTAGCCGAGCACCTGTTCGAGCACTGCGTTTCTGATTTCGTTCGCAATTCCGCTTCCCGTGTTGTAGGAATAAATTCCGACTCCTGTCAGGATAACGCCCGTCTCGACATACACCTTAGCCTGGATTTTCCTTGAAAGCTCGTCAACCCTGTCAACCGTCATAACGTCGGGAAGCTCAAGGTGAACGGAGGCATAATTCTTTTCGGGTCCGTAGTTGTTGATTATTATGTCGTACGCTCCCCTTACCTCAGGCTCCTCAATAATCAGTTCCTTGATTTTCTGCACGGTTTCGGGCTCGGCGCGTTTGCCGAGTATATCATTGACGGTTTCAAGCATCATCTCAACGCCCGACTTGATAATTATAATCGAGATAATCACGCCGACATAAGCTTCAAGCGAAACGCCCCATATCGTATAAATAAGAGCGGAAACCAGCACGGACAGGGAAAGAATTGCGTCAAAGGCGGCGTCGCTTCCCGACGCGACAAGCGACTGGGAATTTACCTTCCTGCCCTTAGCCTTGACATACCTGCCGAGTACAAGCTTTACAAGCACTGCAACAGCGATTATTATAAGTGAAATCTTCGAGTAATCCGCCTGTTCGGGATGGATTATCTTTTTTACGGACTCGACCGCAGAGGTAATACCTGCGTAAAGCACAAGCGCGGAAACTATCATGGCGCTTAAATACTCTATTCTGCCGTAGCCCAAAGGATGTTTTTTGTCGGGGAGCTTGTTTGCAAGCTTTGTGCCCACAATCGTAATTACCGACGAAAGCGCGTCTGACAAATTGTTAACGGCGTCAAGGATTACCGCAATTGAGTTTGAAACCAATCCTACCGCCGCCTTGAAGGCGACAAGAAAAAGGTTGGCGATAATGCCGACTATACTCGTCTTAACAATTACCTTGTTTCTGTCAACCATCGCATCTGCCAGATTGACATCCTTTTTGTTTTCTTCCATATTATCACTCCTTACGGAAAATCAATTCACGGTGTTTAATTCTTTGTTAAAAGACATACGGATTCCACATGCACCGTTCTCGGGAACAGGTCGACCGCAGTCAGCTTCTCTAAATTATATCCTTTTTCGGAAAAAAGCTTACAGTCCCTTGCAAGCGTTGCGGGGTCGCACGAAACGTAGACAACTCTTTCGGGCGACATCTCACAGACCGTATTCACAAGCTCTGCGCTGCAGCCCTTTCTCGGCGGGTCAAGCACTATTACGTCTGCCCTCTCGCCGTTTTCTTTAATAAGTCGTGCCGCTTCGGCGGCGTCAAGGTTATAAAAGCTCGCGTTGTCAATGCCGTTAAGCCTAGCGTTTTCCTTGGCGTTCTCAACCGCAGGCGCAACAATTTCTACTCCGATTACCTTTCCGAAATCTCTTGCCATGGAAAGCCCGATTGTACCTGCGCCGCAGTACATATCAAGAAGCGTTTTGTCCTTTGACGGCTGAGCATATTCGCGCGCAAGCGTATAAAGCTTTTCTGCCATATCATGATTAACCTGATAAAAGGAAAGCGCCGAAAGCCTGACCGTAATGCCGCAAAGCTCATCGTAAATAAAGTCGTCGCCCCGGACCGTTTCGCATTCATCGGAAAGTATGACGTTGGTTTTTGCACGGTTTTTGTTGAGCACCACACTTTTAATCTGCGGCACCGTAAGCAGCCTTTCGAGCAGCTTATCCTGCTTCGGCAGCCTGTCGCCGTTTATTACAAGGCAGAGCATTACATCGCCGCTTTTTTGCGCCTGCCGCAGGAAAATATGCCTTAAAAGTCCCTTGCCGCTTTCGCTGTCATAAACCGAGACGCCGTATTCGATTACCCATTTTCTGATAATTGCGACAATATCCGAAAAGACCTGCGGCGAAAGCACACAGTCCTCACAGTTGACTATTCTGTGCGTATGAAGCGCATAAAAGCCTATGTTCAGCCTTCTGTCAAAGCTAAGCGGATATTCCGCCTTGTTGCGGTAGCGGCAAAGACTGTCTGCGCCGACAAAGCCGTCAAGCTTCTTTTCAATACCGCCGATTCTTTTAAAGGCGTTTTCAACCTTTTCCCGTTTCATTTTTGCTTCCGCCTCGTAGGAAATATGCCTGAAGGCACAGCCTCCGCAGGACTCAAAAACGGGACAGTCCGAGGTGATTCGGTCCGCTGACGGTTTTATTATTTTAACGCATTTTGCTATTGCGTAGCTTTTCTTAACCTTGATAATATGCGCTTTTACCCTGTCGCCTGCGGCTGAGCCGTTTACAAAAACAGCCATGCCGTCATAATGGGCAACGCCGCTGCCCTCGGAGGTAAACGCCTCAATATCAAGCTCAATTTCCATGTTCTTTTTAAGCATTATTAATCCTTACTTATAAAAGCGGGCAGATAACCTGCCCGCAGTTATTTTATCTTCCGAGGTATGGCATCGGGTTTACCCTTCTGCCGTTAACGTAAACCTCAAAGTGAAGGTGAGGTCCGGTTACGTTGCCCGACGAGCCGATGTTTCCGAGGGGAGTACCTGCGGAAACGTGCTGTCCTGCTCTTACCTTGAACGAGCCCGGGAGCATATGAGCATACCTTGTCATAATTCCGTTGCCGTGGTTAATAAGCACATTGTAGCCCCAGCTGTAATGGTAAGATGCCGAAACAACCGTGCCTGCTCCTGCCGCTACAATTGTACATCCCGTACTGTTTCCGCCGGGCTTGACAATGTCGATACCGCCGTGACGTCTTGCGCCGCCGAAGCCCGAGGAAATGTTGTAAGCGCCGATTGCGGGCCAGATAAATCTGCCGCCGAAGCTCTTGACAGGTCCTGAGCTTACGCCGTAGCTCGAGGTTGCATATGCCTTTGTGCCGACCTGGACCTCTTCGTTAACAGCCTCCTTGGTAACGGTTCTTGAAATTTCCTGAACCTTCACCCTCTCGCCGTCGATATAGGTTACGCGCTCAGTGATAATCTGTTCGCCCTTTGAGCCTGCCTTAACGGTCTTTTTAACGCCCTTATAAAGGTTTGCGGTGTTGGTGGTAATTGTCTTATAAGGAATTACCTCCGTCCTGGTTTCGGTTCTTGTAACCTGAACTCTGACAAAATTAACCTCGCTTTTAAGCGTAAGCTTTTCGCCGACAAAAATGTTCTTTTTAGCCGACGGGTTAAGCTCGTAAAGCTCTGCGACGGTAATACCGAATTTTTTCGCAATACCCGAGGGAGTGTCACCCGGCTCAACAATATAGTATGTCGCTTCATTTTTAGTGCCTGCAAGCCTTTCGCTGAGTCGCTGAGCGTCCCACACCGTGTTGTCGTTGTCGGGGTAAATGCCCTGAACGTAGGCGATGTCCTCAACAAAACTTACCGTAGCGTCCTTGTATTCTCCGACATCGTAAGCGGCAAGGATATTGTCAAACACCGTGACGGCGTCCGTTTCGTTTTTAACGGCGCAAAGGAACTCGCCGTCAATATAAATTCCGCAGGCATTGGTAATACTGCTGCCCGAATGCTCAATCATTTTTTTGCTGATTGACTCGCTGTCATTCAAATCGGTAAGCTTAACTGGTACAATCTGATATTGAGTGCCCTTGTTCATGTCTGCACTGTCGGAGCTCTGCACCGCCGTTTCAAGACGGCGCTCAACTCTTGATTGAGCGTCAAGGTAAACCGCTTCGGTGTCAACATAGCCTATATCCGAATTGTTGTATGTGATTTTAAGCCCGAGCTTCATACTGCCTGCATAGTGAATTGTAAGGCACATAACTGCAAAGGCAGCTATCGGAGCAGCGATATTCACAACGTATGAAAGCACACTGCCCTTTTCGCGGTTTTTCCTTTTGTCCTCCCTTTTGGCGTGATGCTCGGCGTTGCTCTGAGCTGAGTCGAGTATCATTCTGTCCGCCGCAACGTACACGGCATAGAACATCGCGCCGAGCGCCTTTATCGGCGCCAGCACAAGCCTTGAGAGTCTTTTAAAGAAGCGTTTGGCATATCTTTCAACATAAAGACCGAGAATATAAAGTTTTTTATAAAGCTCAGTAAACATATAATCTCCATCAATGCTTTTTGTCTGAAATATAATTATACCATATATTGTATCATTTTTCAAGTCAGACGCTAAACGCCGTAATTCTTAACAAACATTGTTTCAACCTGACGGCGAAGCCTTGCGTTTTCCGGCTTTGAAAGACTGCGGTCGTCGGCAATAATTCCGGCGGCGCTTTTCTGAGCCTGAAACAGCAATCTCGTGTCGCTTAAAATATCAGCCAACGCAAGCCTCGGAAGACCGTGCTGACGCTTACCGAAGAAATCTCCGGGTCCTCTCATTTTAAGATCGACGTCTGCAATTTTAAAGCCGTCCGTGGTTTCACAGAGTATATCAAACCTCTGCTTTGCCTCCTCATTCTGAGCGTCGGAAACGAGTATGCAGGTTGATTTTTCCGTGCCTCTTCCGATTCTTCCCCTTAACTGGTGAAGCTGAGAAAGACCGAAGCGCTCGGCGTTTTCAATCACCATTATGCAGGCGTTGGGCACATCCACTCCGACTTCAATTACCACGGTAGACACGAGCAGCTGAATTGCACCTGCCGCAAAGTCACGCATTATCCTGTCCTTTTCAGCAGGCTTCATTTTGCCGTGAAGAAGTCCGACACGGTAGTCACTGAACGCCCCTGCCGAGAGAATTTTATAATATTCCTCCGCAGGCACAATATCACTGTCGCCCTCCTCAATAAGGGGACAGACAATATATCCCTGCCTGCCTGCATCAAGATGCTTTTTAATATATTTATATATTCTTTCGTGATACTCCTGACCGACGCGGTAGGTTTCCACCGCCTGTCTGCCTGCAGGAAGCTCATCGAGTACGGAAACATTGAGATCTCCGTAAATAATCATTGCAAGGGTTCTCGGAATCGGTGTTGCCGACATAACGTAAACATGCGGGTTGTTCCCTTTTTGCGATAGGCTTGTACGCTGATTAACGCCGAAACGGTGCTGTTCATCGGTAATGACAAGTCCGAGACGTGCAAAGCCGACGTCCTGCTGAATCAATGCATGCGTACCGATTGCAAAATCAATTTCGCCCGATTCAAGCTTTTCCTTGATTACCCTCTTTTCACCCTGCTTCATACTGCCCGTAAGCAGACAAACCTTTATGTCGGTACCTCCGAAAAGCCTTTGGAAGGTTCTGTAATGCTGTTCGGCAAGCACCTCGGTGGGAGCCATCATTGCACTCTGAAAGCCGTTTGCCGCCGCAGTATAAACCAGCGCCGCCGCAACTGCCGTTTTACCCGAGCCGACGTCGCCCTGAAGAAGCCTGTTCATAGGTTCGGTTTTTCTCATATCGTCAATCGCTTCGCCGACCGCCTTTTTCTGCGCCCGAGTCATTTCAAACGGAAGCAGGCGGCAGAATTCCTCGGTCTTGTCAAGCTTTACAACACAGTCGGTAATATTTTCGCTGTTGAGGCTCTTGATTGAAAGCAGTCCTAACTGAAGAGCAAACAGCTCGTCAAAAATCAGCCTGTTTCTCGCCCTCTCAAGCGCCTCATAGCTTTCGGGAAAATGAATGTTCCTTATTGCATAGTCAAGCGAGCAAAGAGAGTTTTCGCTTATTACGCCTTCGGGAAGAAATTCGGGTATTTCACCGATTTCTCCGAGAGCCTGCCTTACGCATTTTTCAATCGTTTTTGAGTTGAGGGTACCCGACTGCTGATATATCGGGATTATTCCCGTGTCCTTTGTTTCTGCCCTGAAGGTGGGGGAAACCATTTCCCGTGCGGAATAGCGGTTAATTCCGATTTTTCCGAAGAAATAGTACTCCTCGCCCTCCTTGAGCATATTGGAAATATACTTGTTGTTAAAGAAGGTGATGTTCAACAGGCCGAAGCCGTCGGTAACGGTGGTCTTTGTCAAAAGCCTTCCTCCGGGAATTTTAACCTTAACGGGGGCTTGACTGACAATCGCTTTTACACAGCAGTTTTCACCTATCGGCGCCTCTCTTATAGGGTAAATTTTGTTCCAATCCTCATAGTTTCTCGGATAATTACGCAAAAGGGCTCCCACAGTATCCACCGAAAGCTTCTTAAAGCTCTCGGCACGGACACTGCCGACGCCCTTTAAGTATTTAATATCCGTATTGAAATTCATACTTTTACCTCTGAATTATTCAACCGAAACAATAAAGTAGTATACAGGTTGACCTGCGTTAACGCATACAACCTCGGCAGACGGGAAACGTTCCGAAAGTCTTTTTTCAAGCTGTTCCGCCATCCCCTCGTCAACATCCTCGCCGTAATAAACGGTAATCAGCGAACCGTTATGCTTTTTAACAAGATGTCTTGCCGTGCGGTATGCCGCCGAAACAATATCGTTCTCAACAAGGGTTATTTTACCGTCCTCCATGCCGAGAATTTGTCCTTTTTTGACGACCTGCTCAAAAAGCTCGCTGTCCTTTGCGGCAAAGGTTACCTGTGCGGTATGAACCCTGTTGGCGGCTTTCATCATTTCTGTCATTACAAGCTCGGGGTCATCAGCCTTGGTAAAGCTGAGAAGAGCCGCTATCCCCTGCGGCACAGTCACCGTGGGAAGCACATAAACCTGCCTGTCGGACAGATTTACGGTCTGTTCAGCCGCCATTATTATATTCTTGTTGTTAGGAAGCACGAACACCTTTTTGGCAGGCGTTGCGTTAACCGCCCTTAATATATCCTCGGTGCTCGGGTTCATCGTCTGTCCTCCGGACACAACGCTGTCAGCGCCAAGCTCACTCAAAAGCTCGGCAAAGCCGTCGCCTGCCGCAACAGCAACAAAGCCGTATTCCTTTTCGGGCTCTGCGGATTTCTCGGCTTTCGGCTTCGGAGCTTTGTTTTTTTTGTTTTCAATACCGACATCTGCGTTTCTGTGCTGAAAGCGCATATTGTCAATTTTAATATTGGTAAGCGGTCCGCATTTGAGCGCCGCCTGAATTACATTTCCCGGCTCGTTCGAGTGAACGTGAACCTTTATAATATCCTCGTCCTCGACCACCACAACACAATCGCCTATTGATTCAAGGTACGCCTTTAGCCCCTTTGCGTCGGCAGATGTCCCGTTTTCCTTGTTAATAAGAAATTCACTGCAATATCCGAATTCAATGTCGTCCGAAGCCGCCGCAACAATCGACTTATGTGTGTCGGACTCGCCTTCTCCCGACGCTTCGTTGTTAGGGATAATCTCGCCGCTTTCAAGGTATGCAAGCATACCCTCGAGCACATAAACAAGTCCCTGGCCGCCTGCGTCAACTACGCCCGACTTTTTAAGCACGGGAAGCAGTTCCGGGGTTTCGCTCAACGCTTGCGCCGCGCCGTTGTACGCCGCCTTCAGCACTTTGATAAAGCTTTCCTCTTCGGTACCCTTGACAGCCTCCGCCGCACGTCTTATAACCGTAAGAATTGTGCCCTCCGTAGGCTTCATTACCGCCTTGTATGCGGACTCACTACCGTAAGACAACGCCTTCGCAAGCGCTTTTCCGTCGGCTTCGCTTTCTCCCTTGAAGCCCTTGGACATTCCTCTGAAAATAAGGGAAAGAATTACGCCCGAGTTTCCTCTTGCGCCTCTGAGCAATGCCGCCGCAGTCTTCGACGACACAGCGTCCAGAGAGTGGTCGAAAATATGCTCAAGCTCCCTTGCCGCAGAGCCGATGGTCATAGACATATTTGTGCCCGTATCACCGTCGGGAACGGGAAATACGTTAAGTGCGTCGACTTCCTTTTTACGGTTTATAATGTTGTTTGCGCCTGAAATGACCGCAAATTTAAATTCTGTTCCGTTAACTGTTTTTTTCATCAGCCGTTATTCCTTCATTGCGTCTACAAAGACGTTAATTTTTTTGACATTCATACCTGTTGCCTCTTTGACAGTGTATCTTACCTTGTTTTTGATACTGTCCACAACGGCGGAAATGTTAACGCCGTAGCTGATTATAATATGAAGCTCAACCACAAGCTCACCGTCGCTTTCGCTGACGGCAACGCCCTGGTCGACAAATCTGTTATTTTTAAAGAAAAACTGTCTGAGCCCCTGCGAAGCTCCGCTGTTTGCCATCCCGGAAACGCCGAAGCAGGAGGTGACCGTATGGCCTATAAGGTCCGAAAAATAATGTGCATGAAGCTCGGAAACTCCGAGATGATTTTCCTTTCTAACCATATTGTCCTCCTTAAAATTACTTGGTAACTTCCCAGTTTTCAATATTTCCGTATATGTTGTACGGAGCATACGAAAAATCGGGAATATATATTGAGCTGTATGCCGCAATTCCTGCCCTGTAGCAAATCGGTACCAGCATCATATCGTCATAAAAGCTTTCAAGCATAGCTTCAAATGTGATTTCCCCTTTTAGGAATCTTCCGTATGCGTCCGAGAACGGAAGCTTTTGGTCAATGCCCTTTGAGGCTCCGCCGCCGAGGAACGGCGCAAGGTCCATGCTTTCGGTAAGCTTGACCTCACCGATATACATTTGAAAGCTTCCCGAAGCAATCCTGCTTTTATAAACCTCGTCGCTTACCTCATCCACATTAATCCTTATTCCGATTTTTTTCAGCTCCTCGGCAACCTTGTGTGCGAGCACGGTACGGAAGCTGTTTGAGGAATTGACCGTCAAGCTGAATTCAAGCACATTTTCGCCGTTTGTTCTCAGTCCGTTGTCGTTATAGACGCTGTAACCCATTTTCTGCAGTATTGATTCGCTCTTGGTAAGATTTGCCCTCACACTCGGAAGGTTGATGTTTTTAAGCAGATAAAGCTCTGGGTTAAACGGCGTTACCGTAGCCTTACAGTAACCCTGATATGCGCTTGAAGATATCGTTTCCCTGTCAATTGCGTTAAAAATCGCAGTCCTTACCGCCGCAGATGAAAGCGCGCCGTATTCGTGATTAAAGCCGAGATAAACAAGGTTGTTCAGCACTATGGTTTTATTTTGTGCGTTTATTCCCTTGTAGCTGCCGTCGGCAAGTTCTTCAAGAAGATAGTTGAAATTTCCTACCTCAAGCTCATTTGTAATATATTCCGCCTTGTTAATTTTATACAGCTCTACGGTGTTAATGGTGCTGACTGCCTGGCTGGTGGAACTAATCACCATTGTGTCGTCGCCCTTCATAACAAACACGCCCGAGCCTATCGGAAGGTCGTCTGCACTGTCCGCAGTATCCCTTTTGACAATCGGGAAGCAAAGCGCATTTACCGAAAGAGGGTTAACTCCGTCAAAACTGAACACAACCGAATTGCCGACTGCCGCAGCTGCGCTTACACGCCCGAGCCTTTGCGAATAAGCAGGCGAGGTCTTGGCAAGATTGAAGGAATACACCGCGTCATACGCCGTAACCGATGACGAATCGCTGAAATATGCCGTCTTAAGATGGACGGTTATATCAGTGCCGTGCGCCTCATAGCTTTCCGCAAGGGCAGGCTCGGCAGTATAGTCCGATTTTATTTCAAACAGCGGCTGACAGAAAAGAAACGCCAAAGCCGAATTTTCCTTGCCGACCGCAAAGAACGGATTTAAGGAGTCGCCTGCACTGTACGGCAGAGATATTTTAACGGTTTGCGGTTCCGATTTGTCAACATAGGTGTTGTTTTCCGCTTCACTGTCATCGCTTCCCGCGGAGCATGAGCAAAGAAGCATAATAAGCGCCGTAAACAGGCACAGCAGTTTAATTGTTCTGTTTTGCATAACGCTTCTTCCTCTCATAAGTTGTTAAATATTTATCCGTTTGACAGATACGGTTTTTCCGCTTGATTTTTCAATTTCAAAAATAACGCCCTGAACTCTGCATTCGCCCTCGGCATTTTCAAACCGCACCGGCATATTCGTCCTCATTTTTTGAATTGCAAGCGAAGGCTTAACCCCGATTACCGAAAAGCACGGGCCCGTCATTCCTGCGTCGGTTATGTAGCCGGTACCGCCGTCAAGTATCTGCTCATCTGCAGTCTGCACATGCGTGTGCGTCCCGAAAACTGCCGACACCCTGCCGTCGACATAGTATGCAAACGCCTTCTTTTCGGCGGTTGCCTCGGCATGAAAATCAACTATTATAATTTTGGTGTTACTGTCCGTACCTTCAAGTATTTCGTCAATACAGTCAAACGGGTTTTTAAGCGGCTCACAAAAAACCGTTCCGAGCATATTAATCACGGTAACGCTGTATGCGCCCTTGTCTACGGTGCAAACGCCCGTACCGGGACAGCTGTCGTTATAGTTGGCAGGTCTCAGCACGGAAAGCGAATTGTCAAGCAGGTCGTAAACCTCACGCCTTTTAAAGCTATGGTTTCCGCCGGTGATAACATCGGCTCCGCTTGTAAAGAGATGCTCGCAAGAAATCGGAGTCATCCCGTTCCCCAAAGCGGAGTTTTCACCGTTTACTACGCAGACGTCAATCTCATTTTCCTTTTTTATTCTCGGAAGCTTTTTCCTTAAAGCCTCACAACCGGACTCGGAAACTACGTCCCCGATTGCCAGAATTTTTATGGTATCAGCCATTTTTGCACCGTTTCTGTTTTAAAATTTCAGCCCTGACTTACAAAATCAGGGCCGCTGTTTTATTTTGCGTAATCTACTATTCGGTTTTCACGTACTATGTTAACCTTAATCTGTCCGGGGTACTCGATCTCTTCCTCGATTTTCTTAACTACCTGGCGGGCAACAAGTACCATTTTGTCATCGCTTATAACATCGGGCTTGACCATTATGCGAAGCTCACGGCCTGCCTGAATCGCAAACGACTTTTCAACGCCGCCGACCGAGGAAGCAATTTCCTCAAGTTTTTCAAGGCGTTTAATGTAGTTCTGAACGTTTTCTCTTCTTGCACCGGGTCTTGACGCCGAGACAGCATCCGCCGCCTGAACAAGACAGGCAACGATTGTTTTTGCCTCAATATCACCGTGGTGTGCGGCGATGGCGTGAACGACCTGATCATTTTCCTTATACTTCTTGGCGTACTCAACGCCAAGTTCAATGTGGGTGCCCTCCATCTCGTGGTCAAGCGCCTTACCGATGTCGTGAAGCAAGCCTGCGCGCTTTGCAGTTTTAACGTCAGCGCCGAGCTCAGCCGCCATAAGGCCTGCGATATACGAAACCTCAAGAGAGTGGTTAAGAACATTCTGACCGTAGCTGGTACGGTATTTGAGCTTACCTAAAAGCTTGATAAGCTCGGGATGTATGCCGTTTACGCCTGCGTCGATAACAGCCCTTTCGCCGGTCTGACGGATAGTCTGCTCTACCTCACGCTTAGCCTTTTCATACATTTCCTCAATGCGAGTCGGATGAATTCTGCCGTCGGCGATAAGCTTTTCAAGTGTAAGTCTTGCGATTTCCCTTCTGACGGGCTCAAAGCAGGACAACGTAATCGCCTCGGGTGTGTCGTCAATTATGAGATCAACACCTGTAATGGTTTCAAGGGTTCTTACATTTCTGCCCTCACGTCCGATAATTCTTCCCTTCATTTCGTCGTTGGGAAGGGGTACAACCGAAACTGTTGTCTCCGCCGTGTGGTCGGCGGCGCAACGCTGAATGGCAGTGGCGATAATCTCCCTCGCAAGAGAGTCAGCCTCGTCCTTGGTTCTTTCCTCATAATTTCTGATTCTGACTGCCTTCTCGTAAACAAGCTCCTCGTCAAGCCCTTTAAGCAGCTCTGCCTTAGCCTGTTCCTTAGTGTAGCCCGAAACCTTTTCAAGCATTTCAAACTGGCTCTTTTTAAGCGCTTCGACTTCCTCAAGCTTTGAGTCGGCCTGCTTTAATTTAGTATTTAAAGCTTCTTCTTTTTTCTCAATGTTTTCAGTCTTTTTGTCGAGTGATTCCTCTTTTTGAATCAATCTTCTTTCCTGTCGCTGAACCTCGGCACGTCTTTCTTTAATATCCTTATCGGCTTCGCTTCTGAGAGCGTGGATTTCATCCTTAGCCTCAAGAATTGATTCACGTTTTTTGTTTTCGGCTGTCTGCACTGCCTGATTGACGATTCGTGTCGCCTCCTCGGTGGCTGAGCCGATAGCTGCCTCGGCAACTTTTTTACGATGAAGTCCGCCGAGTATAAAGCCGATTACGCCGAAAACAACTGCCGCAATGATCCCGACAATTATTGTAACCGTATCCAAAAAGAATTACACCTCCTTATTCAGAGTTTTTTCAGTTATTGTTAAAAACAAATCAAGAAAATTTATTAAATTTTCAATAACACAATACTATCGCATTATATTGCATTATTATGAATATTTTATCTCTTTTAGGGCTCTGTGTCAAGTTAAAATCTGTCTGCAAGGAATAAATTTTCATTCTCTTAACAAAAAACGACCGAAGCGTAAGCTTCGGTCGGATTAAGTATATGTTTTTCCTCAATCTTCAAAGCCGTTGGGATTCTGTGACTGCCAGCGCCACGAGTCTTCACACATTTCCTCTATATCCCTCTGAGCCTCCCAGCCAAGCTCCTTCTTGGCCTTTGCCGGGTCGGAGTAACAGGTGGCAATATCTCCGGGTCTGCGGGGAGCAATTTTGTAATTAATCTTTACGCCCGTAGCCTTCTCAAACGCCTTGACGATGTCAAGCACGCTGTAGCCCTTGCCTGTGCCGAGGTTAAACACCTGAACGCCCTTTGCGCCCTCAAGTATATTGTCAACAGCCTTAACGTGTCCTACCGCAAGGTCAACAACGTGAATATAATCTCTTACTCCGGTTCCGTCGGGAGTGTCGTAATCATCGCCGTAAACCGAAAGGCAGGGAAGCCTGCCAATGGCAACCTGAGTTATGTAAGGCATAAGGTTGTTGGGGATGCCGTTCGGGTTTTCACCGATTCTTCCGCTTTTGTGAGCTCCGATAGGGTTAAAGTAACGAAGCAGCGTTGCGTTCCACTCGCTGTCAGCCTTACAAATATCCTCAAGTATTATTTCAATCATATACTTGGTTGTTCCGTAGGGGTTGGTGGTACCGCCGGTCTTCATTGTTTCCTTTAACGGAGAAACGTTGTTCATACCGTATACGGTAGCGGATGAGCTAAAAACAATGTTTTTACAGCCATTGTCCCTCATTACCTGACAGAGCTTTACCGTGCCGCCGATATTGTTGTCATAATACTCCATCGGCTTCTGACACGACTCGCCTACCGCCTTGAGTCCTGCAAAATGGATAACCGCCTGAATGTCGTTTTCCTTGAAAATCCTGTCCATACCCTCGGTGTCACGGATATCGCACTCATACGCCTTAAAATCCTTACCGGTAAGCTCTCTTACACGGTCAAGCGACTTGGGGCTTGAATTGTAATAATTGTCCGCAACAACGATTTCATAGCCTGCGTTGAGAAGCTCAACGCAGGTATGCGAGCCGATAAAACCGGCTCCGCCTGTAACTAAAATTGCCATGTTCTTCCTCCGTTATCAAACAGCGTCCTCGGCAATGCTTGTGCCGGGATAATAATATGCGAGTATCTGGTCAAAGGTTTTGCCGTCCTTTGCCATTTTGATTGCGCCTGACTGGCTTAAACCTACTCCGCAGCCTTCGCCAAAGGTGGTGATGGTGAAGCTGCCGTCCTCGTTTACGGTAATGTTGAAGGCGGTTGAATTGAGGTCGCTGCCCTTCATAACCTCGTAGATGAACACGTAGCCCGAAAGCTCCTTGTCGCCTACGCGAATTGTCTGAACATAGCCTACGTTTGCGTTGGCAGCCGTGTCGTGCTGCTTAATTTCAAGCCATTCTGCCGAATTGTCACCGAGCGTTATGCCATCGTCATACTTTGTGATTGCCGTTCTGATTTCATCAGCGGTAAATCTGTGGTCAACCTGATATTTATCTTCTTCTCTGTCGGATGCGCTGTCTACGCCGTTGAGATATTCACGAGCCATTTCTGCGCCGAAAATATGCTCCGAAACCGCAGTCATACCTGCCGACATACGGGTAACGGGAGTGAAAGCTGCCGCGTCGTTGTATGCAATATATCTGCCCGTGCCGCCGAGTACGGGATAAATAGCGTCATAAACCTCCTGAGAGTAAGCCTCTGCAATTGTAAGATTGTCAATAGACCAGTCGGTATTTCTGTACTTAAGGTAGGTATAAACTACAATTGCCTGAGCCTTGAGTGCCTCCGGCTCTGTGCTCTTATCCATTTCGGCTTCGATTATTCTTGCGATACCCTCAACGGTTTCAACTTTGTTGCCGTTAATTGTAATCTGAACGGGTCTGCCGTCCTTAGTCTGAGCGGAAGCGTCATCCTGCTCGGGCTGAGCAGTGTTATCAATAGCGCCTGCGGTGGTGGTTTCGGCGTCCTCTTGCTTGTCGTCATTGGTCTGAATACCGTTTACTGCTTCGTATCTTACAAGCTCCGAGAAGGTCATTGTCTGATGCTTTTCGGGCGCCTTGGTTGTGGTTTCGGCAACTGCGGTTGTGGTCGGTGCAGTGGTCTGCTCCTCCTTCTTGCCCTTGAACTTAACAAAGTAAAGAGCGCAGGCGGCAATTGCTGCCACAAGGATAACCGCAAGCACGGCAAGAGCTATCTTCTTACCCTTTGAGATGGGCTCTTTTTCCTCTTCGGGGGCTTCGTCCTGAGAAATCTCAATACCTACCGAGCCTGAGCCGTTAACCTTTTCACTGATTAATGCAAACAGCTCTTCGGTTGCACCTGCAATAAACTGCTCGTCGGTTTCCATTTCATCCTTATAAAGCTTTCTGACGAGAGCCGATTTGTCGGTGGCAACCGAAATGCAGATGAAATCGCATTCCTCGGTTGAGAAAATGTCCGAGATACAGGCTCCGAGGTCCGCCTTTGAAAGGCCCTTTGCGCTTCTCGCCATCTGTGCGGTGTAGTCGGTTACATTATAATCGCCCCTGTCCTCAATATGAGGAGTAAAGCTGAAGTAATCATAAAAGCCGTCAAGCTCGTCGCCGAGATCCTTGAGTGCATTTGAGTTTGCGTTACCGTTGACGGAAATTGTTACATCGTTTTCCTTGAGTATATTAAGTGTTCTGAGCGCAACTTCCTTTTCGTTCTGAGTAAAGGCTATCTTCTGAGGCTTCTTTTCCTTTTCGGGCTCTGACTTTTCAGGCTTTGCGGGAACTGCCTTGGGAGCGCTTCCGCTTGTAAGGTAAGGCACAAGTCCGCGTTTTACCGCATAATCGGTGTAGTCCTCAGCCAAGGGAATAAGAGCTATCTGCTGTTTACCCTTCTTTACGAGGAAGCCTGAAAGAGTACCGTCCTCTGTCGGGAAGACGACTGCCTTTTCGGGCATTTTAACATTCTGTGCATATTTTTCCTCTTCAAGTCCGAGCTTTGAGAGCTTTTCCGCAAGCTCCTTGTTTTCCTCAGCCTTAAGCGAAAGGGCGCTCATGAGCTTGAGCTTGGTTTTGTTGTAGATGCCTGCAGTTACGGCAATTACAATGAATTCACTGCTCTTGAGTGCGCCCGACAGCCCGCCGAACATATCCTTGAGCGAGCTGAACTCCTCGAAGCTGATGTCATTGTCCGCAAAACTGTTAAGGTTACTGATGACCTTAATCTTCAGCCTTGTGGGAACCGATTCACCTTCTCGTTTGAGTAAAAATAATCTCATATCCATCTTTTATATACCACCTTATAAAGATTTTTTATTCTATATTACCCCTCGGGATACCAGTTTTCCGAATCGAGGTACGGATTGCTGATGCCCTTTGTATCGTACCATATCTGCGGATAATGCGGGTTGCCCGAAACCGTTGCATAGGTTGTGTCTATGTCCTTGGTTTCGCCGGTCCTCAGCATTCGTCCGATTATAACAAGCCTTGCGTCGGTAAACTCATAAGTGCACGTTGAAAGCGTTATCAGCTTGTCTGCCGAGTTAATGTCAACTCCCGTTGTGTAAAGCTTTCTCTCGTCAAGTGCTTTTATATATGCATCAAAGTTTTCCGTGCTGTTAAAGGAGGTGACGGTGTAATTGAAAACGTAACCGTTGTCGTCCTCCTCACGGCTGTTGGTAATAATTACCGCATAAATTTTGAAGGTATATGATTCATACAGCGTGTCGAAATTTATAACGGGACTTTGCAAAAAGCCGTCAAGCTTTTTGTATTTGCTCAGCTCCGCAAAAATCAGACCGTCGCTCATATGGTGCCCGTAAATAATAGTGTTCTGGTCGAGAAATCTCGTCTGATTTCTGTAGTCAAGGAACGGACAGCCGTAACGGCTGTAATTACCGTAAAAGTCCTTTTTAAGGTAGTCGCTGTTATTCGGCGACTGTACAACCTGAACGTCAACGCCCGAGTTCGGAATGCTCACCCAGCCGACAAGCTGCTGATTGAGCGCATAAAGGTAAGCGTATTTTGCCATCATACCCTCGGGAATTTTGATGTTCGGATACTTTGCGTAAAATTCGTCCCAGAGCTTCTGTTCCTGCTCGTCGTCGGAAACCTCGATAATCTGCGAGGCAAGCCCTGCCTGCTGCTTTTCCTGCCTGTTTGACTGAATATAGATTACAAGGTAAGCCACTGCACAGCCGATAAGAACAAGCACGGACAAATCGGCAATTAGTTTGCGGACGATTTCCGACTTTTTGTCGCCCTTATGCGGAAGGATTTTCTTTGCCCAGCCCTTGAATATTTCGTCAAAGGTTCTGATGTTCTTCCTCTGCTCAAACTCCTCGTCAAAGTGTGCGTAGTTTTCAATTTCGCCTTCCTTTTCACTTCTGTCGCTTTGGAACGGATTGTCAACGTCAACGAGGTTTTGCTCATCCTTATATTTGTTTCGCCTTGTTGTTTTTTCCTCAAAGACAACCGAGTCGTCTATCGACTTGGTGATTTCGGCATAAACGTCGTCCGAAGCTGTAGCCTCGGGCAAAGGAATGCTCCTGTCTGCGTCGTTAAAGACGCTCTCCTCAAGGCTTAAAGAGTCCTCTGCTTCGGGCTCGTTTTCGTGAGCCTTACTGTTCGAAGAAATCTCCGCCGATTTTTCCTTGTCAAAATCGAACAAAATTTCCTCCTCTTCGGAACGGCTGTTCGGCTTTTGCGGCATTAATATTCAACTCCTTCGGGATACCATCTTTCATATGAAGCGTAAGGATTCGGCTGATTATGAATGTCATACCAGATCTGCGGATATCTCGGGTTGTCATTAAGCGTAACCTGAGAAACGTCAACATCAGCGCTTTCTCCCTCACGCACAAGCCTGCCGATTACGACAAACCTTGCGTTGGTTTCTCCCCTGCCTCTGATGTCCATATCTCTTGTGCAGGTGGAGAGAGTGAGAATTTTATCGTATTTGTTGACATCCACGCCCGTAAAGTACAGGGTGCGCTCCATCATTTCAATTATATATGTGTTAAAGCTGTCGTCGGTCATAAACGGATAAATGTAGTTAAGCGCATAACCGTTGTCATCCTTGTCGTCGGCATTAGTGTAATAAACCGCTATTATCTTCCACTTGTAGTTTTTGTATATCGTGTTAAATTCGATTATCGGTGACTGCTTGTAAAACTCAACATTCTTGTACTTTTCAAGGTCGGAAAACATAGTGGAGTCAAGGTTATTATGCCCGTACAGAATGGTATTCTTGCATAGCTCGTCAATGTGGTCACGGTAGTCCATAAACACGGTGCCCCTGACGTCGTACTTTTTGTCAAGCCCTCTGTGAAGGTAAAAGTCGTTATCAGCCGCCTTGACAACCGGGTGGTTAACGCTTGTGCCGGGAATACGTATCCAGCCGACAAAGTCCTGATTTTGGTTATAAAGCGCGCGGTATTTTTCAAAAATACCGTCGGGGCCGACCGTGTCGTCGTCCTCTGCGCCGTTAATACTTTCGGCAAGTGCCTGACTCTGCTGCTGATTTTTTTTGCTTAAATAGATGTTCCTTACAATAATCAGTGCGGAAACTGCAAAAGCGATCAACGCAATTACAAGCACAATAATCGCAAGCACCGATTTTTTCTTCTTCGGTTTTTTGTCGGGCTCCGTCTTTTCGGCTTCGGTCTTCTCGGACTCGGCTTGTGCGGTATCGGGCTTGTGCTCCTCGGCCTTCGGCGCTTCGCCCGGTGCAGAGCTCTGATAAGGGTTGTCAATTTCCTTTAAACTGCCCTCGTCAAACTTCGCACGCTTCCTGACGATAAGCTCGTCATCGGGCGTTTCAACGGAGTTATTCAGTTTTTCGTTTCCGTTTTCATTCATACGAAATTCTCCAGAACAAGGCTGAGTGCATCCTCTGCCGATTTGTTGCGATTGTTTTCGCGAATATTATCATCGAATGTGTTTAGATGTTTTTCTACTATCGTGTTTTTTCCGTCCGACGCGGCTATATACACAAGCCCCACCGGCTTGTCGGTACCGTCGGCTTCCGGACCTGCGATTCCCGTAACGGCAACGCCTATGTCCGCTGACGTAAGCTTTAAAAGCCCCGACACCATTTCCCGAGCCGTCTGCTCGCTGACTGCGCCGTATTTTCTGAGCGTTTCCTTTTTGACTCCGAGCAGCTCGTGCTTAATACGGTTGGAATAGCTTACAACGGTACATTCAAAAACCGCCGAGGAGCCGGCAACATCGGTAATTCTTTTTGCTATAAGTCCGCCCGTGCAGGATTCCGCAGTGGCGATTATTTTGTTTTGCTCACGTAAAAGCCTTACAAGCTTTTCTTCTGTTTTCATTTTTACTCCGTCAGGTAATAATATCAAGCCTTGCGCCCTCAACCGCTTCTTTAACAAGCTCCTCGATGTCAAGCGCCTTCTCGGCTTCCCTGACCGTTTCGGGCTTGGGACGTGTGCGCGGATGCTTAGGCGTAAATACCGTGCAGCAATCCTCGTAAGGTCTGATTGATATTTCAAAGGTTTCAATTTTTCTGGAAATTGAGATTATCTCTTCCTTGTCCATAGCGATAAGCGGTCTGAACACGGGCATTTTTGCAACCTCGTCAGTGCACGCAAGCGCCCACATTGTCTGGCTTGCAACCTGACCGATACTTTCGCCGGTAACGAGTGCCGAGCAATCCGTCTTAACGGCTATTTCATTTGAAATACGCATCATGAACCTACGCATAATAAGCGTGAACAGCTCCTCGGGACATTTGGCTCTGATTTCCTGCTGAATGTGCGTAAAGGGTACGGTATAAAGCGCTATGCCGCCCGAGTACTTTGCGACCGTGCTTAAAAGGTCGTGCACCTTTTGTTCGGACTGCGGCGAGGTAAACGGAGGCGACGCAAAGTGAACGGCGTCAAGCACAACTCCCCTTTTCGCCATCATCCACGCGGCGACAGGACTGTCAATTCCTCCCGAAATGAGGATTGCGGCTTTACCTCCCGTGCCTACGGGCATTCCGCCTGCGCCCTTTATCTGGTCGCCCCTGATAAAAGCGAGCTTGTCACGAATCTCGACCGTAACGGTTATGTCGGGATTATGCACGTCAACCGTAAGGTGAGGGAAGCTGTTAAGAAGCGCCTCGCCAACGTCACGGCTGATTTCGGGACTTTTGAGCGGAAATTTTTTATCGCTTCTCTTTGACTCCACCTTGAAGGTTTTCACCTTTTCCATCTGCTCCTTTAAATACTCCGGAGCGGTTTTGAGAATAACCTCCATATCCTTTTCCACTGCCGCGGCGCGCTGAAAGCCGGCGATGCCGAAAATTTTTGAAAGCCTTTTTATGGCCTCGGCAATATCATAGCCGCTGTCGGCGGGCTCAAGCACCATTGTCGACTGCTGACATTTTATGTCTATTTTTCCCAAATCGGAAAGCCGTCTTTTTATGTTCTTCGCCATAACCGACTCAAACGAGGATCGGTTAAGCCCTTTAAGTGCCAGCTCTCCGTTTTTAATTAAAATTATTTCCTTCATACTTATCCTTTTCAAAGCAGCTTGCCAAGCTCTTCAAGGCACTCTGCAAAATAGTCAATTTCTTCTTCGGTGTTATAAACTCCGAAGCTTATTCTAACTGCACTGTCAATTCGCTTTGAGTCGAGCCCCATTGACGTAAGCACCTCGCTTCGGTGTCCCTTTGAGCAGGCGGAGCCTGCCGAAACATACACGCCTTTTTCCGAAAAAAAGTTTACGCTTACCTGAGAGGGTATATTCTTCACGGAAATGTTTACGATAAACGGACAGGCGTTGTCGGGGGAATTAAGCGAAACAAAATCAAAACCCTTTATTGTTTCTTTAAAATAACTGTTGATTTTTTTAACCTTTTCAATTCTGTCGGTCATTTTTGACAGCTCGTCTGCCGCCGCCGAAAAAGCCGCAATCGCAGGCATTGCCTGCGTACCGGAAACGAGCCCGTTTTCCTGACCGCCGCCGAGAATATACGGCTTTATGCGGACATCCCGTGCAACATACAGTGCGCCTGCGCCCTTTATGGCATGCACCTTGTGAGCGCTTATGCTCAAAAGATCTATCCCCTGCTTTTCGGGGGCAAGCTCCGTTTTCATATATGCCTGCACGGCGTCGACATGCAAAAACGCCTGAGAGCCATTCCTTTTTATAACATCCTTAACGCCGTCAAACGGAAGAACCGAGCCGACCTCATTGTTGACCGCCATCACGCTTACAAGCACTGTTGTCGGGTCAATCGCACGGCTGAATTCCTCAAGGGAAACGTTACCGTTCCTGTCCGGCTTCAGCCTTACGACCTCAAAGCCCGAAGCCTCCAGAAAATCCATACACCTTGATACGCTCGGGTGCTCCATTGCCGTGGTAACGATTTTGCTTCCCGAATGCCTTTTTGCCCGAACTGCGGAAAAAATTGCAGTGTTATTGGCAACAGTCCCGCTCGGAGTAAAGTAAATACACTTAGGCTCACAGCCGAGGGGGGAGGCAATCACGCCCCTTGACCCTTCGAGAATCTGCTGAGCTTCAAAGCCGCCCCTGTGCAGTGAGGAGGGGTTTGCATATTCCTGCGTCATCATTCGGACCGCCGCTTCGACCGCCGCCTGGCAGGGCTTTGTGGTAGCGCTGTTGTCAAAATAAATTTCCAAGAAGTCATTCTCCCCCAAAATAATCTATATCAAATAGTTATTATACACTAAATACTTTGATTTGGCAAACAAATATGCAAGTATTTTTTGTATATTTATAAAAAGTTTACAAAATATAATAACGAGGTGAATTTCTTGAGAAAAACTGTATTAAACCGAAGCAAAATCAGACTGATTATGTTTATTTCTTTTCTTATTCTCTCGCTTTGCATAAGCTCGGTTGTGTCCTTTGCAAGGGCGCAGAGGCTCACCCGTCAGCTTAACGCTTCATCGCAAAGAAGCCTAAGTTCGCTCTCCTCATATATCTCGTCAATTAATTCCGATTTAACAAAAGGCGTGTATTCCAATTCTCAGGCTATGCTCAGCGAGGTTGTGAACAATCTGACCCGTGACGCTTCGGGTGCAAAAAATGCGCTTTCAAGCCTGTCTGTTTCCGACCTCCGTCTGGACAACACGTTTAAGTTTCTGTCGCAGGTAGCCTCGTTTGTAGGCTCTCTCGACCGTTCCCTTTCGTTAGGGCACAGCGTCACCGACGCTCAACGTCAGAAAATGCTGAAGCTTATAGAAATTTCGCAAACACTCTCCTCCGACATTTCCGATATTATTGACAGCGTTGAAAGCGGAGAAATGAGTCTGCGTGAAGAAAACGAAAGCCTGGAAAGCGCAAACAGGGATATACTTTCGCTTTCAAAGGTGCTCGGCGACGCAGAGGAGCAAATCAGCGACTATCCCACTCTTATATATGACGGTCCGTTCTCTGACAGTATCGGAGAAAAGGAGTCGGAAATGCTCAAATCGGCTCAGGAAATTACTTCCGAACAGGCTTTAATCAAGGCGGCAGCCTTTATGGAAGCCGATACAGAAAGCTTAAAGCGTGAAGGGGAGGCCGAAGGAAGCATTCCCTCGTATATTTTTTCCTCGGGCGGGTCGAGCATCGCCGTATCGAAACGGGGCGGATATGTTGTTTACCTGCTCGGTTCCTCCTTTGCGGGCGAGGAGAAAATAGGCTCGGACAAAGCGAGGGAAAACGCACGAAGTTTTCTTGAAAAAAACGGCTTTAAAAATATGACTGACAGCTACTATTCGGTAAGCGACGGTATATGCACGCTCAATTTCGCATACTCCGCTGACGGGATTATCTGTTATCCCGATTTAATCAAGGTGAGCGTAAGTCTCGAAAGCGGCAGGGTAATTTCCTTGGACGCCTCGGGATATATTATGAATCACCGAAGCAGGAGCATATCCTCCCCGGCAATCACCGAGGCTCAGGCAAGAAGCAAATTAAGCCCGCTTTTAAAGGTACTTTCGTGCAGACGCGCAATTATTCCCACCGAATACGAAACAGAACAGGACACCTATGAGTTTCATTGCGAGGACAGAAACGGTCAGGAGCTTCTGGTATATATAGACACTGTCACGGGAGCCGAGGACAATATACTGATACTTCTCTACTCCGACAACGGGATTCTTACAAAATAATATAATATTTTTCATATTCGCGGAAACAATATAACAGACTCTGAAGAAAGGAGAAAACAAAAATGAAAAGAAAGCTTTTAATTATCTGTGCAGTCGTATTAATCTGTTCCGTGCTTTTTGCCGCCTGCGGTAAAAAGGAGGACGGCAAAATCACACAGCGTGCCGCCGACTCCTCTGCAAGGACCACTCAAAGCCGTGCCGAGCAAGACATGACGGAGGCTAAAGACAAGGCGAAGGAAGCGGTTTCCGACGCAAGGGACAAGGCAGGAGAAATTGCAACGGATGTCGGCGACGGCGCAGGCGACATCATTACGGGCGTTGCCGACGGAGTGAAGGACGCCGTTACAGGCGCAGGCGAAATCGTTTCCGATGTCGTCAGCTGAAAAAGGGCGCAAAAAAGCAGGGACCCGAGTCCCTGCTTTTTGTTTAATCAGTGTATTTTCTTTTGACCGGTAATCTGCTTTACGTTTCCGAGTATTGCGGCAACAACCGTTGTGATAATTATTTCGGGAATCATGTAAAGACCGTTATAGAAAACCGAATAAATTATTGACAGCTTTGTTCCGCTGTACTTTGAAAGAATTACCGAGCCGATTTTATAGAAGCCCTCCTGCGAGAAGAACCATTCAGCCCAGGCACCGTAGAAAATTGCACCGGATACAATGTGTACAAGGTATCTCAGACACAGTGCGACAATTGTGCCGAGCACGAGCGCAGGAACAGCCGACTTAAATTTGTTTTTGAACATACCGCCCAAGCCGAGCACGGTATATGCAACAATATAGTCGAGCAGGCATACGCAAAGCGCCTGCCAGAGTATCATCTGATCCTCGCCGGGCAGGAACATGGCGGACACAACCTTAACGCCCATAACTATCTGTAACAGTGCGTAGGTAAAGCTGCTCAGCAGTCCCCATTTTACTCCGTACTTATACGAAATGAGTATAATCGGGAACATACTCGCCATTGTGATTGTGCCTCCGAAGGGAAGCTCAAGTCCGATTGCCTTGGAAACAAGCTCAAGCACCATTGCGATCGCAATCAGCAATGCGCTTTCAACAAGCCTTTTGGTGTTGGTTTTTTCTTTCATAAAAACCGTCCTTTCAAAAAAAATTAAACCCTGCGACAACACAATATCGCAAGGTTTAAAACGCAAGTTGGCAATTCTCCCTACGACGGCATTATCCGTATCAGGTTAAAGGGTTAAAGGAGGATTATCCTTTATCTCAGCCGACATCCGTCAGCGCCCCTGAATATTTTGTTTTCGCAAGTTCATACAGAATTATATTACTAAATGCTTTTTGTGTCAAGAGCAAAGCTTTTTAAGCTCCTTCGCAAGACTTACAAGCTCCCCGAGTGTGAAGCTTTCGGCTCTTGCGATTTCGGGAAAGCCGAGACTTTTGAGAGCCTCCGCCACCTTTGCCTTCGGGATACCCATTCCCGAGGAAATACTGTTGACGGCGGTTTTCCTCCTCTGGTTAAAGATTGCCCTTACCATTGAAAAGAAGAATTTCGGGTCGTCAATGCCTTCTCCGCCCTTTTTCATCGTAAGCTCTATTACGGCTGAGTCAACCTTGGGGCTCGGCATAAACGAGGTCTTCGGAACCTCAAAAAGCAGCCTTGTCTCGGCATAGCAGTTAACCGCTACGGTGATTGCGCCCGACTGCCGTGAGCCCACCTCGGCGGTAAGGCGTTCCGCCGCCTCCTTCTGCACCATAACAATTATTTTTTTAATCGGAAGCTCATCCTCTAAAAGCTTCATAATCACGGGCGAGGTGATATAGTACGGCAGGTTTGCACAAACGCAGACCTCGTCGCAATCGGTAAGCTCCTCGTTTATAAGCTCTTTAAGGTCGGTCTTTAAAACATCGGCGTTTATTATTTTATAGTTGTCAAACTCCGAAAGCGTTTCCCCGAGCACAGGCAGAAGCCTTTTGTCAAGCTCAATTGAAACGACCTTTTTTGCCCTCTTGCAAAGCTCCGCAGTCAGCACGCCCACGCCTGCGCCGATTTCGATTATGCCGCAGTTTTCCGAAACGGCGGCATTTTCCGCCATTTCGGGACAGACATCGGGGTCGATCAGGAAATTCTGACCGAGCGCCTTGGAAAAGTTAAAGCCGTGTCTTTCGAGTATTTTTCTTACTGTCGAAGCGTCGGAAAGATTATACATAGCTTTCCTTAACCTTTTTAAGAATTTCCATTCCCTCGGTGATTTTCTCATCGCTCGGGGTCGAGAAATTAAGACGTATGCAGTTCGTAGTTTCGCCGGGCTCGACCATAAACGCCGTACCGGGGACAACCGCAAGCTTGTTTTCAATACATCTTGAAACGAAGTCGGGCATTTCGACACTTTCGGGAAGCTCACACCAAACAAAGAGTCCGCCCTCGGGACGTACATAGCTGAAGAAATCGCTGAGGTTTTCGTCAATGTAGTCGCACATAAGGTTAAGCTTCCTGCGGTATATTTCTCTTATCTTTTCGATATGACCCATAAAGTCGGTCGTGTTCATCCACTCGTTAACAAGCAGCTGAGTAAACATTGTGGAATGAGTGTCCGCCGCCTGCTTGCCGACCGTCATTTTTGAAATTATTTCCGCGGGCGCAATAACGTAACCTGCGCGGATTCCGGGCGCAAGAATTTTTGAGAAGGAGCCTGCGTATACAACTATGCCGTCCTCATCCATGCTTTTGATGTTCGGTACGTCCTCTCCCGCTACTCTGAGGTCGCCGTACGGGTTGTCCTCAAGAATAAGAACGCCGTACTTTTTCGCAAGGGAATAAACCTGTTTTCTCTTTTCATAGCTCATTGTGGCGCCCGACGGGTTCTGGAAATTAGGAATCGTATAAATAAATTTAACGTTGTTGTTTTCCTTTAACTGCTTTTCGAGTATTTCCGTGTTCATGCCGTCAGCCTCTACGGGCACGCCCTTTAAGGTGCAGCCGTATGAACGGAAGCAGTTAAGCGAGCCGATAAACGACGGCGATTCACAGATTACCGTGTCGCCGAAGTTGCAGAAGACCTTGGTCATAAGATCCATAATCTGCGTGGCGCCCGATGTGATAATAATATCGTCAAAGTCACGTCCTATGTTTTTGGTTTCCTTAATATGCTTTCTTACGGTTTCCCTTAACGGCGTATAGCCTTCGGTAATGCCGTACTGGAGGGCGGTAACGGGGCTGTCCCTGAAAATCTTTTCGGAAATTTTTCTTACCTCATCAATCGGGAAAGCGGCAACATCCGGGTTGCCTGCGGCAAAGGGAATTACCGACGGATCGCTTGTCGCCTTCAGTATTTCTCTGATTGCAGAGGGTTTAAGCGAGGATATTCTGTCCGAGAATACATATTCCATAATTTTTACTCCTAACTTTTTAAGCTTTTAGTATTGTAGCATATTTTTAACGTATATACAAGAACACAGTTGACAAGGAACGCAAAAAAGCATATAATGAGTTAAATTATTAAACCGATTAATTTTTAAGCGGTTTATTTTTAATCGGTTAATTTTTTTAGGAGGTAATGCTGTTGGAATACAAGGAGCTTACAAGGGCGCTTTCGGACCTTGAGTTTTTAAAGAAATACACTGTGTATTCCTCGCTCAAGGACAGTCCCATTCACTTCGGTCAGCCCCCCGTGCTCGACTACCTTGAAAAGCACGGCGACTGCACGCAGACGGAGCTTGCAGGGGCAATGGGTGTTTCCCCCGCTTCAATGGCTGTTTCAATAAAGCGAATGCAAAAATCAGGCCTTGTCGAGAAGAAAAACTCAAACAAGGATCTTCGCTGTAACAAAATTTCAATAACTAAGCTCGGCAAAGAACAGTTAGACGAGCTTAAGAAAAGCTTTGAAAGAATTGACTGCGAGCTTTTCACGGGCTTTTCGGATGAGGAGCTTAATGAGCTTTACGGTTATATTGAAAGAATTAACAAAAACCTTTCTGACAATATGACCGACAAAAAGGGCTTTGAAAAGTTTGTAAAGAAAACAATATCCGCCGAAAAGGAGGGTAAGAATGTTTAAGCTGTTAAAATATGCAAAGCGATACAGGTTCTTCGCTCTTATTTCTCCCGTGCTTATGATCGGTGAGGTTATTTTCGAGCTGTTAATTCCGCAGGTAATGGCAGACATAGTTGAGACGATAAACGGAATTTCCGTTTCGGGCAACAAGGAAGAGGCAGTCAGCACAATAATTATGCTCGGCGTAAAAATGCTCGGCCTTGCAGTTTGCTCACTCTTCTGCGGAGCCTCGGCGGCAATCACAGCCTCCTTTGCAGGCATGGGCTTCGGAGCCGAAATAAGAAACGCGCTTATAAGAAAGGTGCAGACCTTCTCGTTTTCAAACATTGACCGTTTCTCAACCGCTTCGCTGATTACCCGAACAACGACGGATGTCACAACGGTACAGAACACCTTTTTAATGCTGATAAGAGGTCTGTTCCGTGCTCCGATTATGCTTGTTGTCGCACTGACAATCTGCATTAAAAAGAGCGCCGAGGTCTCAAGCGTTTTCGCAGTATCCCTTCCGATAATGATTATTGCGCTTGCGATTGCGGGCCCGATAGCCTTAAAGCGCTTCAGGGCAATGCTTAAAATGTTTGACGAGTTCAACGCCTCAATTCAGGAAAACTTTGCAAACATCAGAGTTGTCAAGTCCTTTGTCCGCTCAAGCCATGAAAAGAAAAAGTTCAAAAAGGCAAACGATGACCTTATGAATGCGGCAATTTACGCGGAAAAAATCATCATTTTAGGTGAGCCTGCGCTTATGCTGCTTATGTTCCTGACAATACTCTCTATTCTTGTTATTTCCACCAAGGCAATTGCCGAGCAGACGCTGGCAGTCGGTGAATTTACCGCTATATTTACCTATATTATGCAGATTCTTATGAGCTTCCTTTTCACGATTCTTATGCTCGCCCAGCTTTTCATGTCTGAGGCAAGCGCTAAAAGAATACATGAGGTGCTCAAAGAGGAGCCCGATATAAAGGATCCCGAAAATCCGATTGAAAGCGTCAGCGATGGAAGCATTGAGTTTAAAGACGTCAGCTTTGCTTATGCAAAGGGCAAGGACGTGCTTGACGGTATAAGCTTTAAAATCGAAAGCGGTGAAATGGTTGGCATTATGGGCGCTACGGGCAGCGCCAAGTCGTCGCTTGTTCAGCTTATTCCGAGGCTTTATGATGTTGACGGCGGCGAGGTTCTTGTCGCAGGCAAAAATGTTAAGAGCTATTCACTTGAGGCGCTGCGTGAAAGTGTAAGCATGGTTCTGCAGAAAAATGTTCTTTTCTCCGGCACAATTGCCGAAAACCTTCGTTGGGGCAACGAAAACGCTACCGACGAGGAACTTAAGAGGGCGTGCAGAATTGCCGACGCAGACAGCTTTGTGGAAGCCTTCCCCGATGGCTATAACACCGACCTCGGTCAGGGCGGCGTTAACGTTTCGGGCGGACAAAAGCAACGTCTTTGCATTGCAAGGGCAATACTCAAAAAGCCGAAAATACTTATTCTTGATGATTCTACCAGTGCGGTCGACACCGCAACCGACGCCCGCATCAGAGAGGGACTTCGCAAGGAAATACCCGACACGACAAAAATCATAATCGCTCAAAGAATTTCATCTGTCAGCGACTGCGACAAAATCGTCCTGCTTGAAGGCGGAAAAATCAACGATATCGGAACCCACGACGAGCTTATAGAACGCAATGAGATTTACCGTGATATATTCAATTCTCAGCAAAAGGGCTCGGCTGATTTTGATTTGCAGGGAGGTGCCGTATAATGCCAAGACCGAAAGCACCGATAGTAAAACCTAAGGACACAAAGGGAACGGTAAAGAGGCTTGTAAAATATATAGGCAAGCAGAAAAAGCTGTTAATCGGGATGATTGTCTTTGTTATAATCAGCTCGCTTTCAACGGTTGTTGCCTCCATATTTATTCAGCCTATTGTCGACGAGCTGCTTATTCCGATTGTCGGTAAGGAGTTTTCCTTTGCGGTTTTCCTTCCGATTAAAAAGATACTTATTATAATGGGCTGTGTATTCACGCTTGCCGTTGCCGCCTCCTACGGCAAGGCAAAATGCTCGGTTTTCCTTACACAAAGAACGCTTAATTCTTTAAGGGCGGAGCTTTTTAATTCGGTTGAGGATTTGCCGATTCGCTTCTTTGACACACGGCCCAACGGAGAAATAATGAGCCGCTTTACCAACGACGTTGAATCGCTCAGGGCGTTTTTAAGTCAGGGACTCAGCCAGCTCATTTCTTCCGCCATAACGATTATCGGCTCCTTCTGTATCATGCTTTATTACAGTCCGCTTCTTACCCTGCTTGTTGTGATAATGGTTTCCTTTATGGTTTTCATTACCGCCAAGCTCGGAAAGAAAAGCTCGTACTACTTTAAAAAGCAGCAGAAGAATATCGGTATTGCAAACGGCTTTATCGAGGAAACAATTGAGGGACAGAAGGTTGTAAAGGTATTTAACCATGAGCAAAAAATTGTGGAAAACTTCGGTGAGCTTAACGAGAACCTGCGTAAGGCTTCCACGGGAGCAAACACCTTCGCAAGTATTCTTATGCCGCTTATGGGCAACCTCTCTCATGTCAATTATGCAATTACGGCCGCAGTCGGCGGTATTCTTGCGGTAAACGGAGCGCTTACAGCGGGCGGAATTGTCGCCTTCCTTACAAACTCAAGGAATTTCTCACAGCCGATTACCAACCTTTCTCAGCAGTTTAACAACGCTATTATGGCGATTGCCGGCGCAGAGAGAATTTTTGAATACATTGATGAAAAGGCTGAAACCGATGACGGTTACGTTACTCTCGTAAATGCCCGTGAAGACGAAAACGGCGAGCTTTACGAGGTCGAAGAGCATACGGGTATCTGGGCATGGAAGCACACGCACTCGGCTGACGGAAGCATTACCTATAAGAGGCTTCGCGGTGAGGTTACCTTTGACAACGTCACCTTCTCGTATGACGGGAAAAAGACCGTGCTTAATGATATTTCACTTTATGCAAAGCCCGGTCAGAAAATTGCATTTGTCGGCTCTACGGGCGCAGGCAAGACAACCATTACAAACCTCATCAACCGCTTCTATGATATAGACGAGGGTAAGATACGCTACGACGGCATCAATATCAAAAAGATTAAAAAGGACGACCTTCGCCGCAGTCTTTCAATGGTGCTTCAGGACACGCATCTGTTTACGGGCACAATTGCGGACAACATTCGTTACGGAAATCTTAATGCTTCCGACGAGGAGGTAATCAAGGCGGCAAAGCTTGCAAACGCACACGACTTTATTTCCTCGCTTCCCGACGGCTATGACACGGTCCTTACTGCAGACGGCATAAACCTTTCGCAGGGACAGCGTCAGCTTCTGAGCATTGCAAGAGCCGCAGTTGCCGACCCGCCCGTACTGATACTCGATGAGGCAACCAGCTCAATCGACACAAGGACGGAAAAGCTTATCGAGCAGGGAATGGATAAGCTGATGAGCGGCAGAACGGTATTCGTAATTGCCCACAGGCTTTCAACGGTCAGAAACGCAAACGCCATTATGGTGCTTGAACACGGAGAAATAATTGAACGCGGTGACCACGACAACCTGATTGAACAAAAGGGCAGATATTATCAGCTGTATACAGGACAGTTTGAACTGTCCTGAAAATAAAAAGCAACACGGAGAAGACCTTGGTCTTCTCCGTGTTTTTCTTTATACTGTTATTTGTTTCCGTCAAGCAACAGTCTTGCCGAGTTAAGCACGCAGATTATGCAAACCCCGACGTCCGCAAATATTGCCGCCCACATAGGCGCGAAGCCTGCTGCTCCGAGCACGAGCACCGCAATCTTTACGGCTATTGCAAAGGCGATATTCCACCTTACAACGCGTACCGTATGCCTTGAAATTTTCACAGCCTTAACGAGGCTTTCGAGGTTGGAATTCATCAGCACCACATCGCCGACTTCAATTGCCGCCGCAGTTCCGCTGCCCATTGCTATCCCGACATCCGCCTCCGAAAGCGTAGGAGTGTCATTAATTCCGTCGCCGACAAAGGCTACCGTGCTTCCGTCCCTTTTAAGCCGTTTAAGATATTCGGTTTTCTGCTCGGGCAGAAGCTCTGCCTCAAAGCCGTCGACATCGCATTGCTTTGCTGTCGCTTCGGCTTCTCTTCGGCTGTCGCCCGTGAGCATAATCAGCTTTTTAACGCCCATTCGGCGAAGGCTTTTAACCGTAGGCGCAGAGCTTTCCCTGACGTGTCCCGAAAGACTGACGGCGCCGATATATTTCCCGTCAAACGCCGTAAAGAGCTGTGCGCTTATTTCCTCCGGCACCGAAACGCCGTTTTTTTCAAGAAATCTTTTTTTGCCGCAAAGTATGGTCTTTTCTTCATAAACTACGCTTGTGCCGTTTGAAGCGTATTCTTTAAAATCACTCAGCTTTGCCTCTTCGCCTTGTACCGTGTAAGCCTGTGCGATTGTCTGTGCAAGCGGATGCGTTGAATACTTTTCGCAAAGAGCAGTGTATTTCAGTACGTCCTCCTCTGTTTTGCCTTCAGCTCGGTAAACACGGTCAATTTCAAAGCCGGAGTCCGTGAGCGTACCCGTTTTGTCAAACAGTACTGCGTCCGCCGCAGCGAGCTTTTCGACAAATTTTCCGCCCTTGACAACAATGCCGTGCTTTGATTGCGCCCCTATTCCTGCGAAAAAGCCAAGCGGTATGCTCAGCACCAGAGCGCAGGGACAGGCGGCCACAAGGAACACGAGCGACCTGTGAATGTACTGCGCCCACTGATGCGTAATAAGCGAAGGTATAACCGCAAGAAGCACCGCAAAGCAGACCACAACGGGAGTGTAAATACGTGCAAATCTTGAAATAAATTTATCGGCTTTTCCCTTGTTGATATTTGACTGTTCAACAGTTTTGATTATTCTTGCCGCTGCGGAGTTTTCAAATTCCGCCGCCGCCTTGAGCTTGATTGCCGTAGGACCGTTTACGCTTGAGCTGAGGACGCTTGTTCCCTTTTTAATTTCAATCGGTATTGCCTCGCCCGTAATTGCGGACGCGTCAACGCTTCCGCCGTCCTCGACCGCAACGCAGTCAACGGGAACCTTTTCAAACGGAGAAACCAGAAGTAAATCCCCTGCCCTAACGCTTCTTACATCCACCTCTTCGGTTTGCAGGTTTTCTTTTATTATTACCGCCTTGTCCGTCGTAATATCATACAGCTTTTTAATTGCCTTTTTTGAGCGCTCTACCGAGTAATCCTCAATGCTCTCGCCTATTCTGAAAAACAGCGAAACAAACGCCGCCTCTGCGCCTTCGCCTATGCAAAACGCCGCAACAACGGCGATAAGCACTAAAAGGTTTTCGTCAAGGTGTTTTTCCTTAAGCTCGGCTATGGCGGAAGGTATCAGCTCATAGCCCGAAAAAACAGCCGAGGCGATAAAGAACACAAGCTGAATGTTTTCACCGAAAAACGGTAAAAAGCCAAGTATAAGAAGCAAAAGCGAAACCGCCGTAACCACTATTTCCAAAGCTTTGTTTTCATGCTCTTCCTCTTCGTTTATTTCAAGACTTCCTGCCTTTTGACAGCTTTCGCAGCAGCATCCGCCGTGTTCATTGTGACAATGCTCGTCGTGACAGTGTTCATCGTGGCAGTGCTCGTCGTGACAATGCTTTGACATCACTTAATGCCCTCCTTCTTATGCTCAATATGCTCAAGCCCCTGAGCGAAGATAGTCTTAACGTGATTGTCGTCAAGAGCATATACCATTTCCTTACCCCTGCGGGTAGCCCTTACAAGCCCTGACTGCCTGAGCACCCTGAGCTGATGTGAAATTGCGCTCTGCCCCATTTCAAGCTCCTCGGAAAGGTGATAAACGCACATCTCCTTTTCGAGCAATGCCGCAAGTATTCTGATTCTTGTGCTGTCGCCGAAAACCTTAAAAAGCTCGGCTAAGTCATACATGGTTTCAATGTCGGGAAGCTCCGTGAGTACACAGTCGTCCTGCGGCTCCTGGGGAATAATACTTCTGTCGTCCTTATACATAAAATCACCCTTTGTGTTATTTCACTTTTTATTATATGATGAACGTATGAATATATGTTCATATATTAAATTAATAATAAACCCTATCGGCTCAAAAGTCAATAGGGTTTATTTATTTTCCTTTTTTATTCGTTTGGCGTTTCAGCGTCTTGAGCGTCTGACGGGTTTTCGTTTTCGGTATCCGCTCCCGAGCTCTCAGCCTCTGCGCTTTCCTCTGCCTCAAGCTCAAGCTTCATCTTGTGAACCTTGCCAAGAAGCAATACAAGAGCAATTCCGAACACCGCCGCAACGGAAACGAAGATACCCTCTTTAAGTCCCTGCGGGAAATATTCAAGCTCAACCGTGTGCTCTCCCTTTGAGAGCTCAAACATCATAATGTGGCTGTCGTGCTCAAGCAGCTCCGTTTCCTCGCCGTCAACGTAAACCGTCCAACCGAGGTCATACGGCATAGCCATCATCATAACGCAGTCCTTTTTTGTATTTACCGTGCCGCTGATATATGTGTCGTCCAGCGTTTCGACCTCAAGCACGCCGTTTGCGGTGATTGCGTTATAACCTTCAAGGAAGATTTCCTTGTTAACCGAGCCTGATGAAACCTGAATCGAATCGGTAACGGCGTAATCCGCATTGTAGTCCTCGAATGCTCTGTCCGGCTCGCTGACTACAAGCGTATAGCTTTCGCCCTGCTTAAAGTAGCCGATGTCGGAAATATGACGCTCGGTAATTGAAATATCTCTGTCGGGTTTGCCGTCACGCTTAACGGTAAGCTTTTTCATCGAGCCTGCGTTGACAAGCGCAAATACCTCGCCGTCCAGCTTTGCAGTATAATTAAACGCTACCGAGAAGCCGTCTGCGGTTGCCTTAAAGGGATAAAGGTCGCCGGTCGTGTTAAGAATTTCGGACAGAGTTTCTGCGCTGAGCTCATAGCTCTCCTGACTCTGCACGCCCTGCTGAGCCTGAGTATGCTCGTCCTCGTCCTCGTGCTCATGCTCGTGGTCATGCTCCTCCTCACCGTTTTCGGTAAGGGTGCCGTCCTGAATTCTCTGATTAATATAGTCGGAAACGTCCTTGGAGTCAACTGCGTTACAGTTAAAGTATTCCACGTCATCGGGCGTAACGGTAACAAGTCCGCTTTCCGCCTTTGAGGCGAGGCTCCAGAGCGTGTTGTGAACGGAAAGGGTAAGGTAGTTGTAAGGGTCCCAGCCCTCAACGCCCTCGTCGGCGCAGAAGCCTACGGGAAGGGTGTATTTAACCTTGTAAAGCACTGTGCCGTCAATGTCGGCGAGCTTTTCATAGAACGGGCTTTCGGGGTCGATTGAGCCGTCCGCGTCAAGCACGTAATTCATTGAGAACATGGCGTTATAAATCGGAGTCTGCGGATAATACGCATACTTTGAGAACATATTGCCCTCGTTGCCGAGCATTCTCTGAGTCATGTCATATTCCGAGTCGTCAAGCGACGAGAACGAGGACATGCCGTTATAGCCGTACAGCGCCGCACCGTTATAAATGTCATATTTGTTTTTGACGATTTCCATTCTGCCGAGGGTGTTCGCCTTGTCGGCGGCAATTATCTCGTTAGCCTTTTTGATTTGAGAAGAATACGGATAATAATCGGTGTACTTACCTGCAGAAGCAACTGCGCCGCTGCCGCCGATAATAAGCTCGGCAACAATAAGCACGGAAAGCACTGCGCTCGCCGCCTTAACTGCCCCCTGCTTATATTTCATAAGGAGCATTATGGTAATATAAAGCACTGCCGCCGCCGCACTCAGGACAATTACCTTTGTGTCAAAGTGCGAGGAAAAGCGTGTAAATTTCGTGTAAACAATCGCCGCAGCAGCAAGAGCCGCAGAAATACCGAAGCCCCACACGGGTACGTCCTTTATATTTCTGACGACCTCATAAGCGAGCGTAATTATAAACAGAAGGTATATAAACACAAATCTGTACGGCAGACCGTTGGGGGCAGAAAAGCCGTGCCAGAAATAATTCATTTTCGGAATCGAGAATGAGAAATAGAACAGCACAAGCACAACCGCAGTTGCAACCTTTCTGTTGGGCTTGACGTTTTTCAAGAGGAAAAACGCAGGCACTGCAAGCAAAGTCAGCACACTGCTCATAGCATACGGAGCGGTGTCGGTTGTGGTTTCAAGAATCGGAGGTTTAAGTCCCGCCAGGTGGAAGGATATAAAGTCAAGGAAATTGAACAGAGAGCTGTCGGTCTGAAAATCCGCTCTGCCCAAGGTGTTGCCGATAGCGTATATAACGGGTAAAATCACAACCGCACAGATAAGTCCCGCAAGCAGTGAGGCAAAGCCGAATTTTACCAGCACCTGCATAATCGGAAGCTCGTCCGCCTTATCCTCTTTGCTTGTAACGTCCTTTGCAAAGAGCAGGTAGAAGAAATAAAGCACCGAGAAAATGCAAATCATATATCCCAGATAGAAGTTTACAAAAATCGCATACGCAAGCGAAGCAAAATAAAGTGTAGCCTTTTTACCGTAAACAATGTTTTCAATGCCGAGCGCTATAAGCGGAAGCATAATAAGTGCGTCAAGCCACATCGTGTTGTAGTGGTAAGCAAGGTAAAAGCCGCTGAACGTATAAACAAGCGCAAAGGCGATGTTAAGCAAATCGGGACTTTCAAACTTTTTGCCGAAATAGAAGCAGGCGGTAAAGCCGATGCACATAGTCTTTAAAAGTATAATCAGCCAAAGACCGATGTCGGCATTCGTACTGTTAAAGAACAGCCCGATAAGGTTAAACGGGCTTAAAAGATAATATGCTATTAAGCCGAACTCATTTGTGCCGCCCGTTGTCCACGAATAAAGCAGGGAGGAACCGGATTTAAGCTTTGCGGCATAGTCGGCAAGAAAGGGTACATACTGATGAAGCGCATCGTTTCTTATAACGGACTCAGCGCCGAAGGGCGCAATGCCCGCAAACGCCGTAAACAGGGCGTAGATTACCCCGGCTAAGCCTGCGGTAATCAGGCAAGTAATCAGCAGCTTCTTTTTGTTGTTTTTTACCTGTTCCATTCTGACACCTCTTTTTAGAAGTTTTAACTTTTTTATTATACTACATTTTTCTCGGTTTTACAATATGCTTGTTTATGCACGGGATGGACGGTTTTACTTTCAACCTTACCTTGTCATCTCAACGGCAGACTGTCATCTCAACCTCCCCTTGTCAGGGGAGGTGGCTTTTTGCCTCGGCAAAAAGTCGGAGGGGTAGTAAACAAATCACATAAATCAAACTACCCCTCAGTCAGCCTGCGGCTGACAGCTCCCCTCACAAGGGGAGCTTGTAAGGAATAAGCTTTAAAGAGCATAAAAAAAGAACAGAGGGTATTCCCTCTGTCCTTTTATGGTGTTAAATTACTTAATCGAAATTAAGCGTTGTGCTCTGAAGCCTCTGAGCTGGTGCAAAGGATCTCATAAGCAAGACCGTTAGCAAGAACCTTAACTGTTACAGTGTAAGGAGCGTTGTTGGTCGGGCAAGTCGGAAGAGCGTTGTTGTCGAACAGCTTCATGAACTCAGCAGGAGTTGTGCTTGAAAGAACTGTGTCAGCAGCAAATACTACTTCTTCGCCGTTGTTGCCGGTTGACTGATAAGTCTCGATGTTGCCCTTAATAACTCTCATGTTAGCCTTGCAGCTCTTTTTACGAGCGTTCTTTGTTACTGCGCTGAAGATCGGCACTGCAACTGCAACAAGGATACCGAGGATAACAACAACGATCATCAATTCAACGAGTGTGAAACCTTTTTTGTTAAGAAGTTTTCTCATAGTGATTTCTCCCTTTTTAAAAAATTTTTTTGTTTTTATATGATGGGTGGTTTCGCCCATAATACCTATTTAAGAAAAGTTTCGGGAATATTCCGTAACCTTCATTAGCTTCATTATATACTACAAATTTCTATTTGTAAAGTACTTTTTTAAAAATTTTTTAATTTTTTTTAAAAAATTCTTTCAGCCCATCAGATTATGACTTTGTTCCGTGCTCTGCACACGCAACCTGAATGGCTCTGTTTTCACTGTTCGCCTTGATGGAAATAGTGTAAACCTCGCCCTGCGGACAGGCAGGAAGCTGATGGTTTTCGAAGCAGGCAAGGAACCTTGAGTCAAGCTTTGCCTCGGCTTCAGCCTGGCTTGCAATTGTAACCGGGCCGGTGTAGCCGCCTACAAAAATGCCGGTAACGCTGTCATCTCCGGTTTCAACCAGATACTGCGTAACGCCTCTTTCAATCATGTCGATGTTGTTAAGGCAGGTCTTCTTTCTTGCGTTGGCGGTAACGACCGAGAAAATCGGAACTGCGATTGCAACAAGAATACCGAGAATAACAACAACTATCATTAACTCTACAAGCGTAAAGCCGCTTTTGCTTTTTAATTTTCTCATATTTCTTTCCCCTTTGTTCTGTGTTCGTGAAATAAACGGGAATAAACTGTACCTTTTGGTATTACCATTATATATCCATTTTTTTTATATGTCAATACTTTTTTTAAAGATTATTTTCAATTATTTTTCCGTATCAAATCCGCTTAAAGCCGCAACAAAAAAGGGAGCTTTGAAAGCTCCCTTAAATTATTCTTTTTATTTTCCCATTTCTATTAAATAGGCTATATCGGTTACAACCTTCTTAAGCGCGTTCCGTGCACCATCGTGCTGCGCGGCGTAGTCGATTATCGCCGGTGACCAGTCATAATATTTTTCAATTATCAGGTCGCCTACTGCATTGCCTCTGAGTGTGTTGTCCCTGAAATCACGAAGCGTTGACTTTACGCCCTCGCCGATGTCGGAGCCAACCATAAGGAACGAGGTTGCACATCCGAAGCCCGTGCTTGTAGCACCGCTGTTGCCGGCAATCTCTCCCGAATTGAACGCCTTAAGCGCAATAAACTTAATTACATTTGCCGAGTCGCTCAGGTGCGTCGCCGTACCCGTCAGCTTGCTGAGTGCGTCGGAATCCGGATAGTTTGAAAGCGTGCCCTTTGAATAACCTGCGATGTATTCGTTGGTGATATAGTCGGAGCCGTCCTCGCTGTTCTTGTTAACGCTCATCTTACTGTTATAGTTTTTCAGCGCAAACGAACACATAAGGCTGTATTTAAAGTCATAATTGTCGCCCGAGGAAATTGTAATCGTAATTCCGTCGGGAAGATACTCATGGCCCTTTGTTGTTTCCTTATTGTAAACGCTTCCCTCTTCCCATTTACCGTTTGCGTCCTGAGTTTGCATAAACGCGTCGATTGCAACGTCATAGTCGATTTTGACATTGACCTCATCTCTGACGTAGCTGTCGTCGGGCTGTAAAATCGGGAAACGGTATGCAACGTACTGCTTACCATTGAGGACGTAGAAGAAGCCGTCATATACAAAAAGATATGTATACTGGAAGCTGCTCTCGTCGAAGGATGTGCTCGCAGGATTCCTTGCCGGGAACTCTATGCTGTGAGCAGCGTAGGTGACTGAATTGCCCGAGGTGTCGGTTGACGTCCATTCGGTATCGTGAACAATAAAGGTGCCGAGCTCCTCGCACGAATTGAACTTATGAGAGCTCAGAAGCGTGTTGGGATCCTCATAAAACATATCAACCTTAGTCGCAGTGGATAGCGCTCCCGTGCTTGCGTCAACGCTGAAGGCGTCGGCAATTGCTTTGATTTCCGTCTGAACAATATACCTGTCCTCAACGAGCTTGTATCTTTTCCAGATGTTACTTGCAACAAGAACAATAAGTGCTGCAACCAAGCCCATAATTACAAGCGTAACCATAAGCTCAGCTATGGTAAATCCTCTGTTGTCGCTTTTCATTCGGTTCATAACCTTAAAAAGCATAGCTTCTGCCTCCTGTTTTCTTTCGGGCGGAGTTTCCCCCGCCCGCTTGTGACAATCAAATTAGCCCTGGCTTGCCATCTTGTTTATTCCGCCAAGCTCCATTTCTTTGATTGAGCCGTCTTCATAGTATACTGCATAGGACTTCGTATTGGTCAGGTTGTTAGAGTTTGCTGCAGTGTATGAGCCGTCTGCTTGGCGTGTTCTGCAGCGGTTCCACTCCTGCTCGGGGTGAGTCGAGAAGAACATTACGCAAGGCTCGTTCGCGTCGTTCTTTCCGTCCCTGTCCTTATCTACATAACCCATAATATACCATACGCCCTGACAGTTAACAACGGAACGGATATTAATATTCTTGTCTGTGGAAATTCTGACAGCCTTCCACTGTGTAACGCCGTTCGCGTTCTTGTACTTAACATTAACGTATGAGCCTGCGCTGCCGTCCTGTGTATAGCATGCAGCGCTCGCACAGTAATCGGAGGGCTTCTTTTCGTTGAGTGTTTCGTTTTCCTTGCCGTACTCACTGGTAGTAGCCTGATTTCCGACCGCTACCCAGATACCGTCGCTGAAGGCAACGTCATTGATGCTTGAAAGTACCGAAACAAAGCCGTATGTGCTCTGATTACCTGCCTTTACGGAATTATAATCATAGAACTGATTCTGTCTTGCGTTAGAGCCGATTCTGTCAGCCCATCTGAAGTTTTCAAACTCCTTGAGAACCGAAGTGATTTTGGAATTATCTCTGCTTTCATAATCATAGAACCAGCTGATAAGAGTTCCGTTTGCGGTTCCCCACATTGCCTGCGGCTTTTCGTCCCAGGTGCTGCCCCAGTTTACGGTGGTACACTGAGTGTCCATAAGCGGATGACAGTTTACACCGTAGTTTGAGTTGCCGGAATTAAAATTGGGCGAGTAACCCGATTGAGGTGCTTTAGAGTCACTGGACGAAATGTTAAGATAAGTTCTGTGATAGGTTGTATCCCAACCGTACATCGCATTGGTACCGTCCTTAGAGAAGATACCGCCGTTGTTACCCTGATACTGGTCTGTTCCGAAGAACTGGTGGAACACGTTGGTTTCCTTGCCGAGCGACCAACCCTTACCGGAATCAAGCGAGCCCGTGGTGTCGTTGTCGTTTCCGTCACCGGTCGCTCTGATATATACAATACCGGTGTTATATGCCTGCTGCATTCTTGTAGCGTATGAATAGTCGGCAATCATATAACTTAGGGTATATCCGACGCCCATCGAGATGTTGTTGCCGGTAATATCATCGTGGAAGCTCTTGATGTCAAGCAGGGTTACGTTATCACGAAGTCCGCCGCTGAAGAAGCTGTGGTCAAACTTTCCGCTTGCGCTGTTGAACTTCTCGAAGTAGTAGTCAGAACCTGAAATACCGGAAATTGAAGGTACCTCGGGGTCTCTTATACTGATCGCAAACGGCTCCGAAAGGTAACCCATTGAAATGTCGACCTCATGGCCTCCGGAGGTGTAGTAGTCGTTACCCTGTGCCGGAAGCAACAAGCCGGGATTTTCGTTAGAGCCTGCCGCCCATACATTAGCGTTCCATTTACCTGCGCCCGGGTTGCTCGGTGCCGACGGATAATTATCATCATTCTTCCAGCGAAGCAGCGAGGTATAGGCAAGATTGCCCATAACACTGCTCTGAAGTGCCGAGGAGGTTGTAAAAATATCGCCGTATTTACCCGTTGGGTAGAACTTGCCGGTGACTGAGCTATAGGCTGCGCCAAGCGTCGCAACCGGAATATAGCCCTTCCAATAAAGAGTTGACGTTTTCCAACCGTAAATGTCGGTTACTGCCGGGATATATCCGCAGTAGAGAGTGTAGGACTGAGTCGGATAAACATTGTTGTTAACGGTTGAATTGCCTTGAGTCTGATAGTAGTTGGTATTGTTCTTGTCAATTTGAATCGCGCCGACAGAGGTAATGGTTATAAGCGAATTGTCCGACGGATATTCGTAGCCCGTAGCCTCTTTATAGCCGGCAACATTAAGCTTTGTGTTCTGTGTATTATCGCCGGTAAACCAAGTCCACTGTGTCTGTGCTGCGCCGTCGAAGTCGAAATCGGAGTTAGCGCCGTTGGCTTTTCTGTTTGTAACACTACTGAAGATGTTGTTTTTCCACTTTGCGTTTACGACGTTACCTATTGTCATATAGTAGGTATCGTCGTTGGTAACGTTTGCAGTGAAATAGTTAGTAGTAATTGCCTCATACTTAAAGAGTGAAATCTTACTTGAGGTCATGATTGCGTTAACATTTCCGCCGGTTTTGCTTGACGAAACAAGGTTTGCGTCAGAACGGAAAACCGACTTGAAGTTTGCCTGAGTAGTAAGCTGGCGGTTAAAGTTTTCAAAGCCCTCTTTAAGTCCGCCCGAGTCACTGAGGTATACATAACGGTTGTAGTTGTTAAGGTTGTCGCCGCCCCAGTAGTAGTTACCGGTGGTTTCGTTTCTCCAGAAACGTCTTACCTGACCTGCGTCGCCGCCCATAACGTAATAACCGTACTGGTTAACGCCGCCCGAGCCGTTGTCGCCCTTGCCTTTTTCAACCCACTCAACGTCATTCATTGCCGATGTAAGCGGAGCGCCCGACATCTTCTTTGCAACGATGTCCATTTCGCCGTAGTGAGCCGTTGTAAGGTCAACGCCTGCGGTTGCATAGTAATAATAGTCGTTCTTTCCTACAGGCTTTTCGCCGACAAGGATAATTTCAGGCGCGCTGATTTCAACCTTTACGCGGTATTCGGCATTCTCGCCGTCGCAGTACGCAATCCAAAGCGGTGAGTGCTCAAAGCTGATTACGTCGTTGCCGCCGTAGAAGGTAAAGGTAGCAGTGCCCTGATCGGTTGACCTGATGTCATAATAGCTTGTCGGAACAAGCTGCAGGACTCCGGAGGAGTCGGTGTTGTAAACCTTAAAGTTATACGCGCCGGTTTCCGCCTTGTTGTATGCCTTTGAGTTAAAGTTAAAGCCCTTCGGCACAACAACGATATCCTTTTTAATAAAGTCGTCTGTCAGCTGTGCGGGGAAGCAAACCATTCCGTTGGACAAGGGTCTTGTATAGAAGGTTGCATATGAATTCGGAGTGTTGTTATTCTCCGAAATAATATTACCTTCAACAACATTGTCACGGTCGGAAAGCGGAAAGCTTACCGAAATTGACTGATTGTTTGCGTTTTTAAGAATAATCGGAACGTTCGAAACGTGAGTTTCATATCCCGTATCGTTAGCGTTACCTGCGTTCGCAACAAGTCGCTCCATCAAGCTCGTACGCTTGTAAGTAGTTCTTGTAATGTCACCGGCAGTATGGATATTGCGGTAATAATTCATGAACAGAGGTGTGAACACTAAAATAATCAACGAAAGAAGCGTCAAAGCAACAAGCACTTCAACCAAAGTCATACCTTTTCGGGCCTTAACCTTTTGGAACAAGCCGTTTCTTCTGTCACTCATTCAATTACCTCCTTTTTTAATAGTGATACTGCTGTCCTATAAGTAAACATCTTTTTTAACCGTCGATCCAGATAAGGTTGGTATCGTCTGCCTGTGAGGGCGGAATCAAATCAAGATACTTGTCGCCCTTTTCAATTGAGATTTTTCTCATTGCACAGTAGGTGAGATCCTCCTCTCCGTTGCCCGTGCCGTTTCCGAGAACATACGTTGTGGGTGTACTCTTTGACCCCGATGAGGAGTAGTAAAGACCCATAACCTCTGCAAATCTTTCAAGCACGTTGTCGGAGTATTTCTTTGTAGCGATTGAATAGTCAATGAAATACTTGAACAGGTCGATTCCGTAACCGCTTCTGCCGCCGCACTGCTGAGGCAGGTTGTCATCATAGAAGTATGTATCGCCTGCAGAGAACGCCTTATAACGGTAGGTACCGATGTTGGGAACCTGAAGGTTAATAAATACGTTTCCGCCGAAGAAAACTCTTCCGCAGGTGCCGTAGCCTTCTCTTGAAGCGTTTGAGCCTGTGGTGATTTCGGCGCCGTTTTTATCTGTTACCCTTCTGCGGTAGATGTTCGCCTCTACCTTTCCGGGGTCGTTTGCATCCGCGCTTTCCTGCTCGGCAGTACCGAGTACGACCGTACTCCATGCATAGTTTCCGCCGAGAGCTGAAGCAATGTTTGTAAGATTCTGGAAAAGTCTGAACGTGCTTCTGGTATAACCGTAAACGTAAATGTCAATATCGCCGTTGATAACGATATTGTTTCCTCTGAGGAACATGACGTTAAAGTATCCTCTGCTGGGCGTAACGTCAAGGTCGGAATTTAAGAAAAGGTTGCTCTTACCGACAAAAGAAACCATATTACTCTGATTAGGCTTAAAGGTAATCAGACCCGTTGAAGGCGGGTTCATAATCATATTACCCGTAGTATAAGCCATAAGAATCGGTATAGTCTGTGAAGCAATTGTAAGTGTGTTTTCGTATGAAACACCAATGTATCTTCCTATCAGCGGAATGTTCTTGAACAGGTCAACCCTCAATGTAAGCGTTGAACCGGTCTGGTATTTACCGAGAACATTGAACGCCTCAACCTTTGCCTTGTCAACGGTAACATTGTTGCCGTCCTCATCCTTTATTGTGGTCGTGCCGCTGACGCTGCCGTCAATAACGCCTGCTTTAAGTCCGGAAAGCAATTCATTATCGTTGTTTGAATAATACCTTCCGAGAGCCTGAACAGGCTCCGCCATATATGCTTTTTTTCTGGCGGATGCAAGTATTTTGCTCTTATCGGTATCGCTTGAGGGCTTTCCGCTGAGTGCGTAGCCCGTTGCCTCAAACTGCCTCTGAGATTCGCTGATTTCAGTCCAGTACGAGGTAAAGCCGGTCATATTGCTCTCTGTTTCTTTAAGAAGCTTTGTAGGCGTTTTCTCAGCAGAGGTTGTTACCTTAACCTTATAGAAGCCGATAACCTGGTTATCGTTATAGCTTCCGAGCCCTGCAAAATCAACATATTTATAGCTTCCGTTATCATATACAAGGTAAACATTGTTTGAGCTGATTTCCGCGCCCTCATAGCCGGTCGAGCTTACAAGGCTTACCGCATTGGAGTCCGAGCTGTTAATAGCGATCTGATACGCGTAAGCGCTTGCTTCAACACCTGCCTGCGCTAAATACTCAGCCTTTTTACGGTTGGAGAGATATTTAACCGAACGCAGACTGCTGATGCTGTACATATACATTGCCGTACCCATAAGCGAAAGTACAAGCAGGAAAAACATGACGTATATGATTGCAAAACCGCTTTCCTGTTTAATTTTGGATTTCATACTAATCACCTTTTTCTTTAATAAGAAGGGTTCGTTAAACAATAACTCTGAGTAATTCTTCAAGTGAAGTCCTGCCGTGCATTACCTTATATATGCCTTCATCTCTCAGTGTGTGCATACCCTGTGAAACGGCAAGCTCCTTAACCTCTGCAACCGTTGCGCGGTCAAGAATAAGCCTTTTCATTTCTTCGGTAACGGTAAGGAATTCAAATACTGCTTCTCTTCCTTTATATCCGGTATTGTTGCAGGTTATGCAGCCCTTGGGCCTGTAAAGCGTAAACTCCTCTCCGGGGTATTCCTCCGGAGAAAGGTCGGGAAGAATTTTAAGCAGCTCCTCCCTTGAAATTTTATACTCCTCCTTACACTTCGGGCAAAGCTTTCTGACAAGTCTCTGTGCCAGAACGCCGACCAGTGAGGAAGCCGTAAGGAAAGGCTCAACACCCATTTCGTCAAGTCGCGTAACTGCGCCGGATGCGTCGTTTGTATGCAGGGTTGAAAGAACCATATGTCCGGTAAGAGCCGCTTCAATAGCGATTTTTGCTGTCTCGCTGTCACGGATTTCACCGACCATGACGATGTCCGGGTCGGAACGCAATACAGAACGAAGAGCCGCCGCAAAGGTCATACCTGCACGGTTGTTCATCTGTACCTGGTTAATACCTGCCATTCTTCTTTCTACAGGGTCCTCAAGCGTGATTGTGTTTTTCTCAAGCTGGCTTATTTCGTCAAGAACTGCGTAAAGCGTCGTTGACTTACCGCTACCTGTAGGTCCTGTAACAAGGACGAAACCGTAAGGCATATGTATTGCCTTGTTGAATCTGTCAAACTGTCTTTCCGAGAAGCGCAAATCCTTGAGCTTAACAACGCCCTGGCTTCTTTCAAGAAGTCTGAGAACTATTTTTTCACCGAAAACGGTGGGCATTGTAGCAATACGAAGGTCAAGGGTTCTGTCCTCAAATCTGACCGTAGCACGACCGTCCTGAGGTATACGCTTTTCGGCGATGTCCATTCCGCCGAGAACCTTAACACGTGATACTACCGACGGGAAAAGCTTGATGTTGTTGGTTAATACCTCGCTTAAAACGCCGTCGATTCTGAAACGGACTCTCATATATTTTTCGAGCGCTTCAATATGTACGTCGGATGCGCCTGCCTTGATAGCGTTGTTGATAACCTGGTTAACAAGCTGAACGGCGGGCTTGTCATCAATTGAAAGCTCCTCTGAAACGTCCTGATCCTGTACCGTATCCTCATCCTCGTCATAGCTGTCGAGGGTTGAGTTCATATTTGCAAAGTTCTCAATAGCAGCGTCAAGCTCCATATCGGGAACGATAACCGGGCGGATGTCACTGCCGGTCATAAGACGAAGGTTGTCTATGGTGATGATGTCATTGGGGTTCTTCATCGCCACATAGACGGTCTTTTCGTCCTGATAAAGAGGAAGTATATTATTTCTTAACGCAACTTCGGGAGAAATGAGGTTGGCAACCGCCATGTTAACGCCGATTTCGTTGATAGAAACATATTTGTAGCCGGTCTTCTTTGCAAGCGCTTTTGCAATGTCATCCTCCGTGCAGTAGCCTAACTGTGTAAGAATTGTGCCTATGAGGTTTTTACTCGTTTTCTGGACTTCGAGCGCTTCGCTGAGCTGTTCCTCATTAATAACGCCCATTTCCACTAATTTGGCGCCGATGCTTCCCGGTATAATAACGTTTGCCATTTAAATCGTGTCTCCCTATATATCTAATACTAAAAGTGTGGTCTTAATTATCCCTTTGAAAATACTACCATTACTATTTCTGCCTGCTTGTCGTCGGTTGTGTCATCTTTGGGAGTAATTTTGATAGAATCAATTCTCCTGATAGGATCGCCGTAGGCAACATACTGACAATATCTTGTGATGTCGGTAAAGCTGCCGACAATTGTCATTGAAACCGAAGCCTGATTGACAAGACCTGTGTTTGTCGGGTCCTCAATTTCAACATCTCCGGTGATAACGCAGTTATGTGCGTCAACCTCGTCCTCAAGGTCCATAAACACCTGCATTTTGTCTATCGGCTCAGAGGAAATCATTTTGTCATATTCAGCCTTTTGCTGTCTGAACACGCCGCTCTGCGCCTGCAACGCCATAAGGTTGGCGATTGACTGCTGATTCTGTTCATAGGTCGCCTTTACCTTATTGATTTCTTCATTCTTCTGTTTAATCAGACCTGATGTGTAAACAATCAATGCAATAAGAGCAATACTTGCAACAAGGATGATAGCAATAACCACTCTGACGTCGTCAAAAGGATTTTTCTTTTCCTTTTCAACCTTCTGCTCGGCTTCGCCTGTAGCCTGCTTCTTTTTCAATACGTCACTTAATGCCATAGCTTATCCCTCCTCTGCAGCTGTTGTGGTCTCTGCAGCGCCTGACTGAGCTTCCGCTGCCTGAGTTGTGTTTGCGATATCGGTGGTCTGAGCCTCGCCGTCCGAATTGGTAACGGTTTCGCCGTTTTCGTCGGTAACCTGAACGTAAACAGGATCCTGAACCTCAACATTAGCGCCGGAATTAATGCTCAGTGTAAGTACGAACTGAACGGATCTGCTGCCGTCCTCCATAAGCTTTCTTTCAATGCTCGTAACCTCTACAAGCTTAACGACTTCCTTCATCTCTTCAGTCTCGAAGAGTGCCTTGTAGTCCTTCATATCACTGTAATCCTGACAAACGCAGGTAAGGTTGCAGACACCGTCGGTAAACCAGTTTTCGATGTCAACCTCTTTCATCTGGACGAAAGGCGTTTTGTTCGTTATTTCGGAAACCTTGGTAAAGAACTCAACCGCATCCATATCCTTGGGGGTGATGCTTGTAACGATGTTCCTTGCCGCCTGAAGGTCGTTGTAGATGTTCTGATACTCCTGAAGCTCCGGGAACTTTGCCTCAAGCTCCGCGTTCTTGGCTCTGAGCTTGGAAAGCTTTGACTGAAGCACCTGGTTCTTGATAGAAACGCCCGCATAAACAATGAATAAGCATACGAGAATAACAAGCGCAATTTCCGAGATAATTTCTATTTTTTGTCTGCTTTGCAAACGACGCCTGTAACTGTCAGGCAACAAACTTACTTTAAACACTTATTTTACCTCCAATGCTTGAATTCCAAGACCTATGCATCCGGCGAACTCATTGAGAACCTTCTGATCGAGTCCGAAATTGTTTGTCCTATAGAAATCCGGAACGATAACCGGAATTGTTGCAATTAAATCCGAAATCCTTGCCGCTATGCGGTCGCCCGCGGCGAGGTTGGCAAGCAGGAAGATTTTTTCAATCGGCTTACCTGAATTCTGCATAGAATAGTAGCTGACCGATGAAGAGGTTTCCTGTCCGAGCACGGTGCCGAGGTTTTCAATATCATCTTCAGCCTGCTCATAACCCGACTGGTATTTAAACAGCCTTTCAACGCTTTCCGCTGCAAATTCGGGAATGTTGATTGAACGTACCATAGAAATCTCGTCCTTCTCAATAACAACGAAGTTAAGAAGGTCCTCGGTAAGGTTGATTACAAGGTATTTTTCGTCGGTCACTACATCATGCCTGAGTCCTCTGCAAAGTGAAAGCGTGGTTGAATCAACGTCGATTACCTGAAGCCTGGAAGCCGACAGTAAATTGATGTACTGCTCGATCATATTCCTTCTTGCGGCAATAAGCATTACGTTGGTAACCGGCTGGTCGTCGTCATTGGTGTCCTGACCGGCAACGACGTAGTCTATCTCCATTTCCTGAACCGGAATCGGAATAAACTCCTGCGCCTGAAGCAGAACCATATTGCGGAGCTTGTCGGGGGAAACCTGCGGGAAGGAGGCATATCTCATGATAACGTTTTCGTTATTAACGCCTACTACAATATCGGTGGACTTAAAACCGCCGTTTCGCATAAGCTCCGACAGAGCAATGCTGAATCTGTCGGCATCTCTGATAAAGCCTTCCTCAATTACGCCCTCCGAAAGCGGTATTTTCCCGCAAGCGAGAACTGAGTACACACCGCTTGAACGGCTTATTTCGACTGCTCTGATTTCATTGGAATCAGCCTCTAAGCCGATTACGCTTTTAATTTTTGCCATAATTCATTTCTCCCATTAATAACCTTCAACAGATGTAGATGCCGTGAATATCGGTAAGTAAAGAGCTATAATCATCGCACCGACGATACCGCCGATAACGATAAGTGCAATAGGCTCAATCATAGCTTTAAGGTTTCTTGAAAGTGTTTCAACGTCCTCTTCGTAGAACTCTGCGACCTTGTCGAGAAGCTCCGGTAACGTACCTGCCTCCTCACCGATGGCTATCATACCGGTAACCATGGGCGGAAACAATCCGCTTTTGTCAAGCGAATCGGAAATTGATTTACCTTCCTCAATGTCCTGTATAGCGTCTTCAACCGCTTTTGCTATCAGGTCACTGCCCGAAGTCGGGCCTGCGCTCTGAAGCGCTTCAACTGCAGTAACACCGCCGGCAAGAAGTGTTGCAAGCGTACGGCAAAAACGCGCAATAACCTGCTTTAATACGAGCTCGCCGATCATCGGGAAATGAAGCTTATGCCTTTCCCAGAACACATGAACGGGCTTACTCTTAACTATAAAGTAGATTGCCGTTACCGCTGCCGCAATAACAAGTATCCACAAATACCAGCGTGTTCTCAAGCTGTCCGAAGCGTTAAAGATAAACTGTGTCAGTCCGTTAAGCTCTGTGGTCGCCGGTATCATGTTTTTGAAAACGGGTACCATGAATGCAAGCATTGCAAACAAAAGAATGATAGCAAACGTACCGATGTTTTTCGGGTACGAAACCGCCGACTTGATGTTGTCGTTCAACGCCTTCTGTTTCTGAAGCTGAGTTGCAAGGCTGGAAAGCGACTGTTCAAGAATACCGCCGACCTCACCGGTTGCAATCATGGCTACGAACAAATCGTTAAAAATTTTCGGGTATTGAGCAAAAGCCTCCGACAAAGGCATACCGCCTTCAACGTTGCTTCCGATTTCCTCAATCGCAGAGGCCAGAGTAGGGTTGGTGGTCTGCTTTGCGAGGGTCGAGAGAACTCTTGTAATCGGAACACCGGCGGAAATCATCGCCGCCATCTGTCTTGCAAAAATCGCAACGTCCTCTATCTTGACCTTTTTTTTGCCTGTTTTTTTCTTTTCGTTTATGACTTTTTCTTTGATGTCAGTAACTATAACTCCGGCTTCACGGAGCTTATCCATCGCCTCTGACGAGGAATCCGCTACAACTTCGCCGTGTACGTTCTGACCCTGTCTGTTTAAGCCGTCATATGTAAAGGATGCCAAAGCGTCTGCTCCTTTCCTTCAGTAGTAAAAATTAATAACCCGATGTCATAAGAAGACGTCTTACTTCCTTTTCGTCAACGCAATATTCAATTACGGATTCCTTGGAAATTTTCTGTTCCTTATAAAGCTTAATCAAAGCTTGATCCATCGTCTGCATACCCTGCATCTGTCCGGTCTGCATTGCAGCGTAAAGCTGATGCTCCTTTTCCTCTCTGATAAGGTTCTTGACAGAGGGGGTATCTATCATGTATTCAACAGCTACACACCTTCCCTTACCGTTGATGGTGGGAATAAGCTGCTGTGAAATAACTGCCTTAAGCGAATTGGAGAGCTGCTGTCTGATCTGACCCTTTTGACCCTCCGGGAAGGAGTCGATAATTCTGGAAATCGTCATAGGCGCAGTCTGCGTATGAAGAGTCGAGAAAACAAGGTGTCCCGTTTCTGCTGCGGTAACCGCAATTGAAATACTTTCCGGGTCACGCATCTCGCCGATCATAATGGTGTCGGGATCGTGACGAAGCGCAGTACGCAAGGCGTTTGCAAAGGTATGCGTATCCGTACCGACCTCTCTCTGGCGAACCGTCGATTTAATATGAGTATGAAGGAACTCAATGGGGTCCTCAACAGTAACTATGTTGGTTTCGTAACGCTGGTTGATATGCTTAATCATAGCCGCAAGCGTCGTCGACTTACCGCTGCCCGTAGGTCCGGTAACAAGCACAAGGCCTCTGGGTAAATTGCAAAGTCTCTTAACGTCGGCGGGCAAGCCGAGTTTTTCAAGATCCGGTACCTCAAAGGGAATCGCCCTGAAAACTGCCGCAAGAGTGCCTCTCTGAAGAATGATGTTGCCCCTGAATCTTGCACATTTGGGAACTGAAAGCGCAAGGTCAAGCTCCCAGTCTTCCTCAAGCTTCTGCCTTTGTTGCTCTGTCAGAGCGTCGAAAAGCATCTTTTCAACGTCCTCGGGTGCGAGCTTAGGCAGGTTTTCCTGTCTTTTCAAGTCACCGTTAATACGGATACAGGGTTCAATTCCCGCAACGATATGCAGGTCGGAACCGCCCATTTCATATGTAGTTCTGAGTAAATCGTGTAACGTATACGGGTAGTTACTGGGTTTGCCGGAAAATAACACTAATTACAACTCCTCTGAATGATTTTATTCAGCAATGTGATTAAAAGCCTATAGGGTGCAGGATTTCCCGCACCCTTATTTAACTTTAAGCTGCTGTATCCAATTCGTTGAGCAACGCCTTGATGTAGTCGCACATTTCGGGTGTCGCCTTAACATAGGTTGTCGATGTAGTAGTGTTTCCGCTCTTATCAGGTGTGGAAATATACTGGAATTCGGATGCCGCAGGAATTTCGGGATGAACAAGTCTGAGTGACTCAATTCTCTGTTCGCCTGTTGCAGTGTTAACCGTTACCTCAACTGCTCTGTATAAGGACTCGCTTGTCGAAGCCGAATCCATTGCCGCAAGAAGGTTACGAACCTGCTCCTGCTTCTCATACGGGCAGTAAACAATCAGCGTCTTGGAAACTGACTCGTAGGAGTTTGTCATGAAGGAAACATCCTCAAGCGAAATGTTTTCAAGTCTCTTAATCATTTCCTGAGCCGTGCAGTTCTGAAGGTCGTATACGAAGAAGGAGTTTTCAAGCTTCAGACTGTCTGCATAGCTCTCCGTGTCAAGCTCCTTAACCTTGCTCTCCGCGCTGTTAACATCGGACTGAGTACCCATAAGCCAGATTTTCTTTGTCATCTTCTCGGGACCGTAGATGGTAACTGCATACGGGAAGCTTTCAACGATTTCCTTAGCTGTTGCTCTGTCGATGTAAGTAAGGTTAATCTCACGAAGTACCTGTGTGGTATCCGTAGAAGTCGTGTTATTGTTGTTCGTTGTGTTGTTGTTTGTGGTGCTGTTATTAGTTGTGCTGTTATTAGTGGTACTGTTGTTAGTTGTGCTGTTATTAGTTGTTGTGTTGTTTACAACCTCACTGTTATCGTTATTGCCTACAGCGTTTGCGGCGTACTCGGCATCCTTGCCGGTAAGCGGTCTGTCGACGATGTTTTTGATAATCATAACGTCTTCAAGAGCTGCGCCTGTAGCAAATGTATATAATGTATAAGGTCTTATAGTGGTGACAATACCTGTATCAAGTCCAAGATTACTCAGAAGCTGTGAGAACTCGGAAGCGTCAATATATGTAAGCTCAATGCCCTTAAAGTTCTCGGGAACGAGCGTGCCGCCCGCCTTGATGTTAGAGCTGACATCGATAAGCTTGATGAGCTCCTTAATCTTTGCAAGCTCCTTCGGATAAGCGCTGATATATACAGTGCTGTCGTCCTGCTCGGTAACAACGTACTGTACGTTTTCAAGTCCGAGTGCCGATGCCTGCTGCTGAAGAACGTCAACGGTTGTGTATCTAAGAGTAAACTTGTGCATAACAACCTTGTCAACAAAGCTCTTGTTAAGCTCTGTTGCACTGCCTACAAGAAGCGTGTTTCCGTCCTTAAGGTAGGAAAGGCCCGCAAGTCTTGTAACATAGTCAACCGCTTTAAGCGCCGACATTTCCTCAAGCTTTACGGTGAGTGTCTGCGTCGAAGGCGTAACGAAGATAATGGTATAGCCTGCGCTTGCAGCAATCATTGAAAGTGCATCCTGAACGTTGGCGTCAACAAGGTCAAGCGAAACTCTTGTGGTAACCCACGAAGAGCCGTTGCCGTAATTCGCACCGATCGGGATTTTGATAACATTGCCTGCAAGAATCCAGTCGGCGTTCTTGATGTTGTTGACCTTCATAATGTCATTAATTGTAACGCCGTAATTCTTTGAAATTCTTGTAAGCGTATCACCTGTCTTGATGACATAGTACTGATATTCAGCTTCGCAGTCGTCATAGCTCTTGCCCATAACAGCCATGGGAAGAGAGCAGGTAATAAGCATTATTACGACCAAAGCTGCAATCAGTGCTGATTTTGCTTTCTTTCTTGAACCGTACATTTTGTGTCCCCCTAAGTAATCTTAGTTTTAAATATATTTAATTTAAAATTATTTATTCTTTTGAATAGTTCTTGTCTTTTCTCCGCACGAAACGGTGATGGAGTCGCTGTCAATAGAGTCTACCATCCACTCCGAATTGCCGATTTTGTCACCGACCTGAAGCGTGGGATAGCTTGCCTTATCCGTTTCGAGTGTAGCAATATAGTAACCGTCTGCAGCATAGAGAACACCCGTGAGCTTTGCGTTGGCAATAACGTCCTCGGAGAAGGGGTCGATTTCGTCAGCGATTTCGTCCGTCTTTCTTCTCTCTACCTGCGGAAGCACTTCAACCGCCTGACCTGCAACCGAAATGTTATCATCGACATCTATATTGGTCCTTGCGCCCGATATTATTATCAGGGCGGCAACAACAACTGCAATCGCAACGAATACCGCCGGAAGAATAATCTTCATCTTAGGATTCTTTTCAAAGAACGAAGCCAGCGAGCCGTTTTTACGGGCGTCCTTGTTTCCGCCGGATTTCAGCTTCTTGAACAGATCCTTAACATCCATATTTTTATCCATAAATTAAACCCTCCATTGTGCGTTTACTTATTGGTTTTTTTGAATTTTTTCAAAGTGTTCTAAAGCCTCTTTTTCTAAAAAAGGGTGCACTTATACACATATTTATAGTTTATTTTATAATAAAAAGAGCGTATAGTCAATAAAAAAATATAATTTATACAAAAAAATTTTTGGCAAAGCTGTAAAAATTTGTTGTTTTTTTTGGGCTTTTTTGTCCTTAATAACCATTATTTAAGACATTTAATAACTATATCTGCTCTTTCTGTATAGTATAGCCCCAATTTGTAGGGCTTCGGGTTTGTCGTTATCGGGTCAACAAAAAAGAGCGCCGCTTTTAAGCGGCGCTCAAATATTTACCGATATTTATTTGTTTTTTGATTTTGACTTGCTCTTGCCGTAGCCGTAACCGTAACCATAGCCGTAGCCGTAACCGTAGCCGTACTTCTTGCCGTAGATTTTACTCTTTGCCATAGTGCCCTCGGTGTTATTGAAGATACAGCCGATAATCTCGGTACCGGAGTTTTCAAAGTTGTCGATTGCCCTCTTGATTCTTCTGGCAGAAGCGCAGTCCTGCTTAACTACGAGCACGATTGTGTCCGCATAAGCTGCAAGGATTGAAGCGTCGGCAATAATTCCGCAGGGTGCGGTATCAATAATGACGTAATCAAACTCCTTCTTGGCGGCTTCGATAATTTCTTCCATCTTGTGTGAGGAGAGAACCTCTGTGGAGTTTTCAACAGCCTTGTTTGATACAAGAACAAAGAGCTGATATTTTTCTGAATACTTGATTGATTCTCTGAGGGTCTTGTTTCCGGAAACGATTCCGCAAATGCCCTCGTCATCGTTTGCCGAGAAGCCGAGCGTTTTTGCAACCGACGGCTTTCTGAGGTCGGCGTCTATGAGAAGAACGGATTTGCCGTTCTGTGCAAGCGAGATAGCAATATTGGTGGCGCTTGTGGTCTTACCCTCGTTTTCCATTGTACTGGTGACAACGATAGCCTTGTAGCCCTGGTTTGAGGCAGCATGCTCAATCTTGGTTCTGATAAGCTTATGCGACTCTATGAAGCCGAAGCCCGAGCGTTTGTCCGTGATAAGTATTCCGGTAGGCTTGGGTTCGCCCTTTTTGTATTTCATCTGAACCCTGCCGATAACGCCGATAACCTTCATGCCGAGCTTGTTCGTAACGTCGTCGGAGTTCTTGATAGTGTCCTTGAAAATAACGGCAACAATAATAAATACGCATGAAATGAGAGCTCCGAGCAGGAAGCCTATCATCGGATAGAGCAGCTTGCTTCTGTCGGCGTTGGGCTTTGTCGCTTTAAGCGCAGGGTCGATAACCTTCAGCGCCGTGTTGGGAAACGCCTTTTCAATGTACTCTGCGTAGTTATCCTCATATGCCTTGGCGATGCTGTAAGAAACATCGGGGTTTTCCGTAGTAACAATAAGGTAAATAATAGAGGTTTCGTCTACCGACTTAACGGTAACGTGACTTTTGACCTCGTCGGCAGTAATGTCGTAGCCGCAGGTCTCCGCAACCTTTGACGAAAGCTGAGTTGTTGTGAAAACATATTTAAAGCTTTCCGCAAGTGAAACGGAAGCATTAATATCCGACTGTGACTGAACCGCCGCAGTAAGAGTTGAAGATTTGTTGCTCGCAATAAGCATAATCTGCGACGAGTAGTGGTCTCTGTAATTAAGGACCGCAACCGCGAAGCCTGCAAGCGCAAACAAAACCGCAACAAGCAGAATTGCAAACCACTTGTCAAGGATTTTTTTTGCATACATGAGAACGGTATCTAAGCTGAGGCCCTCCTCGTATTCTTTTTTCGTCTCCGAATTGTAATTCATGTTTTTCTCCTCTTCCTCGAAATACATTTAATCAAACAATCACAAATAGCATTTTAACATAAACTGTTTCAATATACAACAAGAAATTTAATCTTTTTTTATTTTTCTCATTACGATTGTTTTGTTTTCTATTTTAAGCTCCTTGTTACAAATGTCATACGCAGCGTTTTTGTGAGAAATCAGAACGCAGGTGCGATCCTTCAGCTGTCTGATATTGTATAAAAGCTGTTTCTCGGTCGCCTCGTCAAGCGCTGAGGTCGCTTCGTCAAGCAGCAGTATCGGCGCCCCGGTAATAACCGCCCTTGCAATTGCAAGCCTCTGCACCTGTCCCTCGGAAAGTCCGTGTCCGTTTTCAAGCAGCACCGTGTCAAGTCCGTCGGGCAGCTCTTTTATAAATGTATCGGCGCAGCTTATCCGTGCCGCCTGCATTATTTCCTCATCGCTTGCGGCGTCGTTTACAAATTTAATATTGTCCCTTATCGTTCCGCTGAAGAGCATATTGCCCTGCGGCACATAAGCGAAAAGCGGTCTTGTATACTTGTCAACGGCATACTCCTTACCGCCCGAGCAGATTGTGATTTTCCCCTCGTCTGCGGGGAGCACTCCTACCATAAGCTTGAACAGCGTACTCTTGCCTATTCCCGATATGCCCGAGATGATAACGAAATCGTTCTTTTCAATTTCAAAGCTGCCGTTCTCAATTACCGTATCTCTGTCATAGCTGAAGCCGACCCCGTCAAAGCGTATACATTCGAGCTCGCCATAGATTTTACCCGTGTCGAGCCTGGGCGGGTTGAGCGCCTTACTTGACGGGAGATTTTCAATTTCAATTATTCTGTCGGCAGACGCCAGCATTGAAAAATACTGCGGAACTATACCCGAAAGAGAGGTGAACGGGACCTGCACCTGACTTATAAGCTGCATTATCGCCGTAAGCGTGCCGAAGCTTATCGTGCCGAGATATAGCTTGACAGCGCTCCACACCAGTCCGAAAAGATAGCCGAAGGAAAACGCCGCAGAAAAACCGAGGTTTGCAAAAATCGACCATCTGTTTTTTCTGATTTTAGCGTCAAAGTTATCCTTCTGTAGCTCTTCCGAGCGTTCCCTCATTTTTTTGCCGACGCCGAAAATTTTGATTACCAGCAGGCTTTCAATCGCCTCCTGCATAAACGCCCTTACCTTGCCGTCCGTCTGCTGAACCTGAGTGTGAAGCTTTTTAATTGAGCCACGGAAAATTCTTGTAAACACAAACAGTGCAATTCCCGCAACCAGCAGCAGCAAGGCGAACCATTTGTCAAGTAAAAACAAAACGACAAAGGCGCACACAAGTCTTGTAAGTATTGAAACGATGTTCGGCACTATAGTTGTGACTGCGGTGCTGACCACGGACACATCGCTTGTAAGCCTTGTCATAAGCTCTCCGCTGTGGAAGGCACCGACGGTCATATAGTCCTTTTTAAGTATGCTCGAAAACAGATCGGTTTTATATTTGATTTCAAGCCTGCCCGACACTCTGACCTCAACCGCCTTGCCGATAAGCCTTAACGCGATAACGAGCACCGTAACCGCGAGAAACAGCACGGAGTTTCTTACCAGCGCTTCTCTGTCGTGCTTTACCGCCGAGTCAATTATCAGCTTTGCAAAAACGGCCATTGAAACGGAGCACACCGAATAAAGGGCGTCGCAAACTGCAAGCAACACCATACCGGGAAGCTCCTTTTTGGAGTTTTCCTTTATCCAGTTGAGCGTAGTCGAATCCTTCATTTTGAAAGTTTTCCTCTTATTTTTACAAGGTATTTTCTTACCGGGAAAAGCAGCTGCCATACTCTGCAGTATAGACGGTAGCCGAAGCTGTCGGTGCGGATTTCCTTTCCCTTTCTGTTTACGGTGCAGACCTTGCCGATAACCTGCGAGGGCTCAATGCCCTTTTCAATTACCCACTGATTATCCCCGCACATATTGTATTTCCCGTCCTTTACCGCAACGACTCTGTGAAGCACATAGGTGCCGTCGTCACGTCGGTAAAGCGGAAGGTCGTATTTTTTAAGCGGACCGTCAGCCTTTTTGAGCACAACGGTATCTCTGCCCTGAACAAGCAGGGGCAGCATGCTTGTACCCTTAATGCTGATTTCAAAGCTTCCGTCAGCCTCAAGCTCTTCGACAATCAGCGGAGCGAGCTGACTTAAAGAGATTTTTTTGGTTTCCACTTTTCAGTCCTCAATCAAGCCCTTCTGCCTGAGCTTTTCAATATATATATCAATATCTTTTCCTGCGGTTTGTGCGTCAACGTCATACTCTGCGGTAACCGCATCAATAAGCCCCTGCCTGTCGCAGCCTTCCTCAAGCTTTTTCCAGACAAGCGTACCGACCTCGTTGAGGGTCATAATCCCGTTAAAGCTTACCTGAGCGTTACCTATCGGTACAACAATATTGCTGGAGGCTACCTGTCTTAAAATAAATCCGTCTTTAATTTTCATTTTCTTTTACCTCGTTCAGATATTTATTGATTCCGTCGTATGCCGTGTGTACCGCCTGCTCGGAAATATTACAGTAAAGCATAAAAACGGGAACGCTTTTCAGAATACCGTCAAGCAGCGACAGCGCCTTTGTCATATACTCCTCGGTGGACGGCCTTATCGTCTGTGACAGAAAAAGCGGTATCGCCGCCGCAGGGTCAAGTCTTTCAATGCGGTTTTCCTTTGCACGCTGAAGAAACACTATCGCCCTTATCGGCACACAGACATTGCTGCTTTCATCGTTCTTTCCGCTGAAGGGAGTGCCGCAGGCATAAAAGCGGTCTCCGATTTTCCTTACGGCAGGCTTGTCATCGTTTATCATCCTGACGTCGCCGAAGGTCTGCATCCACAGATGAGTATGCGTCGATTTTCCCGTTCCGCTTCGTGCGGAAAACAGGTACGCCTCCCCGTCCTTTTCGATACAGGAGGAATGAAGCAGAAGCCCGTCAAAGTCAAGCAGCCTTCTGTAGAAGCCCTCACCCATATAGACATAGTAGCACTCGTCTCTTGTAAGAGAAGGCACATTGTCATTAAGCCTTGTAAGACGGTCGTCGTCAAGCTCAAGCGAAAAGTCCTCCTTTTCGTCCTGTCCGTCCGACAGATAAGCCCTGCTCCTCTCGTAAAGCAAGCCGTCCTTACAATTCATTTTTACCTTCAGACCTGCAATGTCAAAAAGCTCCAAAACCTCATCTGCCCTTCCGCTTCGTTTTGTATGAAAACTCATAGATAATTCATTGTAACATTATTTTTGGCTTTTGTATAGACTTTTATTTTTATTTCGGCGCAAAAAAAGGACCGCCGAAAGCGGTCCTCTGTTAATTATTTGCTTTTCTCTTTTCCGTTGTCCGAGCCGATAAGCAAAAGTGCGCCGTGCCAGATGAAAATGCCTAAAAACAGCACCGTCATCAGGGTCCATGCAGTGCCGAGCTTAAGCTCGGAGAACGAAGCCAGGAACGGCAGAAGCGAAGCGATTATCGACGACTCAAAGAAGTCGGACATACTGATAGCTCCGTTTACAATGGGAAGCGCAATGCCCCTGAAGGAGAAATACATTCCGAGAGTAAACAGGAAGCCTATCAGAGCGGTAATCATCGGAGCCTTGTTTGAATTTGAAAACGCGGAAATGAAGAAAACAACAATGCCGGTAACAATGGCAAGCGCAAAGAATATTGACGTTAAAATAAGTCCTGTTCTTACAAGCGCAAGCGAGTCCCAAAGCTGAGGCCAGTCAACCTTTTCGGGAGCAAGGTTTCTGATTAAGGGAAGGTAGTCCTTTACAAATTTGTGTATTCCCAGTAGTCCGTAAGTTGAACCGTCGTCCGTGGTGTCGCCCTTAAGCTTTGCATAAAGCGCAAACACGGGAGACTCGACAACATAATAAATAATATTCGTAAAATAGGCTACCACCGGAATTGCCAGCGCCGCAAGGCAGGTGATAATTCTGCTGAACACGTCAAATTTCGTTACGGGTCTTTTTTCCTTCTTTTTCTTTTCCTTTTTCTTCTTTACTGTGCTTTTTTCTTTGGTTTCGGTACTCATAACTTCACTCCTTTACTTGCCCCAGGAAGAGTTCAGGGCAACGGTAAGATTAAATATAATGTTTTCCGCGGTTGAATCCTCATCCGTGCAGAAATAACCCTTACGCATAAACTGGTATTTGTCGCCGGGCTTGGTGTCCCTGAGCCCGCCTTCGATAAGGCAGCCCTCAAGCACCTTGAGAGAATCCGGGTTTAAATTGTCTTTAAAGCTTCCGCCGCTTTCGTCAGAGGGGTTAGGCACATTGAAAAGCCTGTCATACATTCTGACCGTTGCCTTGAAGCAGTCGGCCGCACTTACCCAGTGAATTGTGCCTTTGACCTTTCTGCCGTCGGGAGAGTTTCCTCCCTTTGAAGCGGGGTCGTATGTGCAGTAAACCCTGGTAACGTTTCCCTCGGCGTCGGTTTCAAAGTCGGTGCATTTGACGAAGTATGCGCTTTTAAGTCTTACCTCGTTGCCGGGGAACATCCTGAAATATTTCTTTACGGGCTCAGCCATAAAGTCTTCTCTTTCAATATATAAATGCTTTGAGAAGGTAACCTCTCTGCTTCCCCATTCGGGATGGTCGGGGTGAATATCAACGCTGAGCGTTTCGGTCAAATCCTCGGGATAATTTTCAACAACCAGCTCAATCGGATCAAGCACAGCCATAGCCCTCGGAGCCTCGGCATTGAGCACATCCCTTACGCAGGACTCAAGCAGACCCATATCGACTACGGAATACGCCTTTGAAACGCCGATTTTTTCGCAGAAGTCCCTGATTGCCTTTGCAGGGTAGCCCCTTCTTCTCATACCGCTGAGCGTGGTCATTCTCGGGTCGTTCCAGCCGTCGACAATTCCCTCGTTTACAAGCGCAAGGCATTTTCTCTTGCTGGTGAGACAGTAGTTTAAGTTAAGCCTTGAAAACTCAATCTGCCTCGGCGGAGTTTCGATTTCACACGCCTTAAGCACCCAGTCATAAAGCGGTCTGTGGTTTTCAAACTCAAGCGAGCAAAGCGAATGTGTAACTCCCTCTCTTGCGTCCGAAAGCGGATGAGCAAAGTCGTACATCGGATACACGCACCACTTGTCGCCCGTCTGATGGTGCTCAATATGAGCAATTCTGTAGATAACGGGATCTCTCATATTCATATTCGGAGAAGCCATATCAATCTTAGCTCTGAGCACCTTTTCGCCGTTGCCGAATTCTCCGTCGGTCATCCTCTTGAAGAGCTCTGCATTTTCCTCGGGAGTTCTGTCCCTGTAAGGGCTGTTTTTTCCGGGCTCGGTAAGTGTACCTCTGTACTCTCTGATTTCATCGGCAGTCAGGTCGTCCACATATGCAAGTCCCTTGTTAATAAGCTTCACTGCACACTCGTAGATGAAGTCAAAATAGCTCGATGCAAAAAGGCATTTGTCCCACTTGAAGCCGAGCCATTCGATGTCCTGCTTTATTGCGTCAATGTACTCGACATCCTCCTTTTGAGGATTGGTGTCGTCAAGTCTTAAATTGCACACTCCGTTGTATTTTTCGGCTGTGCCGAAGTCAATGCAGATAGCCTTTGCGTGGCCTATATGCAGATAGCCGTTTGGCTCGGGCGGAAAACGCGTCTGTACCTTGCTGTAAACGCCCGCCTCAAGGTCTGCGTCAATAAAGTCGTGAATAAAATTGGAAGTCACAACTTCTTCATTTCTGATTTCTTCTGTTGCCATTATATTTCCTCCTTGTAATGCCGAAGAGCACTACCGAGTCTTTGTTTTACCGTTTCCTCGCCGAGGAGCGCCGTAATCGAATAAAGGTCGGGGGTGTTGGTCCTGCCCGTAAGCGCAACTCTTATTATAGTGGAAACATCGCCTACATGCCCCTCGAACGCCTCGGGTGTCGCCTTGTATTCCTTTACGTTGGGAGTACATCCCACCTGCGGGCAAAGCTCCTTGATTCTTGCAAACCAAGCATCCTTGTCGTCATCAAGGTTTACCGTATCAATGTATTTTTCGAGCACCTTAACCGCAAGCGCAGGCGTGGCGTTGCCCGTAAGCTCATAGCAGGGCGTAAAGCTTTCGCCATACATATAACTTATGTAGTCGGGAATATCGCTCCACTTTGCAATATCCTTACGGGGCTTTTTGTTTTCCCTGTCTATGTTGAGAATTGCCGTTGCCCTGTCGGTGTCCTGTTCGTAAAGCTCTGCAAGCTTCGGGCAGTACTCCTTTGCCCAGCCGTATGAAAGCCGGAATACCTTCTCCGCAGGCATTTTGGAAATCACGTTCTTGCTGACATCGGTGAGCTTAACCATATCGAAAAGCGCACCCGACACGCTCATCTTTTTAAGATTGAACGGGAATTTTTCAACCGGTTCGCTTTCGTTGGTTCTGCGCCAGTCCTCAAAATTCGAGTTGGCAAGTGTCATCATATATTCGATAACCGTTTCTCTCGGAAAGCCCTGTTCGTCGTAATATGTAACCGCCATTTCGGGGTCCTTGCGCTTTGAGAGCTTACGCTTGCCGCCGTTTTCCTCCTTCATAATCGGAGCAACGTGAGCATATTTCGGGGCCTTGAAGCCTAACACCTTGAAAAGCTGAAGATGAATCGGTGCAGAGGCTATCCACTCGTCGCCCCTGACAACGTGCGTCGTCCTCATAAGGTGGTCATCGATTGCGTGTGCAAAATGATAGGTCGGGATGCCGTCGGATTTGAGCAGTACAACATCCTGCATGTTTTCGGGCATTTCGATTTTGCCCTTTATCATATCGTCAAAGAAGCATTTCCCCTCGGGCGTGCCGGGGCTTCTGAGCCTGAGCGTCCACTGCTCGCCGTTTTCAATTCTTCTTTTTGCCTCTTCAAAGTCTATATCGCGATATTTGGCATAGCTGCCCCAAATGCCTTTGACACTTTCGTTTTCCTGAGAGGCTCTGACATTTTCAAGCTCCTCCTCGGTCATAAAGCAGGGATAAGCCAGCCCCTCGGTTACAAGCCTTTTGGCGTAGCTTTGATATATTTCCTTCCTTGCGCTCTGATAGTACGGAGCGTAATCGCCCTTTTCTTCGCCCTCGGCTACAACGCCCTCGTCGGGTACAATTCCGTAAAGCGAAAGCCCCTTGAGCATAACCTCAATAGCGCCTTCAACCTTCCTTTTTTGGTCGGTATCCTCAACGCGCACGAAGAAAACTCCGTCGGTTGACTTTGCGGTCCTGTAAGAAACAAGGCAGGTAAAAAGGTTTCCGAAATGCAAAAAGCCCGTGGGGCTCGGTGCAAACCTTGTCACCCTTGCACCCTCTTTAAGTTCCCTTTGCGGGTAAAGGCTTTCGTAGTATTCGGGAGTTTTATCTATATTGCCGAACAACAGCTCGGCAAGCTTTTCTCTGTCAGTCAAAAAAACACCTCTTATCAATTAAACGGAGTCTTCCGCAGCGGGAAGGCTCCGTATCATGTTCAGCCGGCACCCAACTGGATTTTCTGATCGTCGTCGGGGAATTCACGTCTTTCTATATTTGCGCCGAGCGCACGGAATTTTTCAACAACGTTTTCATATCCGCGTTCAATGTGGTGAATGTCCTCTATTTCGGTAACGCCTCCGGCGATAAAGCCTGCAATCATCATGGCGGCTCCCGCCCTCAGGTCGTCGGCTCTTATCGGAGCGCCCCTGAGCCCGTCAACGCCCTCAATAACGGCGGTCTTTCCGTCAACGTGTATGACTGCGCCCATTCTTGAAAGCTGCTCTGCATAACGGAAGCGGTTATCCCACACGCTTTCGGAAATAATGCTCATGCCCTTTGCCTGACTGAGCAGCACCGAAAACTGAGGCTGCATATCGGTCGGGAAGCCGGGATGGGGCATTGTTTTAATGTTGCACTTGCCGGGACGTCTTGTCATTCTGACACGGATCGAGTCGTCGTATTCCGTAATTTCAACTCCGCACTCAATAAGCTTTGCGGTAATTGACTCAAGATGCTTGGGAATAACGTTCTTAACAAGCACATCACCCTTAGTTGCGGCGGCGGCAACCATATATGTGCCCGCTTCAATCTGGTCGGGAATAATTGAGTATTCGCAGCCGTGAAGCTTTTCTACGCCTCTGATTTTGATAACATCCGTACCTGCGCCTCTGATGTCCGCGCCGAGGGTATTAAGGAAGTTTGCAAGGTCAACGATATGCGGCTCCTTGGCGGCATTTTCGATTATTGTAAGGCCCTTTGCCTTAACTGCGGCAAGCATACAGTTGATAGTTGCGCCGACAGATACGACGTCAAGGTAAATCGAGTTGCCGAGAAGCTTGTCGGCTCTTGCGTTTACCATTGCGTTTTCTTCCATGGTAACAGTTGCGCCGAGCGCCTCAAAGCCCTTGATGTGCTGGTCAATCGGTCTTACGCCGAGATAGCATCCGCCGGGCATTGCAACCTCGGCATGATTAAAGCGGCCGAGCAATGCGCCGATTAAGTAGTATGAAGCTCTGAGCTGCTTTGAAAGCTCATGCTCAACTACATAGGAATTGATATATCTTGTATCTATTTCAATTGTGTTCTTATTTATATATTTAACATGGGCACCCATGATGCTTAAAATGTTAATCATGGCTGAAACATCGCTGATATTGGGGATGTTTTCGATTCTGCAGACATCCTCTGCAAGTATGGTTGCGGGCAGGATTGCGACAACCGCATTCTTCGCGCCGCTAATTGTAACTTCCCCTGTCAGCGGAGTTCCCCCTGTAATAACAAACTTATCCAAAAAAGGCTCACTCCCTGCGTATTTTTTTCAATATATACATTCGCTTTGGAAGATAAAAATCCACATTATCTTGGATATTATACCACTAACGGCTGTAAAATAAAAGCCCTTTTGCCGATTTTTTTAATATTTTTTATCCGTGCACCGAACGCAGTATTGCTCCGCCGTTGATTTTAAGCCATTTTGAGCATTTGTCGTAATCGGGAAAAATTTGCCTTAACAGGGCGTAAAACTCTCCCGAATGGTTCATATGCCTCAAATGACAGATCTCGTGAGCGACAACGCTGTCGATTACCTCGGGCGGCGTAAGCATTAAAAGACAGTTAAAATTAAGGTTGCCCTTTGACGAGCAGCTGCCCCACTTCGTTTTCTGACACCTTACGGTAATCCTGCCGTAATCCGCTCCGAGAAGCCTTGCATAGTACTGCGCCCTTTCGGGTATATATTCCCTTGCCTTTTTGTAAAGAGCGTCAAGCTCCTCGCGGCTGAGCTTTCTTTCGGGCACAGCCTCTCTTGCCTTTTGAAGCCTTGTCAGATGCTTTTCTATCCATTTGTGCTTTTCGGTAACAAAAGCGTTTATCTCCTTTTCGCTCATCCGCATCGGCGCACGCGCCACGATTTCGCCGGACGAGGTTATCTCAAGCCCGAGAGTTCTGCGGCGTGAACGTATTATTCTGATTTCGTAATCCGTAGCCTGCACCTCCGTTTCGCCGATCAGGCTATCATATGCCTAAAATTTTATCACAAGGAGTTTTTTTCGTCAACAAAAGCCCACGTTAAAACACGAAAACATTTTCCGTTTTTATACGGAATTCCTTCCGCGGCATAATAACCGACATGTTTCCCTGTACAGTTCTTTAATCGGTTTCCTGTCAATTTTTTTGAAAAAAGTGTAGATTTCTGTACTCTTTTAGGGTATACTTATATCCGAGGTGATAAAAATGAAGAAAGAACACAGCGGTAAATACAGAACTCTCGGACTCAAAATTGCCTATTACAGAAAGCTTCGCGGGCTTTCGCAGAACGAGCTTGCGGAAAAGGTCAACATAAGCCGTACACACATGAGCAGAATTGAAACCTCCGAGTGCGCCGTTTCGCTTGACGTTATTTTCGACATATGCGACGTGCTGGATGTAACGCCCGACAAGCTGTTTGATTTCAGCTTATAATTACCGCCGTTTGAGGAGAGGCGGTAATTTTGCGGCGGGGCAATTATTAAATTTTCGATTGACAAACGCACGATAATATGATAACATAATTAAGCCCATTCGGAGAGGTAGCGAAGTGGTCATAACGCGGCGGTCTTGAAAACCGTTTGAGGTCAAACTCACAAGGGTTCGAATCCCTTCCTCTCCGCCAGAACAATTGCTATACGGAAAGCCGTATAGCAATTGTTAAAAACGAATACTTATTAAAACAAGTTACAATTTGCGGAAGTACTCAAGTTGGTGACGGGCGTTTTCACCGAAGCGCCGCCGGCGGCGGATGAAGCGAGGTGAAAACGGCGCAGCGGTCGGCGATTGCAAACGGCAGTGCCGCAGAGCCGGGCACCGCAAGAGGGCACGCACGCCGAGTCATTCGGCAAGCTTTAAACAATTAAATATTTTAAAAATAAGTTACAATTTGCGGAAGTACTCAAGTTGGTGACGAGGCGCCCCTGCTAAGGGCGTAGGCCGGGAAACCGGTGCGAGAGTTCGAGTCTCTCCTTCCGCGCCAATTAAACGGAATACCCAAAAGGGTATTCCGTTTAATTTTTGTTGGTGAATTATATTATCAAGTGCAACAGATAAAGATATTGAAAACCCATACAGTTCTCGTGTAGAATGAAAGTCACGACACAAACAAAGAACACGGAGGGAACTGTATGAGCTATAACCATCTTACCATAGAAGAGCGCTGTTGTATACGAAAATTTTATGTAGAAGGGTTAAGTTATCGAAAAATAGCTGAATTAGTGGGAAGAAATGTCAGTACAATATCGAGAGAACTGCGAAGGAATTGTACACATATGTACGATATACCGACATATTATCCGCATACAGCACAAAAGAAATATTTTTTGCGGCGGTCATACTGTCACAGAGGAATGTACTGGAATCAAGAAACAATAGACTACATAGAAGAAAAGCTATTGGCAACATGGTCACCGGAACAAATAGCCTGCACACCGGCTCCGTTACCTTTGCCGAGCTGGAGAACGATATACCGATGGCTGTATGATAAATACTTACTTAACGGAAATCTGAAAGTGTTACGAAGAAAAGGTAAATCACACGGAGCCGTTGAAACACGAGGGAAATTCAATAAAGGCAAATCAATCAGAAAGCGAGATAAAAGCGTATACAAACGGGATGTTGCAGGACATTGGGAAGCAGATACGGTTGTAAGCGGATTAGGAAAAAGTAAAGCATGCTTTGCTACTCTTGTAGAGAGAAAAACACGCTTTTACATTGCCGTTAAAATGCCAAACAAAAAGGCTGATACAATGGCAAAGACAATTATCGAAACTCTTTCTCAATTTCCTGATGAGCTTGTTAAAAGCATCACCTGTGACAGAGGTACTGAATTTGCTAATTGGTCTGAAATCGAACAAGCTCTTAATTGCGATGTGTATTTTGCAGACCCGTATTGTGCATGGCAAAAAGGCAGCAACGAAAATTGCAACGGTCTTTTAAGAGAGTTTTATCCTAAAGGCAGAAACCTTTCCCGTGTCAGTCCTGTTACTCTAAAAAAGAATCTGGCGTTGATTAACGCCAGACCTCGTAAAGTTTTAAATTTTCATTCTGCCCAAGATTTATGGGACTTCGAACTTGAAAGGTGTTGCACTTAGTTTGACAAATCACTTTGTTCTGTAGTTCTTGGAGAGACTCGAACTCGTATACGTCCATCTTGCGACGGTTCGCCGCAGGCGGAGCGAGACGGACATATAATCGAATTAATTTGCGAAGCAAATTCCGCAGTGCGTAGCACTGCGAGTCTCTCCTTCCGCGCCAGAAAAGCAGATAAGACTTTTGTCTTATCTGCTTTTCTTGTTGTGTATATTATAAGTGAGAGACTCGAACGTTTTCGTCCATGTCGAGCGGTTCGCCGCAGGCGGAGGAGCAAGGGACATATAATCGGATTGATTTGCGGAGCAAATTCCGCAGTGCGCAGCACTGCGAGTCTCTCCTTCCGCGCCAAGCAAAAAGGATACCCCTTTGGGTATCCTTTTTGTTTCGTGATGATTAAGTTAACAAAGAGAGGCTCGAACGTTTTCGTCCATGTCGAGCGGTTCGCCGCAGGCGGAGGAGCAAGGGACATATAATCGAATTAATTTGCGAAGCAAATTCCGCAGTGCACAGCACTGCGAGTCTCTCCTTCCGCGCCAAGCAAAAAGGATACCCCTTTGGGTATCCTTTTTGTTTCGTGATAATTAAGATAAAGCAGAGAGACTCGAACTCGTATACGTCCATCTTGCAAAAGAGAATAACAAGCCGCTGTTTTCAGGCAATTATTTAAATTCCGCCGAATTGATTATTTTGCTAATCGTCTGTGCGTACTCATCTTCGGACTCGTTTTGAAATCCAAACAAAAGCTGATAGTATTTTTCGTTGCCCATACCGTCGCCTTTAAACAATAACACTTCGCACATTCTTCTTTGCTCCCCTACCCCTGCATTATGAAAAGTAATAAAGCCTCGTTGATTCTCGGTTTCAAAGTACTCAGCTTTATCGCACAGTGAGGAAGTGGTATTCTTTATGAACAGTGCGATACAGTAAGCTGTCAGTTTTTCGGTCTGATACCATTTTACATTTCTTAAATCAACTCTGTATATCAGATAATCAGCTTGATAGATATTCATATCGATCGGCATATTAAAATATTTTTTAAACAGTCTGTCCGCTTTTTTCTGCTTGATTTGATATTCAACCAGCTCCTGTTGGGATTCTTTATCCATTTTGCTGAAATCCTCATCGTCAGGAGCAACGTTGACAAGCTCGTTATAATTCTCTTGTGAATTTACGAGCATAGTGTTCCCGTTCTTTTCGTTGCGGTATTTTATACAGCGGTAGTCATCATTCGCATAATACTCAACTTCCCATTCCGCAGGACACAAAAAGCTTATGTTTTCAAAATCAATTTTTTGAGCTTCGTTTTCTTTAAAGCTTAAAGAATAGTTGCGGTATTCTTCAATCGGCTGTTTTAAATATTCGGGGGTATCGGAATAAATGGTTTTATACATAATATAGGGCGCCGCTAAAGTTGACGTAGACAATAAAGCAACAATAATTATTGATACAGCCGCAACAAATACATAGTACCTTTTTGTAATTACCCGAGGTTTTTCCCGATAGTCCGTATTAACCTTTTCGGCTATTTCGCACCATTCAAATTTAACAATTGCCGATCTTATTGCAAACAAAACCAAAAACGCATAAAGCAGAATATCACTGTCGCACAATACTATGTATATACCTGTTAAAGCAAACAATACATAAACAAAAACCAAAGGGTTAATCTTCAAAATGTTTTTGTTTTCCCTACCGTATAAGACGGCAAGAACAAACATCCAAATTATTATTACCGCTGTTGTGATATGTTCGCCGTATAGTATTTCAAAGCTATATGCAAGTTTAACTCCGATAATGTTATTCACAAGGTAAATTGCTTCAATAATCAAGGTTGCAACGCCGAAATAAAAGTACAGCCGTGATATTCTCTTTGGCTTTGACAAGCCTTCGGAGTAGTATATCTTGGTTATCAGTCGCAGCATTATCAAGGCATAGGACGAGCAGCATATTACGGACGCAGCCAATGAAATATAATCTACGGCATTTCCTTTTGTGAGTTCATGTATCAAATCAACAACGGACAAAACCAACAGCCCGAAAGCAAAGGCAATTATAATTGCCTTTGTCAGTTTAAACCTCTGTTCAAGCTTTTTTGACTGTGCTTCAAAATAATTTAAATAGTTTTGAAGCTGACCGTCATTCCGACCTTCTGCAACAGCCTCTTCCTCGCCGAGCAGCTCGCTGACATTCACGCCCAGTATTTGAGAAAGCTTATTAATAATATCGACTCTCGGCTTTGCGGCGCCTGTTTCCCATTTTGAAACCGCTTTGTTTGAAACGCCGAGAAGCTTGCCCAACTCCTTTTGAGTTAAGCCTTTCTGTATTCTCAACTCGTAAATCCTATTGCCAAACAAGTATTTGTCTTCCATAGATTTTCACCTACAATACATATCTCTTCTGACTACAGCTTAAATTATATCCGTCAAAGCTGAGCTTTTCAATAGCCGGCGAAAAAAACCGGTCGAATTAAAGTAGAACTTCATTCATTCCCGATACTATACGGTCGTAGGTCAATTTTCAACCGTCGGTCAAGGCTTGACATAATAAAAACAGACGGGCATTATGCCCGTCTTTCTTACTTTTTATTCTTTCCTTTAATCTTCTCCCAATACTCCTTCGCCGCCTGCTCGTTTTTGTTTTCACCGGGTACATAGTATTCGGCGTTTTTTATTTCATCGGGCAGATACTGCTGAACAACATAGTGGTTCGGGTAGGAATGAGGGTACAGATAAAACTGCCCCTTGTTCTGATTGTCCTCGCCGTCAAAATGCTTGTTCTGAAGCTGACGGGGTATTCTGCCGAAATTGCCCGACTGAACATCGGCAAGGGCGGCGTCAATCGCCATAACTCCCGAATTTGATTTCGGACTGTTGCAAACGAGTATGACCGCATCCGCAAGCGGTATTTTCGCCTCGGGAAGCCCTACGGCAAGGGCAATGTCAACCGCCGACTTTACAATGGGGATAATCTGCGGATAGGCAAGCCCTACATCCTCGCACGCACAGACCATCAGCCTTCTTGTCGCTGACGGTAAATCGCCCGCCTCAAGCAGTCTTGCAAGATAGTGAAGCGCCGCGTCTGCGTCCGAGCCCCTCATTGATTTCTGATAAGCCGAAATAATATCGTAATGCTCGTCGCCCGCCTTGTCGTAACGAAAGGAGTTTTTGTTTGTAAGCGACTCAAGGCTTTCGAGTGTGATTTTTCTTTTTTTGTCAGCCGTGGGTGCGCTCAGATATGCAAGCTCAACAAAATTAAGCGCCTTCCTGACGTCGCCGCCGCAAGCGGTGGCTATATGCAGACAAACGCCGTCCTCAACCTCGGCGTCTTCTCCGTATTCGTTTTCAAGGAACGCAAAGCCGCGCTCGACCGCGGGCACTACCTCCGCTTCACTTACACTTTTAAACTCAAATACCGTTGAACGGCTGAGCACCGCGCTGTAAACATAAAAATACGGATTTTCCGTTGTTGAGGCAATAAGGGTAATCGCCCCGTTTTCAATATATTCAAGCAGCGACTGCTGCTGTTTTTTGTTAAAATACTGAATTTCGTCAAGATAAAGCAAAATGCCGTTCGGCGCCGCCAGCGTGTCAAGCTCGGAAACAATTTCCTTGATGTCGGAAATAGTGGCGTTTGTGCCGTTGAGCTTGTGCAGCTTACGGTTTGTGGCGTTTGCAATTATCCTCGCAAGCGTTGTTTTGCCCGTGCCGGACGGACCGTAGAAAATCATGTTCGGCAATGTGCCGGACTCAATAATATTTCTAAGGGGCTTACCCTCGCCGAGAAGATGCCCCTGTCCTACCATGTCTTCAATTTTTTCAGGTCTGAGCCTGTCCGCCAACGGTTTTGACATAATTAATCACCGAGAATTATTTTCTCAATTTCCTTTGTGCTTTTAACAATGTATTCCGCCTTGTGCTCTCTGAACTCCTCTTCGCTTCCGAAGCCGTAAAGTACGGCTATGGTTTTAAGCCCCGCACCCTTTGCGCCGTCAATGTCATACTTGCGGTCGCCAACCATAATCGCCCTTGAACGGTCGGTACAGCCGAGCATTTTAAGGGAGTTTTCCAGAATTGCGGTTTTGCCTGAGCCCTTTTCGTCAAAGGCAGTGCCTCCGACATAATCAACATACTCGTAAAGGCCCGTGCTTTTCAGTATTCTTTCAATAAACTGAGTGGGCTTTGACGAGGCAGTGGCGGTTTTTACGCCGTTTTCCTTAAGCGTTTTAAACAGCTCCGGTATACCCTCGTAAACCTCGACCTCCTCAAGTCCCTTTTCCCTGTACCGCTCACGGTACTTGTCAATCATTTTCTGTATTTCCCCGTCCTCAAAGCCGAACAGGTTTTTAAAGCTGTCGTAAAGAGGGGGCCCGATAAATTTTCTGAGCGTTTCGTCCGACGGTCTTTCACGTCCCGCCGACTCGAGGGCGTAAATCAGGCTTTTGAAAATACCCTCGGAGGAGTCGACCATCGTTCCGTCAAAGTCAAAAAGCACTATATCGTAATTTCTCATTTTACCCCTCAGACTACCTTTGAAATATCAATCACTTTTTCGTTAAAGCCGTTTGCGTCCTGAGTAAAGAAGCACACGGTCTGCGCGCTCGGGAAGAACAGATTGCTGTGCACCGAGTAGTCGGGGTCTGTAAAGACGCCGCATTTTCCGCTTTCAATGTTGTAAATATAAATTCTGTAATCAAGCACGTTTGCTCCCGTACCTGCCATTACAATATATCTGCCGTCGGGGCTGACTGCGATTTCGTTAGGATTCATTTTGAAATTGGGCAAATCAAGCACCGTGGTGTCGTAGGTTGAATACAGCCTGCCGTCCTCCTTTGAAAGAAGCCAGTCGCCGCTTCTGACGTACTGCTCGCCGTAATTGGAGAAGAACTCCTGAACTACCGTGCTCTTTCCGTTAAGGAAATGCTCTGTATTAAAGCCGCCCTCGGTCTTTCGAATATAGATAAATCCGCCGTCGGAGGTGGGCTTTGCGTAAACGTCGGCGACGTCCTTTACCGCAGAGGTTTCCGAAGAGCCGCTCTTTACGTAAATATCAAGCTTCATATTTTCCTCGGAAACTTCGTAAGCCCTGCCGGAGAAGAACGGTATCTTACCCGTTTCGCTTCCTACCGCCGAGTCGGTAACAAGGCAGAAGTCGGAGCGTACAGCGCCGTTTTTGTCAAGCATACGGTTGCCCTCGGAGAGGAACCTTGTCGTGTCGCCACTCGAAAGGTCGAGCACATAAGCCTCCTCCCAGACGGGGTTGAGCGCATAAGCCGCCGTGACCTTGGTTGTCGCAAGCAGAAGGCATTTGCCCTCCTTTTCGTAGCCCTTGGGAAGATTGGTTATTTTACAGAGCATAAAATCATAAATATAAACATCGTCACCCTGAGAGGCGGTAAAGAGTCCGAAGCCCGTAACCGACGCGTCACGTCTTATGAAGTGAATATCAACGGGTATGTGCTGACTGCTCAACGGCACCTTTACGTTAATTGAGCCGCTTTCGGGCGTTTCAACATATTCCGTTCCGTTGAATTCGAAAAACTTAACCTCCTTGGCGGTGTTAACAGTGTAGGCTATGCCCTGTATGTCAGTGGTGACATAGGGCGTGATAACGCTTTTTGAGGAAAGCGTTATGTCGGAAAGCTCAACGGTTTCCTCCTTCTTCTGAACACCGCTTTCCCTCGCCTTTACGGTTTTGTTGTAAAAAACGACAACGTAAATTACAGCCGCAACGGCGACTGCGGCAAGCAAAAAAGCCTTTACGGTTCTCTTAATTTCAGCTTTCTGTTCCTCGGTTTTCGGAACCTTTTCCTTCTTTTCCTTTACAGGCTTTTCCTTCTTAACCTTTTCCTTTTTGAGCTTCTCTTTTTTTTCCTTTTCCTTTTTCGGCTTTTTTTCCTTTTTGCTTTTCTTTTCTGCCGACTCCGCTGCCTCATCCGCCGCAGCGTTTTCGAAAACGGTATTTTCAATTTCTTCTTTTCTCAAGGTGTAGACCGCCCTTCAAATATTTAACCTAATTATTATACTATATATTTTAATAAAAAAGCAAGTAAACGAATAATCTTAAAAAAATGTTTACATATTTTATTTTTGCGGTATAATGTTAGGGAATGATACAGAGGTGAAATGATGGCTCAGTTATTTGAATTTTTAAAAATTATTATTCTCGGCATAGTCGAGGGAATAACAGAATGGCTTCCGATAAGCAGTACGGGACACATGATTCTCGTTGACGAGTTTTTACAGCTGAATGTTTCCGAGGAATTCATGAAAATGTTCCTTGTCGTAATTCAGCTCGGCGCAATTCTGGCAGTTGTGGTTCAGTTTTGGAAAAAGCTCTGGCCCTTCGGCAGAAGCGACGACAACAAAATCGTCATTAAAAAATCCATTTTCAATATGTGGTTTCACGTGCTTGTTTCGTGCGTGCCCGCAATCGTTATCGGGCTTCCGCTCGACGACTTTATTGACGAGCATTTTTACAACTACATAGTTGTCGCCCTCGCTCTTATTATTTTCGGCGTTGCGTTTATTTATGTTGAAAACCGTAACCGTAACTTAAAGCCGAGAATTAACTCAATTTCCAAAATCGACTATAAGACTGCGTTTATAATCGGTCTGTTTCAGCTGATTGCGGCAATCTTCCCCGGCACCTCCCGCTCGGGCGCTACAATTGTCGGTGCTCTGTTGCTCGGCGTTTCTAGGAAGACGGCAGCTGAGTACACCTTCTTCCTCGCAGTTCCCGTAATGGTCGGCGCAAGCCTCTTAAAGCTTGTAAAGTTCGGCTTCCACTATTCGGCTCTCGAGTTCGTTTCCCTTATAATGGGTATGGCAATCGCCTTTGCCGTTTCGTGGGTGGTAATCAAGTTCCTTATGAGCTACATCAAGAAGCACGATTTCAAGGTGTTCGGCTGGTACAGAATCGCTCTCGGCGCACTTGTACTTGTGTACTTTGTAATTAAAACCGTTTCAAAATAATACTGTAAAAAAATAAATGTCCTGCCCGACGGCAGGACATTTTAATTATGTTTTTTATTTTGCTTTACCCTGATTTGCAACGGCTTCCATCTTTGCCTTTAAAGCCTCCTGGTCGCCGAGGTAGTAGTGCTTGATTACATTGAAGTTGTCGTCAAACTCATATACAAGCGGAACGCCTGTGGGGATGTTGACGCCGAGAATTTCGTCGGGAGTCATATTGTCAAAATACTTAACAAGCGCACGAAGCGAATTTCCGTGTGCGGCGATGATAACTCTCTTGCCTGCCTGCATTTCGGGCTTGATTACCTCGTTGAAGAACGGAACTGCTCTCTCAATGGTAATTTCAAGGCTCTCTGTAAGCGGAAGGTTTTCGGGAGCTATGTCTCTGAACATATCCTGATTCTGAGGCGCTCTCTCGTCGGTGATTTCAAGTGCAGGGGGAGTTACGTCAAAGCTTCTTCTCCAGATTTTAACCTGCTCCTCGCCGTACTTTTCGGCGGTTTCGGCCTTGTTAAGTCCCTGAAGGGCACCGTAATGACGCTCATTAAGCTGCCAGCACTTATGTACCGGAATCCAGTTGCGGTCCATCTCGTCGAGAATATGGTTAAGAGTGTGAATGGCTCTCTTGAGGTATGAGGTGTATGCCACGTCAAAATCGTAGCCCTCTTCCTTGAGGATTTTACCGCCCTGCTTTGCCTCCTCGTGACCCTTTTCGCTGAGGTCGACATCGGTCCAGCCGGTAAAGAGGTTAAGCTTGTTCCACTCTGATTCGCCGTGTCTTACAAGTACTAATTTCATCATAAGTTTTTCTCCTTTATTTTTACTGCTTTTTTTGCCTCGTATATTTTAGCAAAAATACGCCTGTATGTAAAGATTAATTTTTCTTTTTACAGTGCGGAAACGCCGAAGCTGTTTACAAGCGCCATAATTTTTTCACCCTGCTTGCACATATCGCACTGAAGGGCGGAACAGGTGACATATCCGGGAAGGTCGGCGGCGCCGAATACGGAATGAATCGGAATACCGACGCAGGAGTCAAGGTTTGAGAAAATCGAGCATACGCCTACGGGGTTGCCGTTGTAGTAGTTAACCGCTTCGACCGCAGACTGCGCCGTATAACCGGTAACGATTGAAGCCGCAAGAATAAGCACGTTTTTGCCGTCAAGCATCGGCGCGGTGTTGTCCCTGAAGAAAAGCTGACTGCCGTTGATTCTTTCGGGAGTCAGAACAAAAATCTCCTTGTCGGAATTAACGCCGTAATAGTCGCTCTTTGTAAGCCTGTGGGCAAGGAACGCTCCGATTACCTCGCTGCCGTCAAGGCAGAGAATAGTGTCAATTTCCGTGGTAAGCTTGTAGTTTTCCGCAAGCATTTTTGCAATTTCCCTTGTCTGCTTACTGCTTGCCTTGTTCCGCGCAACGTCAATGTAGTAATTCATATGGCTGTGCGCCGTTGCAAAATGTCCCTTGTAAACGCTGAGCGTTACCTCGGGGTTTTCCGATTTAATTTCAATAAGTTCTCCGAGTTTCATATTGTCCCTCCGTGTTTGGATTTTATTTTAAGCTTTTTAAGTTCAGCCTTTTGCTTGTCCGAAATGCGGTAACTTTCCGCCGCCTTCTGTATTGCCCTGTTGTGAGTCCACACGTCAAGGCGCCTGTCCTCGATTATTTTATACGCCGACTCGTACTGCTTTGCAAGCGCAGTCGCAAAATACCACGCAACCATCATTTTAACATAATATTCTTCAGAGCGGATTTTTGAAACCGTCAAAAGATATTTTTCGTCAAAGTCACTGTCCAAAAAATGCTCCATCAGCATTTTTACGGCAAAGCGCACCGTATAGGTTTTGTCGCTTTCAAGCCAGCGGTATATTTCCTCAAGCAGCTCCTCTTTGTGCTTTTTAAACACCTTCGGCGACATCTGGTCGCAGGTCGCCCAGTTGTTAACATATGGCAAAAATCGGTTTACCTCGTCAATACACGCCCTATAATCCTTAATGTCGGAAACAATAAAGGCGTGAAGCTGCAGCTCATCAAAATATTCGTGCTCGGGATTTTCAAGGAAGCTGTTTATGTCCTCCCTTTTTGAAAGAAGTTTTGAGAGTCTGCGAAGCTCGGGAGTCCGCACTCCGATAAAATAATCCTTACCGACTGTCGGTATAAGCTTGCTCTGAAAATCACGGTACTTTATATCCTGCAAGCTGAAAAGCAGGGCTTTTATTTCCTGATTAATCATATCACTTAACCCTTGTTCCGCAGTTGTCGCAGAAAACGAAGCTTGAGTCGAGCCGCTTTCCGCAGTTCGGGCAAACAACCGCATTCTGCTGAGGCTGTGCACAGTTCTGCTGAGGCTGATAATAGCTCTGCGGTGCGCCGCCCTGCATGAGGTAGCCGAAGACCTTAGCGACGTTTTCCTTGTTTTTGCCCAAGTCAACTATCTGTGTAGGCAAAGCGCATTCGGAATAAACATCAACCACGGTCTGATTGCCCTGAGCGATCAAATAAACCTTAACCGTTTCGCCCCACGACGAAAAAGATATGCTGTGGCTTAAAAGGAACATTAGTCCGTTCTGTACGGGGCTCTCTCCTGCAAGGGTGAATTTCAGACCTGCGGCGCCTATGTTTCTCATCCGAGCTATGTAGTTTTCTATCGGTCCGGGAAGCGTCCTGACCTCTCTGCTGTTTGAAGCCATATTTTTCTCCTTTTCTTATGCCGAAAGGCGTTCAGTCCTCGGGTGACCAGGATTGCGGCACATCGTCTATAAACAATTCTCCGTCGGCTTTTGCAACAATCTGATATTGGTCCTCGTAAACTATCTCGCCGGGAGTGTTAGTGTAAACCAGATAATACGGCACGTTATATCTCTCCAGAAGCCACAGGGCAGGCCGTATCATTTTCATCATTTCGTCTGAGTTTTCGGTTTTGAACCAGCAAACCACGGGCTCCTGATTTTTGCACTGAGGCGGCCAGGGAAGATTTTCGGCAAACCAGCTGTCAATTTCCATATAAAGGTCTGCGTCCTCCTGCTCCATAACCTCGTTGCGTATCATTTCCATGCACATGCTGAAAACGCCCTTGGCATGCATCGTGTTCTTCGCCAGACGCTTTCCCTGAATACGCACATATTTGTATTTCATACGGCTCATCTTCAAGCCTCCCGTCTGATTATTTTTCCGTCACCCGTCCGCCGTCGTCAATAACGGCGTTTACGGAAATGCCTTCAAGTCGGTCATAAAGCTCCCTGCGCTCTGCCGAATCCGAAACATAGACAGTTCTGCAGTTTTTCTGAAGGGCGGGAACAATCCTTACCTCTGTGTGACTTTCGGTGTTGTTTCCGTAGCAATGCAGTGTGACAAGCATTGTGTCGAGCGTTTTTTCGTTAAACCAGTAGTTGCCGAGGCTGTAAATCACCGGAGCGCCGTTGTAAAATTCAAAACCCTGCAGGCAATGAGTGTGCGCGCCGATTACCGCGTCCGCACCTGCGTCAATGTATTCACGGGCGGTCTGCTTCTGAACGGGCTCAAGCACCGTGGAATACTCCGTGCCCCAATGAGGCAGCGCAATTACAATGTCTGCATTCTGAGCCGCTTCGGCAATTGACTGCTTAAAAAGCTCGGTGTCGTAGCACCTGAGAATTCCGGGCTTTGAGTCGGTTGCCTGAGGGGTCATTTTGTATTTCTCGGCACGGGAAGCCGCCACGAAGGCGACCGTCTTTCCGTCCGCCTGCAGATATACGGGTTTCTTTGCCGACTGCAAATCTCTGCCTGCGCCGACATAGGGAATACCGACCTCGTCAAGCGTGTCCATAGTGTCCAGAAGTGCCGCTTCGCCGTAGTCGTAAACATGGTTGTTTGCAAGACCGACAATATCCACGCCGAGCAGTTTGAGGTTCTGCGCCCGTTCGGGGTCGGCACGGAAAGTATACATTTTCCCCGAAAGGGGCTTGCCGCGTGTGCTGTATGTAAACTCGTTGTTTAACCACATAATATCCGCACTCTGCATTACGCTGACAAGTTCGGGAGCTATGCAGTCGAGAATACCGTTTTCGCAGGAGTCGAGATACTTCGTTGTCGCCCAGTCCTCGTCGAAATTAATATCCCCTGCAAAGCAGAGCGTAAAGTCATAGCTTCCGTCATCCTCTGTCGGAGCCTCGTTATTTTTGCAGCCCGAAAGCGTCGGCAGCGCAAGGCTTATTATTAAAAGCAGTATCAATGTCAGACGCACCGTTCTTTTTGCCGAAACACCCGACAAAGCCTTAAAGCCTTTCAAAACTCAAATCACCCTTTATCCGTTTTTCACGTCTGTATGTTTACCGTGCAGGAGCAAGGCCTCCCGTTTTTCACTCAAAATCCCAGAAGCCCGTGCCCGTTTCGGGACTGTACTTTTTCTTTATTACTCCGCCGACAACGGGACGAAGCTCAATTTCCGCCGTGTAAAGCACGGTGGTTTCCTTTAAGTGTCCGCCTGCAACACAGTGCTCGCCGTTCCTTTTAAAGGCGAACACGGCGTGGGCGTGGTGGGAAAGCTCTCCGCCGTCGCCGCTGATTATATTTCCGTTAACGCTGACTAATTCAAGCATGCCCTCGTCAAGTCTTTCGTCCTCAAACTCTCCCTTTTCGGGAATAAAGGTCTGTATAACCGCGTCACTGCAGCCGCCTATGCCCGAAAAGACGGCGGATTTTATGCCTTCCGCTTCGCATACCCTGTGAATACAGGATATAATCTCGTCGCCCCTGTCGGCCCTTATGTAATAAACTCCGTTAAAATTTCTGTAATCCATAGTGTTATCCCCGTTATTATTTATGATAATTTGAGCTTTATCAACGGTTTTCCGTTTCAGCCATATTTTATATCCTTCTAAATTATTTGTTCATAAAAGTTTTAATGTGTTTTACTGTTTTATAAGCAAGCATACTGTATTGACATGGCACGAGGAAATGTAATTGCTGTCACATACCACATGCCTGTTCGCTCGATGCTTTTCAGGAACATATCCACTGGTTTTAGGCACCTGCCCGTTCGCGGGAACATATCAGAATCATATTCAGCAGGGAGCCGACACATCCGTACCGGCTCTCTGCCTTTGTTTCGTTTAGAACAACTGTCCCGGAAGCTTCAGTTTCTGCTTAGGCGGGAAGCCTTTGTCGAACTCTTCCACATCGTCATCATCCACATAATACCCCTGCGGTGTCTGGTATACACCGGTGATGCCGTCAAGGTATCCCGGAATCAGTTCCTTGCAGAGAAAGAAGGAGTCATCCGCGCCTTCCGGCAGGTCATGGTAGCGGATGCCAAACTCACGGGCATAGGTAAAGCCGCACTTTCCATAAAAGCCAATGTTGCCCTCAAAAAGCACTGCACCAAAGCCAAGCGCCGTTGCTTTCTCCAAAGAGTAATCGAGCAGAGCTTTCCCGTAACCTTTGCGTTTGAGTTCCGGAGTAATGCCAATCGGCCCCATCGTCAGAATGGGGATCACCTTTCCGTCATCCGCTTCGATAATCGTCTTCATGAACATATTCTGCCCAATCAGTCTGCCATCCTGCTCCATGACGAAATCAAGTTCCTTGATGAAAGCCGGATCATCACGCAGTACATGGATCACGTAATGCTCGCTGCATCCCGGACGGTAAACATTCCAAAACGATTCTCTGACGAGGTTCTCAACTTCTCTATAGTCTTCGGTTTTTTCTAAACGAATGATGTAGTCATTTGTATTCATTGTTTTTCCTCCTGAAAATTGTTGACTGCAATTGCCTTTGGGCGGGAGGTTTGTTTTGATCGTCTGCAAACCTCCCGGTCAGCCGACAATCTCCAGTGTGTTGTACTTTTTCAAACAGTACTCTCCTAAAATGTTATTTATAATCAAGCACTCAGGCTTAACTATCCGGACTGCCTATCCCTTTGTCATTGACACCACCGTCTCAACATGCCTTGGGACAATAGCGTGAATATAAATGCCGTTATCTATATTGCCCACACGACCGTCCTCGTAAAACCTATGCCGTCGATAAGTAAGGCCGGAGTAATCAGATTGCCGGTAAGGTCTATGCAAAATGGCATTTGTATATCAGGCGTAATCCCCACTTTTCCTTTTTATGACAATTACTCTGGTCTTCTCATTTTCTATGGCATAATCTCCCCAGTTTTCATATGTGATATTGTCAAAGGAAACGATAGCGTTTTTCAGGAAGCAGCACCATTCAAGCTCCATCGTCGAAGGTCTCATGTTGCTTTCTGCAGTGGTCGTCCGTTCACTGACTTTAACGATTGGTCCAAAGTCGGTGGTACATAAAACAAATCTACAGAATTCTCCTTCAAAAGAGTGTTCTCCGTATGTATACTTATGGAACAATTCTTTCACCGGAACAGCCGAAAGAATTGCCTTCTGTTTTTGTTTATCCAAGTCGGAAAGAAAGACAGCATCATCTTTCCAGACAGAAAGCCGGATTAATTTCCAAGTAGACAAATCAATATGCCTCCGTTATTTTATTTAAAAGGAATCTCAGAAACCGTTTGTGCTTTTTTTATCAATACAACTGTCTCCACATGGCTCGATTGCTCCAGATTGATGTCAATAGTCCGCCGGATTGAGCCGTTCGTTCGCGGGAATATATCAAAGACTTTTTTGACCTCAAAATAGCCATTTTTCGACCACGCTCGTATGCGGAAACAGGTCGATGTGGTTGTCCGACTTATAATATAGAACCGGACAAATTTGCCGACCGTCTCAAGACTACGCTCTGAGGAAACAAGTCCGAAATCCCATCCACTCGACCTTAGAGATTTTATACATCTGGTTTTTCGCCAAATTCAAATCTTGCTTTTCCTGCTGCAATAGCAGCAACAGCGACTTCCTCTTCTGTCCTATCTGGAATAATCCATAACCCCTTCATAAACCGAGAATAGTATTCTTCTTCAATGAGTTCTTTAGGTGCCTGAATGCGATAATTATCTGGATACCTTTCTGAAGGCCATTCCCATACATACTCCAAAATTCCAGAAAAATCTCCAATACGAACGGCGCATAAGTTCGGTGATCCAATAAGGACTGAAAACTTGATGTTCTCATTATCAAGCCTACGACAGAATTCTTCACACTTTTTTATTTCGCCCAAGCTCAACGGTTTGCCCTTGATTTCAAACCACCTATTTAAGTTTGGAATATAAAAGTCCGGAAGATATCTGGTTCCATCCATTTCGAATCCTTCGATTTCATATTCGTAAGTTAGACCGACTGCATTGAAAAAGACTGCCCAGCGAGCTTCAAGTCGACTACGAAATCGGTGTCCGTCATATTCTGTTTCAATTGCTTTTATATCGTTACTCACGGACGAATAAGCCTCCTTCTTCAAATGCAACACCATTACCATTATTCATGTCTTACAAGAACTCTCTTAGTGTCCTTGTATTTTTCACGCAATGATGGGATGTTGATATCAGTACCTAATACTTCACGAACGACGCCCCATAGACCATCTTTTTCATCCGGGAAGCTATCCATATACTGGTTAAACGGGAGTTCCATCACAAACTTTGCCTGATCCTCGATGCCTCTGCCCGGAACACCATAATCCAATATAGGAGGCAACCCTGTTTTGATGTCTTTACCAAAAACAATAACTCCTGATGCCGGTGCACCTCCAAGCAAGGTCATGCTTATCGCAAGATCAATCATTTTATCATCAAGGCTAATCCATGAGTGATCAAAGTACAAACCTTGCCCAAGAACCTCACCTATGCACAGATCCGGTGTATATCCAATTTCGGTTAGGCAAACATATAATGCCGCGCATGTGGCGTGGCAAGCACCCCACCATTGTTTCCTCTCCATATACCGATACATGCTCGACAGCACATCTCCGATGTCTTCTTTGTATCCCCTCTCCCTAAAAGCTTCTCTTATGCGGTCAGGAATACTCATTGTTTCCTTTCGGAGACAGCAATTCTTATATTTCTTTCCGCTTCCACATGGACACGGATCATTTCTTCCTATTTTCATCATGCGCCCCTTCTTTATTGTTTTATAAACGGCACAATCACATCGTAGAACCTCTTCGTCCAATCAGCGTGGAAGTTAGCCATCTGGAGCCAATCGGTCTCATTCTCGATGCTGACGTTATTCAGCTGAATGAAGACCTTAGAGGATTTGATGTCGTCGCCACGGTTCCACTGGAGCGTCGTGCCCAGTGCAGATTCTATTTCTGCTTTATGTGTATACAGGCTATCGAAGGCAGCCTTGTTTTCTTGCTTATTGCCTCTACCAAATACGACCTCTGCCCGCGCTGCATCAAAGTTTGCTACGCAGCAAAGATAGAAGCCACCTATACCAAAGAAGCCATTGATCCAGTTATCCCTTGACGGATTAACATTAGAGAAGGAACCGTCCTCGCCGTGCGCCTTCTGGATAATCGGAAGCGCGTATGTCCAGTATTTTCTCCGGAGCTCGTAACGGCTACCCGGTTCATCCTCATTGACTTCGTTTTCATCACGCAGATAAAATACCAAATCTGCCGGATCTTCATCGTACAATTTGAAGAGACGACTCAGAACAGATAGCTTGCTCTGAGTGCTGGTGTTTGTCCATACATAGATGCCATCGCCGATCTCAAGCGACTTCGTGAACGCATCCTGATTTGTATTGAAGTGGAGGGCGATGTTCTCCTCCTCCGACATGGCCAGCTTAGTGATAATGGCCTTATCCTCGGCATACAGAATCTGAATAACCTTCTGGAACATCTCAACCCAGCTCGTTACCGGCTGCTCAGTGTTTTTAAAGGTGAACTTCGCAATCAGTCGTCCGGTCAGTTCGCCCTCATCCTCAAGCGTATAAGTATCAAGCTGCTTTTCTTCCGGTTTGTATTCTGTGACAGGTGCTGCCCAGATTGACAGAGCCCGACCCATGAGATATTCGCTGCGCTCCTCCAGCTCCGCCAGCGTCCACTTGTCCTTCTTGGCAATCCAAGTATTCATGCGGATACCACTGTCATCGAAACCGTTCTGCATGGTTTTCTTTTCAGTGAAAGAGCTATTGCTGTATTTCGAGTTGTAGGCCGTCAGCGTAAGATTTGCCATGCGATGCAACCACAGCTCATGTATCTGCTCATAGTCATCGCCCAGCTCCTTCTGCCACACCGGTGTCAGATGCTGAGGCATAATGTGCTCAATCGAATAGGTGCCGTCGTCACAGTGACGGTATACATCCTTATCCTCCGAAGTGCCGAAGTTCTCGAAGCGCTCAAGAATGTAAATCTTATTCTTGCTGTTCATCAGATAAACTGGACGTTCCTCAAATGCCGCCTTAAACTCCACATCGTCCGGGAAGCGGGCACGCTCTTTCTTGGAAAGAAGTGCATACTTGAGCTTCTCGACATAGTTGTCCTCGGTACCGTCGTATCGTATGATCTCTCGGTGCAGCATGAGGAAGATTTTATTCAGAGCATTTGTCGGCAGGTCACACATCGTCCTGCGGAACAAGTAATTCTCTGTCGTCAGGAAAATCTCAGTGACCTGTGCCAACGTCAGTTTGTTTTCGTTATATAGGCGCAGCACTTCGAGAAAATACGGCCTTGTTACCGTAGTCTCCAGACGGTTCAGTCGGTCAATACAAGCGTCAAGGGCGGCACTGCCGGAGTTACCATCAAGGAGAATCTGGTACCGCTTTGCATAGGCCAGCATCTCGGCAAGGAGTGGTTCCGTTTCGATTTTTCCAAGCTCCACAAAGTCCTTAAAATTGATGTAGATCTTCTTCTGCTGCGGGATGGCCTGCTGCTTCACACTCAGGTAATCTCGGATAAAGGCACTTACATCATACTTCGTGCAGACCTCGATCTTATTCCAGTATTTCTCGTAATAATCCTCCTGCTCCTTAGAAGGCAAACCCATCAATATGAAGTTTCTGATCTTATCACCTTCACTGAGGTCAAGACCGGTCGAGTTCAGGCTCTCAAAAATGAGCTGCGGATTGTCGTCCATATCCAACCGGATGTTTATAATTTCCAGACAGCAGATCGCATCATAAAGCTGATCGATGGTGATTTCCTGTTTCTGAATGCGGTCATAGAAATAATCGTAGTTTACAGTCAGATTGGATTCACGGATATGCTCTGTCGGATCAGAGAACAGCTTCCCAAAAGCAGTCTGGTCATTCTTTACCGGTTTGAGCTTGATACGGGTATCCTCCGGCTTCCACTTGTCCACGAGGTATTCCTCGAAAATTCGCTGTTTCAGATTAGCGGTCTCCGGCACAATGACACCCTTATCAATCAGGTTATACATTGCAAGGAACAACAGCGAAACTGTCGTAAGACGCTGCTGGCCATCGATGATCAGGAACTCCTCATTATGCCCATCCGGATTATAGACAGAAACAAGACTCCCGAAAAAGTGACTCTTCCGGTGTCCCTTGATGATCTTTACGAGGTCATCATACAGCTGCTTGCAGTTCTCGGTCTTCCAGTCATAATTTCTCTGGTACACCGGGATGACAAACCGCTTGTCAGAGCCCTCCATATATTTAACGAATTTGCATTCCGAACCCTTCATATGTTGTTAGTCCTCCTTCTTAGCTCCGTATGGCGCTGGATCTTCAGCCACCATTGAAACCGGAGGCTCATAATCAAATGAATACACTTTTTCTGCATCGGACTTAGGTGTTGTTGGCTTCTGATATGTTGCATTGAAAATCAAATCCAGTAACCAGTCCCTGAAGGACTGATTCCGGCGACTCCGGGTATCACCCTGATAAGCAGTATAAAGTTCCATTCCACTGGACATATTACGGAGGATTGCCTCCCATGTAGCGCGTTCACTCTCATCGCGAGCATTCTGAATATCCGAGAACTGCATTGCATTCTGATAACGCTCGTCCTTCTTGACCTCTTCGGCGATTTCCTGAATTTGCTTCTTGATTTTGTCTTCATCTGTCCAGTCGCAGTTTCCCCACACATCATGGAACGATTCGAGGATATGAGTAAGCGTATCCAATTCAGGTACTGGAATGCCTATATCCGTCTGAACCGGCACAGGCTTCACCTCTGCATCCTCATTGGCCAGCGAGATTGACATGGTCTGCTGGGCAACAACTCGATAGCTATCAAGATCGACGCTTTCGATGATTTTCTTATAATCGTCATTCTCGTCTCCCACTTTCGGGAGTTTTGGCACGAGAAGTGTCAGGAAAATAGACAGTTTCTCCCAGTCCGGAGAACCATACGGTAATATGGACGACAGGAAATTATAAGTACGCACAAATCCCTTTGCACTCTTCTTGAACTCTACCTTGTCGTCATATTCTAAAGCCTTAAACAACTCGACACACCTATCGATGATGGGATCAAGCTGTTCCCGATCTGCATTATTCAAGTAGAGCTCAACAAACGTGTTCACATCGTCATCGGAATAGACCTGCATGGGCTCCATGTTGTCAATCAGATCATTTAGCTTGTTTGCATCTGTCTCGCCGGAAAGAACCGTGGTCTTATAGTATCGCTCAAAAGATTTCTGAATATCAGCAGGATTGTTGATGAAGTCCAAAACAAAGGTATCTGTCTTGTACGGTGCACAACGATTCAAGCGCGAGAGCGTCTGTACTGCCTTAATGTCAAACAGTTTCTTATCCACATACATCGTCTGTAAAAGAGGCTCATCATATCCGGTCTGGAATTTGTCCGCTACGACCAGAATACGATATGGATCTTTACGGAATTCCTTCTCAATCTTGGCACTTGGAAATCCATTGATCTTTGCCTCGGTATATGTTTCACCATTATAGCGAGCTTCACCTGAGAAAGCGATCATCGGCTTGTACTGGCTTTTGCGCTCTTCCAGCTCTTTCTTGATAGCAAAGTAGTATTCAATCGCTCTTTGAATTTGATGGGTGACTACCATTGCACGAGCCTTGCCCTTAATCTTCATCCGGACATTATTATAAAAATGTTCAACAATGATACCGGCCTTTTCCTCTATAGCATGAGGATCGCTTTCCACATAAGAACGCAGGATTTTATTTGCTCTCTTCTTATCGAAGAGCGGATCATCATTGACGGTCTTAATCAGGTGGTAGTAACTCTGATAAGGCGTATAGTATTTCAGGACATCAAGGATAAACTTCTCCTCGATTGCCTGCTTCATCGTATACACATCGTGTGGCTTAGCCCTTTTCGTTCCGTCCTCATTTAAGATCGGATTGCCGTTTTCATCAGTTATGATTTCACCAAACATTTCAAGGGTCTTATTTTTCGGTGTGGCCGTGAACGCAAAATAGCTTGCATTCTGAGCCATTTTCTTGCCCTCGATGATTGTGTTGATCTTGTCTTCAAAATCGTCATCATCGGTATAAACATTGCCTGAAATAACAATGTTCATCTTTGCAGCGAGACTACCGTTCTGGCTCGAATGCGCTTCGTCGATAATGATCGCGAAGGTGCGATTCTTATATGCTGTAGAAATATCGTTCAAGATGAACTGGAACTTGTGCACTATGGTAATGATGATCTTCTTACCCTCATCCAAAAGGGTATGCAAATCGGACGCAGACTTTGCCCAGCCTACTGTAGAGGAAACCTGCGTGAATTGCTTTATCGTATTCTTGATCTGCTTATCGAGGTTGATACGGTCGGTAACCACAATAACAGTATCAAAGATATTCTTACCGCCGTTTTGAAGCGTGACAAGCTGATGGGCGAGCCAAGCTATTGAATTCGACTTGCCACTGCCCGCGCTATGTTGAATAAGGTAACGCTGCCCGGCACCTTCCTTCTTGGCGCGGTCGAGAAGCATCGTTACAGCCTTCAGCTGATGGTACCTTGGGAATATCTGTTTATACGAAGTCTTCCCTGTATCCTCGTCCTTATCCGCAACAATCTGGACATAGTTTTCCAGAATCTTAGAGAACTCACTCTTCGTCAGTATGTCTTTCCAAAGGTAATCCGTCTTGATCCCATTCGGATTTGGAGGATTACCTGCGCCATCCTCGAAACCTTTGTTGAATGGCATGAAATATGAGTCGTCCTTCTTCAGTTCGGTACACATCATGATTTCGTTATCATCAACAGCGAAATGCACAATGCAACGCTTAAAGCTGAACAGCTTCTCCGCAGGGTCTCTGTCCGTTTTATACTGCTTGACCGCATCAGCAGTATTCTGCAGCGTGAACTGGTTCTTCAGCTCCATCGTGATAATCGGAAGGCCATTCAGGAAAATGCAGAGATCAAGCGCAAGGCGGCCATATTCCTTGGAATACTGCAGCTGACGAGTCACGCTAAAAATGTTCTGTTCATATAGCTCCTGTGCCCGCTGGTTTCCCTTGCTCGGCAATACCTGATAGAATTCCAGTGTCTTATTCTTATATTTAAAACCTTTTCTGAGTATCTCAATAACACCTTGGTCAGAAAGCTTCCGACTGAGCCTCTCCAGAAACTTTTTCTTTTCTGCCGGTGTATCGAGTATACGCAGCTCCGCTAAATCTCGTGGCTGTGTGCTTTGCAAATAGCGAAACAAACGCTCCTCATCAATCGCATACTCCTGATTGTAGTCAGCATTTGTCCCTTGCTCATAACCGTTTTCGTTAACAAGCCAGTTAACGATGAGAGTCTCGAAGCCATTCTCCTTGGTGTTACTTGGCATTATTCATCGACCTCCTCATCTACAGTTTCATCCGATTCACTTTCATCTATCTCATATGAACCGTCTGCCTCATCAAAAGCTGGTATAGTAACATCGCGCACATCTATATTTCCTGTCACGACATCATATATAGTCCGAACCCTTAACTCTTCAACTCTTAGCACTTCTTCTTTAATTCCTTCTATCGTTTTATCAATGGTATTGCACCACTTCTCGATATAGTCAGCTATATCATTTTGTTCTTGCTTCGAAAATATGGGTAAAGGAACTTTCACGAAGTTTGAATATCTAAGATCCTGCCCATCTCTTATAAAGTCCGAAGTTCTTTGAAGCGCAGTAATGTAACTTTTGGATTTAAAAAGCCATTTGAAGTATCTTGGTTCGATTCTGTCACAGGGAATAAGAACTATATAATGCCATGTCACACAACCGACAATTGCGCAGTGCTCAATACCACCCTGAAAGCTCCTAAGGCTGATGACAAAATTATCTGGCTCCACGTGTTTCCATGCCTCAAGATTCTGACCAGCAACAACAATTCGACGGCCTTCTCTTTGCATGAAATCTGATTGTAAAATGATTCCGTATTTCTGGCTTGCTGTCGCGGGTAAATCATCTGGCTTTCTTGTTTTCTTGCTTTCTGCAAAAAGAGTCTTTGAAGGAACAATTTCCCAGTTCTTAGGGATTCGCGGCAGCCATGATACGCCTGTATCTTTGAATTCAACAGTCGAATCTATTCCCTCAGTAACAGCTCTGTTAATTATTGTTTGACGCAATTCCTGTAAGAGTTTGATTTCAGCACGTTTTTCTTTAACAAATCTGTTTATCAATGCCATGCGCCAATCAAGATATCTGACAATCTGATCTTGCTCATTTACAGGCGGAATAACAATGTTATAGTTAAGCAAATCTGCTGCTGATAAAGTTTGACGTACTCCGGCACCAAGGCCATTAAAAATATTTCTCTTATACCAGTCGTAGTATTGGTAATAGAAATACTTCAAGTTAAGAGGAATTCTTGGATGTAACCTAATATACGCTGAACTCATAATTCCTCGTTCATGAACTATTCCAACCCTACTGGTCGAAATATTTTCCAAATCAATCAATTTGAAAACAAGCTCGTTCTCTTCGAAAATCTGATACGTCGAATAATCAGATGGTGCTAACCCTATGGGATTATCTGCATCATTTCTTATAACACCTTTCAACGTCAATGAGAGAATGTTCTTTTCCGAGTTTCCCTTATTGATTTGCTTTGGATTGGAAAAAATATGCTTGGCTTTATCAGAAGTCCAATGCGAAGGCATATTTTCGTTCCATGCAATCCCTGTGGGAGTATATTCGCTATACTTTTTCACTACCTCATACCCCCTGTAATTGCAGCTAATAGTCCATCGGTGTCCTTTTCTATTGACTGGATATCCGAAATGATTTCATCAACGCTCCTAACCTCAACTGGCTTATAAAAATACTTTGTAAAGCTCAATTCATACCCAATTGAAGCATTTTCACTCTCGATCCATGAATCTTGTGCATACGGTCTAACTTCATTTCCCCAATACCCATCGATCCCACCGGGATATGTCATCGGAACCTGTTCTGTATCCTTAAGATTTTTATCCGCTTCCAGATTGCCCTTGGCATCTTTTACAGGTGCCGCTGTCTCATCAACGCTTGTCAAGCCGTCTCTGATGAGCCTCTTCCTTTTAGCAGTCAGTTTAATATTTTGGGTACCAGCAATTTCACTGATTCGCTCAATAAACTCGTTAAAATCAACACACGAGTTCATGCCTACTTTATCAATATACTCTATGAGCACTCCGGCCAATTCTGCATCTTTATCTTTCATTTCAGAAATATTATCATCGGATAAGTCAACTCTAAGTCTTAGCGGTCTCTGTACATCTACAGCGTAATAGCCAAATTCCTCATTTTCAAAAACCTTGCTATACTTAGGATCGGCTTCCTCGAAGTCGAGATATATTTTCAGTATTCTCTTTCGAATATTCGGAGTGATTTCACTATTCTTTTCGCCTATATTCTTTTTAAGAGGGGATTTCATTGACGTTGCATCTATCAACTGCACCTTTCCCTTTCTCTTTTCTTCTTTCTTATTTGTCACTATCCATAGAAATGTTCCAATATCCGTGTTATAGAACATTTTCTCCGGGAGAGCTACTATGGCTTCCAGCAGGTCATTTTCAATAATGTATCTGCGTAGATTGCTCGCGCCGCTTCCTGCGTTACCATTAAAGAGGGATGAGCTATTGTGTACCTCTATAATTCGGCTTCCAAGTGAGGTCTTCTGTTTCATCTTGCTAATGTTGTTTGCAAGGAACAGCATCTGAGGATCACCAATATCAGGCAGCAAGGTATACTCTGGGTTACCATCATAGTCAATAATAAAACGCGGATCGGTAATCTCGTCTTTCTTAATATCTCCCCACGCCTTAAGTTCTGCCTTCCACGAGGTACCGAAGGGCGGATTTGAAAGCATGAAGTCAAACTCATCCTTCGGGAAGCCATCGTTAGAGATGGTGGAGCCGAAAAAGATATTATTGACCTGCGTGCCCTCGCCCTTAAGCAGCATATCCGCACAGGCGATGGCATATGTTTCGTCAAAGTTCTCCTGACCGAAAAGATTGATGGAGACCTTCTTGCCACGACGCTCAGCGAGATTCTGAATACAGGACTCGCCGACAGTGAGCATGCCTCCCGTGCCACACGCTCCGTCATAAATTCTATATGTGGTGCTCTGAATCTTATCCTGAATCGGGATAAAGGCAAGGTCGGCCATGAGCTCGATAATGTCACGCGGCGTAAAATGGCGTCCGGCGTCTGTCACATTTGTCTGCTCATTGAACATACGGATAACCTCTTCAAACAGGGTACCCATTGTATGATTATCAAGTGCCTCCAATTTTTCAGAGCCGTCCTCATTTAGAACAGGCTTATTGCTGAGGTTGATGCTCGGATCGACAAATTTCTCGATAAGCAATCCAAGTCTATCCTGCTCGGAAAGGCGCGGAATCTGATCCCGGAAATGAAACTTATTAATGATCTCCTGTACATTTTTGGAAAATCCATCGAGGTAGTCGATGAAGTCCTTCCGGAGCTGCTGTTGATTCGTTCTGGACTTCAAGTCACGCAGCGTGAAGTCAGACTTGTTCACAAAGGCCTGTCCAGCTATTCCGCAGAGCGCGGGATCAATATCGACAGTGACTCCGTCCTTCTCGAATTTCTTCTTTGCCGCTACCACTTCATCGTGCTTCAGCTCCAAGACCGCATCAAAACGGCGGATGACCAGCATCGGAAGAATGACCTTCCTATAGTCGCCCACATCATATACATCTACAAGGCAATCGTTAGCGATTCCCCAGATAAAGGATTTCAATGCGTTATACGTTGACTGATTCATATTTAAAAAACTCCTTGTCTGTTTATTGTCTTTGCCATTCATTTATTCCACATCCTTCGAATCATCGGGCACCATTTCCATGATGTCTCCGACATCACAGTTCAGGGCAGCACAAATCTTCGACAGGATTTCAGTACTGACGTTTTCATCCTTGCCAAGTTTCGCAAGTGTTGTTGTGCTGATCCCGCTGGCAGCTCTTAAGTCCTTTTTCTTCATATTTTTATCAATTAGTAATTTCCATAATTTCTTATAGCTGACTGCCATGTATTCTCCTCCTAACCATTAGAGTCCTATCGGCAAAAGACGCCTTATAAATTATAACACATCAGGCGAGAGATTTCAACCTGATTTCAGATTAAAAATTTGCATTTGCGCATTAAATATCTCGCGTACCGCAATAAAAATACTTCCACTTCTTAGACGGTCGAACGCGGAAGGTCTGGGAAATAGCCCATGTTCACTGTACTACTGTAGATTTCCTCGCCTGCTTTTTGCTAAGGGCATGTGCCACCGTTTAAAGAAAATTTACATTTGAGCCCTTGACTTCGTTGAAGCAACTGTGTATACTTAGTGTAGTATTTAAGCGAACACGCTTACATGCCACGAAAGGAGGATCGTCATGGAAAACAAATTCGGAGAATTTGTAAAAGCCAAAAGGCAGGAGAAAGAAATCAGCCTGCGAAAGCTTGCCGAGGAGCTGGGCATTGTCCCTGCTTACATGAGCGATATTGAAAAAGGAAGGAGGTATCCGCCAGACAAAGACAAAATCTATAAAATCGCTGAGGTGCTGGGTCTCAACGAAGATGACACAAATACGCTATTCGACTACGCTGCCCTCTCAAGAGATAACGGCGTATCTCCTGATCTATCTGACTATGTGATGGGTGTCGGCAATCTCCGCACTGCTCTTCGTAAAGCGCGTGACATCAATGCCGGTGAGGATGATTGGCAGAAAATTATTGACATGCTGGAAAATCAGGAAAAAAACGGAGGCAACACGTAATTTGCGGTACTATGATTACAGCAAAACCCAGCTCGAAAATGAGGCGGACAGCCTGAACGAGTCTTTTGACAAAGAACGCCTTATCCGGCCTAAGAAAATTGATGTATATGACGTGGTGGATTTTATCCACTGCACGCCAGACTGGTTTTACTTGTCACCGGATCAGTCGATTCTTGGAATGACAGCCTACAACAGCGGCTACTACTATGCTTGGATTCCCATCAATGAAGCCGACGAGACTCCGCCAGACAACATCGTATTCAATGGGATGTTTCCCAAAAAGACTCCTGTCGAAAAGGGAACTATCATCATTGATCGGAGTATCAACGAGGGCGACAATCGCGGAATCGAGAACTTCAGCTGCATTCATGAATGCTTCCATCAGAAGCTTCATACACGCTGCTTTATGAATCGGTCAGCAAATTACCAGCACTTCTGCCAGAAGAAAGCCTTCCGCGCAGAGACCGGAGACAGGTCAAACATGTCCGCTATCGAGGTCATTGAATACCAAGCCAATTACTGCGCTGCTGCATTCCTGATGCCACGGGAGGCAGCCACAGCTGAATTTCTTAAGACAATGGGCTTACGTTCATCACCGCCTGCACCACTTCCGAAAACCTACGATGTCGATCAGGTAATTTCTGAACTGGCCGAGAAATTCAGTGTCAACTACACACCCATGAAATACCGGCTTCAGGAATTAAAACTGGTATCCAGAGAGGAACTATCTCTCGACGAATATTTTTGTTAGCACGGGAATGTGCTCTCACAGGTGCATTCCCATATTTTTTACCATAGGTGTAGTAAATCAGCGAACATGCTTATATACTACAAGAAAGGAGGAAGGCATGAACAAGCCGCTCAAATGTCCCGTTTGTGGAAAGAGAGCTTGCGATGTATCAGATATTCCGAAGGAAAAGCTGTACATCGAGCTCAAGTGTCCTAACTGCAATCACATCGTAAAAATCCTTTGCGATGAGTCAGCAGTAAAGGAATCCTCCCACAACCGTATTGCTGCTTACGCAATGCAGGCAGGAATGTAACAACTGAATCGAAAACTTAATACGCAAAGCATACCGAGCAACGGAGTCGAGATGAACTACCAAATGGCCGGATGACTTTGAAACACAATGTTTCAGAGTTATCCGGCCATTTGTGTTTCTTATGACTTCGGCTTTGCGTTCTCTCGGCTCCTTTCGCTCAGAAAGGAACCGAAAATGAAAAATTCTAAGAAAAACAATGACAACAAGCGTTACTTTCCACTTCGTGACCCGGAGAATCCCTTCAAGGTCACACTCACCCCTATCACAGAGGAGCAGTATCGCGCCCTCTACCCAGATATCTGGGCAACACAAAAACGCGAGCAGTATCATGGACGCTGCATGTGCCCGAAGTATTATCTTTGGAAATGCGACGGACAATGCGATCTGTGCGAATATCACGCTCCCGATACTGTCTCTCTCGACGAACCGCTCCCGGACGGCAACGGTACCCTCGGCGATTACATCCCGGATGACAAACCTTCTATTGAAGATATCTACGCTGACCGTGATCTTCTGAAGCACCTCATTGCCCGTTTCCGTGAACTTGACCCGGACGCAGACCGCATTATCCAGATGCGCCTCGACAATCCGAAGATTTCAGATCGTAAAATCGCGGAAGCACTCGGTCGCCCGCAGCGCACCTTTGCCGACCAGATGAAGCGCTACTACACAGAGCTTCATAAGATTGAAAACAAGTAATCATCACACCCTTTCCGGCCACTGTCCCTATTTCGGATGATGGTCGGAATTTTTTTATAAAATCCTCCGCTCAAATCGGTAGTTCATCTCCAGTGGAAGGTGAAGGCAAGAGAACACAGCCTTCAGAAAGCGAGGTGAACAACAGATGATTCGCAGTTATGCAGACACAGGCGGCAACGTGAACGAGGAGATCAAGCTCCTGAATTCCATCAGCCACGTATCCGCCAGACTGGCAAGGAACCTCCGGGTACTTGCCGCAAGCCAATCCGAGGAAGGAGGAAAAGAAAATGTCAAAGATGGCAGAAATGGCACAGACCATCGAAGAGCTCCGCACCGCTGCTGCTTCTATTAATGCCGCAGCCGACTGGCTCTACCAGCATTTTTCCGGTGAAGACGATTCTAAGCAGCAAAAATCAAAAAGTGCTGATAAGAAGGAAGAACCCAAGCTGGAGGACGTAAGAGCCGTCCTTGCCGAGAAGTCCCGTTCCGGTCATACCGCAGAAGTACGCGCCCTGCTTAAAAAGTACGGTGCTGCAAAGCTCTCGGAGATTGATCCGGGAAACTACGAAGCCCTGATGAAGGACGCGGAGGTGATCGGCAATGGCAGCTAAAGCACACGCAATCCTGTCCGCATCCAGCTCCGACAGGTGGCTGCACTGCCCGCCATCGGCGAGGCTCTGCGAAACCTACGAGGACAAAGTATCAGACTACGCTGCAGAAGGCACCGACGCTCATGCGCTTGGCGAGTACAAACTCAAGACCGCACTCGGTATGCCTGCCGACGATCTAACCGACAGCCTCAAGTGGTATTCCGAGGAGATGGAGGATGCTACCTCCGGCTATGCCGAATATGTGCTGGAGCAGGTCGAAGCCGCCAAGGAAACCTGCACCGACCCGGTAGTTCTTATCGAGCAGCGTGTGGACTTCTCCCGCTGGGTAGAACAAGGCTTCGGAACTGCCGACTGCATCATCATTGCGGACGGTACACTCCGGGTAATCGACTACAAGCACGGCTTAGGCGTCTTGGTCTCAGCAGAGGAGAATCCGCAGATGCAGTGTTACGCCCTCGGCGCTTTGGAGCTTTTCGATGACATTTACGACATCGAAACGGTTTCCATGACCATCTACCAGCCGAGACGTCAGAACGTCAGCACCTACGAAATCGGCAAGGACGACTTGTACCGCTGGGCGGATGAAGTCTTAAAGCCCACCGCAGATCTGGCTTTTGCCGGTGACGGGAACTTCCTGTGCGGTGAATGGTGCGGCTTCTGCAAGGCTAAGAACGAGTGCCGCGCCAGAGCCGAGGCAAATCTGAAGCTCGCGCAGCATGATTTCAAGCTCCCACCACTGCTTACGGATACCGAGATCGAGGTCATTCTCAGCAAGGTAGATGAACTGGTTAGCTGGGCTTCCGATATTAAGGAATACGCTCTGCAGCAGGCTCTCTCCGGTAAGGAATGGACAGGTTTCAAGATCGTCGAAGGCCGCAGCAACCGCAGATATAGCAATGAGGCCGCCGTCATTGACGCGGTCGAGAAAGCAGGCTTTGACCCGTATGAGAAAAAGCTACTCGGCATCACCGCCATGCAGAAGCTCCTCGGCAAGTCCCGCTTTGATGAACTCCTGACGGCTTACATCGAAAAACCGCAGGGCAAACCCACACTTGTGCCGGATAGCGACAAGCGCCCGGCCATGAATACAGCAAAAAATGATTTTATGGAGGAAAACGACAATGAGTAAGAATGTAAAAATCAGTAATCCCATGAAGGTTATCACCGGTGTCGACACACGCTGGAGCTACGCAAACGTCTGGGAGCCGAAGTCCATCAACGGCGGCACTCCCAAGTACAGCGTGAGCCTCATCATCCCGAAGTCCGACACCAAGACCATCGCCAAGATTCAGGCTGCTATCGAGGCTGCCTACAAGGAAGGCGAAGCAAAGCTCAAAGGCAACGGCAAGTCCGTACCGGCGCTCTCTGTTTTGAAGACTCCTCTGCGCGACGGCGATGCAGAACGTCCGGATGACGAAGCCTACAAGAACGCCTACTTCGTCAACGCCAATGCAACCTCTGCTCCCGGCATCGTGGACGCAGATCTGAATCCGATTCTCACCCGCTCCGAAGTGTACAGTGGCGTGTACGGCAGAGCCAGCATCACGTTTTATGCTTTCAACTCTTCCGGCAACAAGGGAATCGCCTGCGGGCTCAACAACCTGCAGAAGATCCGCGACGGTGAGCCTCTCGGCGGCAAGGCAAGCGCTGAGTCCGACTTTGCTACTGACGAAGATGAAGATTTTCTCAACTAAGGAAAGGAGCGCAAAACAATGGAAAGCACAGTTATGATTTCATCCCTTCTCTGCAACATCCTGATCGGATGCTTCTGCATCGTAGTCCTGTCTTGGGCAGTGGTCGCCATCCAGACGGTGATTAACGACTTCAAGCGTGAGAAGCGCGAGGAGAAAAAAGCCGCGCAGGACGACGAATACCATATCAAGCGTATGGAATCCCTGAAATAATCCAGTACCGGCAGGCGGCTTAGGAGTGATCTTAAGCCGCTTGTTTGAATTGAGGTGAAAATCTATGCAAACACTCAGTATTGATATCGAAACCTACAGCGACGTGAACCTATCCAAGTGCGGCGTATATAAATATGCCGAGTCACCGGATTTTGAGATACTGCTGTTCGGCTACAGCGCCGACGGCTCCGAGGTGACGGTCATCGACCTTGCACAGGGAGAGCGCCTGCCGCAGGAAATTATAGATGCTCTGACTGATGATACTGTCATCAAATGGGCTTTCAACGCAAATTTTGAACGGGTCTGCTTATCCCGATATCTCCGTGATCTTGGAGTAAGCCTTGATCCCTTCCATGATAAACACCCTCTCTCGACCGAATGTGCACGCTTCTTAAATCCCGAAAGCTGGCGCTGCTCTATGGTCTGGTCGGCAACAATGGGACTACCGCTTTCTCTGGAAGGTGTCGGTGCCGTCCTTGGCCTCGAAAAGCAGAAGCTCACGGAAGGCAAAGACCTGATCAAATACTTCTCCGTGCCCTGTGCTCCGACGAAAGCAAACGGCGGTCGCACAAAGAACCACCCTTTCCATGCACCGGACAAGTGGGAGGCCTTCAAAAAATATAATATCAGAGATGTAGAGACCGAGATTGGCATTAAGGATCGTCTTGCAAAATTCCCTGTGCCGGAGGAGGTCTGGGATGAATACCACATCGATCAGGAAATCAACGACAGAGGTGTCCGGCTCGACATGGATCTGGTGAAGGAAGCGATCGAAATGGACTCCCGCTCCCGGTCAGAACTGACTGCTGCCATGAAAGATATGACAGCACTTGATAATCCAAACTCCGTCCAGCAAATGAAACAGTGGCTCTCCGATAACGGGCTCGAAACTGACAGTCTTGGAAAGAAAGTCGTGGCAGAGCTTATCAAAACCGCTCCTCCAGAACTTCAGACCGTTCTGGAACTCCGACAACAGCTTGCCAAATCCTCCGTCAAGAAATATCAGACTATGGAGCGTGCGGTCTGTGATGACGGCAGGGCTCGCGGCATGTTCGCTTTTTACGGAGCCAATCGTACCGGACGCTGGGCAGGCAGGCTTATACAATTACAAAATCTCCCGCAAAATCATCTCCCGGATCTGGCCGACGCACGCGCTCTTGTAAAATCCGGAGATTTTGATGCCGTGAAGCTCTTATATGAGGATGTCCCGGACACCCTCTCCCAGCTGATCCGGACAGCATTCATCCCGAAGGATGGTACGCAGTTTTATGTTTCCGACTTCAGCGCCATCGAAGCAAGAGTCATCGCGTGGTATGCCGGTGAGACGTGGCGTCAAAAAGTCTTTGAAACCGGAGGTGACATCTACTGCGCCAGCGCCAGTCAGATGTTTCATGTTCCGGTCGAGAAGCATGGCATTAACGGCCATCTGCGTCAAAAAGGCAAAATCGCGGAACTCGCGCTCGGCTACGGCGGCTCGGTCGGAGCCTTAAAGGCAATGGGCGCTATAGAGATGGGACTTTCCGAGGATGAGCTTCCTCCTCTGGTGGACGCATGGCGGCAGACAAATCCCAACATCGTAAAATTCTGGTGGGATGTCGACCGCGCTGTCATGGAGGCTGTGAAGTATAAACACACAACCAGCAGCTACGGACTTACCTTCTCCTGCCGTTCCGGGATGCTCTTTATTACGCTGCCCTCCGGACGGAACCTCGCATATGTAAAGCCTAAGGTCGGTACGAATAAATTCGGAGGTGAGTGTATTACCTATGAGGGCATCGGCAGCACGAAAAAATGGGAACGGCTCGATTCATACGGGCCGAAATTCGTGGAAAATATCGTGCAGGCAACCTCCCGCGACATTCTCTGCTATGCCATGAAGACGCTTCGCTGCTGCTCCATCGTCATGCATATCCACGACGAACTGGTCATCGAAGCAGACCCTCGCATGTCTCTTGACGTTCTCTGTGAACAGATGGGCAGGACTCCACCGTGGGCAAAAGGCCTGAAGCTCCGCGCAGACGGTTACACCACGCCCTTCTACAAAAAAGATTAAAAATCGTCCGCTCAAATCAGGCGTTCATCTCCAGTGGAAATCGGAGGTGGACGCCTTTAAGTCTGCCCGGAAAGGAGGACTTTTGAGTGAGCAACGATTATCGCAACAGCGAAGGCTATCCTGACCCAACTGCAGGTGAAGCACTATCCCGGATTGCTGCAAATGAAAAGCAGTTCCTTCGTGCTTTCCGGCCTATCGTCTACATCTGCTCTCCGTTTTCCGGAGATGTGGAGACAAACGTAGCCAATGCCAGACGCTACAGTCGCTATGCCGTGGACAATGGATTTATCCCTATCGCACCGCACCTGCTATTTCCGCAGTTCCTTGATGATGACAATCCGGAAGAACGTGAGCTTGGTCTTTTCTTCGGAAATGCCCTCATGAGCAAGTGCGCTGAGATCTGGGTATTCGGCAGCCGCATCTCATCCGGTATGGAAGCAGAAATCAAACGCGCCAAGTGGAAAGGCTATCACTTGCGCTATTTCACAGAAGAATGTCAGGAGGTTTAACGCTATGTATGAAATTAAAGAAAATCGCAGAGAGCTTTTCGATGGCACTGAGATCACTACCTACACCCGCGATGTGGTAAGTGCCAATATCCTGCAGGTCGAAGCCGGGACGACCGGCTACAAAGGTGGCGACACCGGCCACGGCGGACGCACCTATTTCCGCATTTCCGATGAGGCCAGCACAGATATCCATGTCACGCCTTTTATGGACAGATTCGGCTGCAACGGTTTTGAAGTTACCCTTGGCGGCGACTGCGAACTGGAAACCATGATCCGCGCCCTGAAATTTATCACGAAGGTGCTGGAGGAAGAATCGGAGGAGGTGTATGACTGATGTTTACCCTGTATAGCGCCGATTTTATCGGCAATCCCGGAAACTGCTCCTATCCGCATAAGACCGTTGTCATGGACGCGGACAGCATGAGAGACGCAGTCGGTCACGACTATGTGTGTGCGGAGTACAAAAATCACTACCGCAACAGCGACAATTTCCTCTCCGCTGACTGTCTTCCCGTGGACTGTGATAACGACCATTCAGAAGATCCGAAAGACTGGATCATACCGGCAGACGTGCTGGAGGCATTTCCGGGAGTAAGCCTCGCCATCCATTACAGCCGCTTTAATCAGCGCGAGAAAAACGGCAAACCGGCAAGGCCAAAGTTCCATGTGCTCTTTCCCATCGACCGAGTGACGGATGCCGCCCTCTATAGCGATATGAAGAAGCTGGTAAACTCCATATTTCCGTATTTCGATACGAAGGCTCTGGATGCTGCTCGCTTCTTCTTTGGAACACAGGAGCCGAATGTGGAGCTCTATCCCGGTCGCATGAACCTCACGGAATTTTTGAATGAGGACGAGTTCGATGCAGACCTGCCCGGTGGCCACGAGAAAGACGTCGTGATCCCGGAAGGAAGCCGCAATGCTACCATGTCCCGCTTTGCCGGTATTGTCATTAAGAAATACGGCGATACGGAAAAAGCCTACCAAAGTTTTCTGGAAAAGGCCGCGATCTGCGTGCCGCCTCTGGATAACAGCGAGCTTAATACAATCTGGCACAGTGCCCAGCGCTTTTATTCCAAGATCAGCCGAGAGGACGGATATGTCCCTCCGGAAGTTTATAACGACGAGAACAGCTATAAGCCGGAGGACTTTTCCGACGTCGGGCAGGCAGAGGTGCTCTCAAAGTATTTTGCAAACGAGCTGCGTTACTCACCGGCCACCCACTTTATCCGATACAGCGATCACTACTGGCAGGAAACAGAGCCCGGCGCACAGGCCGTCGCTCATGAACTCACCCGCAGGCAGCTCGCAGAATCCAATCGAAATATGATGGAGGCTCTGCAAAAGCTCAAAAATTGCGGAGCGCAGGAAATCCTTGATAACACATCCAAGGCCAAAGCTGAACAGCTGATGAGCGACGAGCAGATGGAGGCCTATCAGGAGTTCCTTGCCGCCAAGGCCTACCAGAGCTTTGCCGTCCGTAGACGCGACTCCAAGAACATTACATCTACCCTCAAAGAGACACACCCGATGCTGGAAATCTCGCCAAGGGATCTGGACGCAGACTGCTTCCTGCTCTGCACACCGGAGGCGACCTACGACCTTCGTAAAGGTATGGCCGGAGCCCGCGAGCACTCAGCAGATGACTTTATTACGAAAATCACGTCCGTGTCACCCGGCAGCAAAGGAGCGCAGCTCTGGCAGGATAATCTGGATCTGATTTTTCAGAAGGATCAGCAGCTTATCGACTATGTACAGATGATCTGTGGCCTTGCTGCTATCGGGAAAGTTTTTGTGGAGGCGCTCATCATCGCATACGGCGATGGACGCAACGGCAAATCCACCTTCTGGAATGCCATCTCCCGCGTGCTGGGACTCTACAGCGGAAATATATCCGCAGATACCTTGACCGTCGGCTGCCGCAGAAACATCAAACCGGAAATGGCTGAGGTCAAAGGTAAACGCCTGCTGATCGCTGCGGAAATGCAGGAAGGCGCAAGGCTCAACGACTCCACCGTCAAGCAGCTCTGCTCTACGGACGATGTGTTTGCGGAGAAAAAGTATAAAGACCCGTTTTCCTTCAAGCCCTGCCATACGCTGGTGCTGTATACGAACCACCTGCCTCGCGTCTCCGCTTCCGATGACGGTATCTGGCGCAGGCTTATCGTGATTCCGTTCAACGCCAAGATCGAGGGCAAGGCCGACATCAAAAATTACGGTGAGTACCTGTATGAAAATGCCGGTGAAAGCATACTGGCATGGATCATCGAAGGTGCTAAAAAAGTCATTGCGCTGGACTACCAGATTCCGGTACCGGACTGCGTGACGAAGGCCATCGATGAATATCGCAGCCAGAACGACTGGTTCGGACATTTTCTGGACGAGAAGTGCGATGTGGATGAGTCCTTTAAGGAAAGCTCCTCGGCACTTTATCAGGCATACCGCAACTACTCACTGGACTGCAATGAGTATGTGCGCAGCACGGCAGACTTTTACTTTGCGCTGGAGAAAGCCGGATTCGAGCGGCTGACACTGAATCGGAAGCGCTATTTTAAGGGCTTAAAGATTCATGAGGACAGCGGTGCAGAGGAAGATTTTCTGCAGTGATCCGGGACTTTGACAAGGTGTATCAAGGTCTTATATAAAAGCTCTCTTAGCCCTTAAAAAATAGCTCTAAGAAAAAGTTTGGTAAATACCATTGATACACCTTGCACATCCCCTGAAATTAACGCCTGACGGAGGTTTGCAATGATAGAAAAACAGATAGAAAACAAGTTAACTATGGCGGTGAAAAAGAACGGCGGCATTGCACTTAAGCTGGTGTGTCCCTCTTTCGCAGGAATGCCCGACCGCCTGATCTTACTCCCTGACGGCCATATCGGTTTTGCAGAGCTGAAGGCACCCGGCAAAAAGCCACGCCCTCTCCAGCTCTCGCGCCACAGGCTGCTGCGGGAGCTTGGCTACCGTGTATATGTCATTGACGATCCGAAGCAGATTGGAGGGATGATCGATGAACTTCAATCCACATGATTATCAGGACTATGCCATCCGCTATATTGAAAAGCACCCTGTGGCCGCAGTCCTTTTAGATATGGGACTTGGCAAGACGATCATCAGCCTGACGGCAGTAAATGACCTGTTATTTGACAGCTTCGAAGTGCATCGCGTTTTAGTGGTGGCTCCCTTAAGAGTCGCCCGCGATACTTGGCCAGCGGAAATAAAAAAATGGGAGCACCTTGACAGTCTTACCTATGCGGTCGCAGTCGGGACACCGAAGGAGCGAAAAGCCGCCCTCATGCAGCAAGCAGACATCACGATCATTAACCGTGAAAACCTGCAGTGGCTCATTGACGAGTCCGGCTTTCCTTTTGACTTCGATATGGTGATCATCGATGAGCTGTCATCCTTCAAAAATCACAAATCCAAGCGCTTCAAGTCGCTGATGAAGGTTAGACCGAAGCTCCATCGCATTATCGGGCTCACAGGCACTCCTTCATCAAATGGTCTCATGGATCTGTGGGCAGAGTTTAAAGTGCTGGATATGGGCGAGCGCCTCGGACGCTTTATCACACAGTACCGGACAAATTACTTCATGCCGGACAAGAGAAACGGCGAGATCATCTACTCCTACAAGCCACTGCCCTATGCGGAGGACGCCATCTATCGGAGGATCTCGGATATCACGATTTCCATGAAATCTACCGACCATCTGAAGATGCCGGAGCTGATTTCAACAGAATATGAAGTGCAGCTTTCTGACTCTGAGCGCAGCCGTTATGAAGATTTGAAACAGGAGCTCATATTGCAGCTCCCCGATGGTGAGGTGACTGCTGCCAATGCTGCATCGCTTACAGGCAAACTCTCACAGCTCGCAAATGGTGCCATATATGCCGATACCGGTGAGGTCATCGAGTTCCATGATAGGAAGCTGGACGCTTTGGAGGATATTATCGAGGCCGCCAATGAAAAACCGCTTCTTGTGGCCTACTGGTTCCGGCATGACCTAAGCCGCATCAAGAACCGCTTCAATGTCCGGGAGATCAAGACCAGCCGCGATATTGCAGACTGGAATGCGGGAAAGATTCCTGTAGCAGTCATCCATCCGGCCTCTGCCGGTCACGGTTTGAACCTTCAGGCCGGAGGCTCCACCCTTGTGTGGTTCGGTCTTACATGGTCGCTGGAATTATATCAACAGACTAACGCCCGTCTCTGGCGGCAAGGTCAAGAATCCGGCACTGTGGTGATCCAGCACATTATTACCAAGGGCACCATCGACGAAAGGATCGTAAAGGCGCTATCCAAAAAAGAAATGACGCAGACTGCGCTGATTGACGCGGTCAAGGCTGACCTTGAGGTGGTGTGATGACCGATCCTTATGAAAATCTCGCCAACGCTATCGTGCTGCAGGCAGTGAAGGATTACCGGGACGCCCTGAAGCGCCTGAAAAAGAAGCCCGGCAATCAAGCCGCCATGTCGGATGCAATGGAATGTGAACGGTTCTTCCGCTCCGGCTGGTACAAAGCACTGACGAGTGTAGACGGCGAGTATCTCATACAAAAATTACAAGAGGAGGCGAAGTCCTTATGACAGTAAAAGAATATCTCCATCAGGCCTACCGCCTTGATCAGAGAATCAAGTCCGACACGATGGAAGCACAAAACCTGCGTGAGATGGCAGGCAGCGTGTCGGCTATCCAATATGATAAAGACCGCGTGCAGACATCGCGTAATACCGAAGCACCATTTGTCCGGACACTCGAGAAGCTGTGGACACTGGAAAAGAAAATCGCCGGTGAGCTGGAAATGCTATCAGACCTTAAGAAACAGATACGAGAGGTCATTGAGGCAGTTCCTGATACCGACGAGCGCATGGTACTCAAGTACCGGTACATCCACAACTATACGTGGGAGCAGATCGGAATGGAACTCTGTGCAGATGCCCGCACCATTCGTCGCTGGCACGGCAAGGCGCTCCTTCATGTGACGCTTCCGGATGATCCGATTATCATTTGAAATGCGCCCGAAATGTCCTGCTTTGTCCTAAGATGTCCACCCGCCCTTTATGATAGTATATAATCAGCGAAAAGAATAAAGAAACAGCTGCACGCGCAGCACACAAGCCTTGCGGGAACACCCTGCAGGGCTTTCTTTATGCCCTGAAAGGAGGCACGGCTTATGCCAAGAAAACCACAACGACCGTGCCGCTATCCCGGCTGCCCACACCTAACGGACGGTGTTTATTGTGAGGAGCACGCCAAGGTCATGGAACAGCACTACGAGAAGTTCCAGCGCGGCTACTCTCCCGGCAAACGCTACGGCAGAGCGTGGAAACGAATCCGTGACCGCTACGTTCATAAGCACCCGCTTTGTGAGCAGTGCTTAAAGGAAGGACGCTACGTCGCGGTTGAGGAAGTCCACCACATCGTGCCGCTTGCTGAGGGCGGATCGAATGACGAGTCCAACCTTATGAGTCTTTGTCGTTCGTGTCACGAGAAGATTCACCGCGAGCGCGGCGACCGGTAGGGCGGTCAAAATCTCTACGACCCTTTTCCCCGGAAAACGGCGCGGGGTCTTTTACGCAAAAATTGCAATTCAAACAGGGTATTAAACCCTGCACCACAGAAATGGAAGTGATCGACATGGCGAAAGACGGAACCTATCGCGGCGGGCGGCGGGTCAAAGCTGGCTCAAAGCCGGACGCCCTCGCCGACAAAATAATGAAAGGCGCACCTGCAAAGCGTATGGAGCTGCCGGACTTCACCGAAGACATGACCGACTTCGATGTTGACGACATCGGTGACGGCGTAGAGTTGGAAGGTATGGATATGCCAAGTCCGGACGATTACCTCTCTGCTCTGCAGAAGGACGGCAAGCCCCTCGGCGCAGATGAAATCTATAAGGAAACATGGCTGTGGCTCAAGGAACGCGGCTGCGAGAGGCTGGTAAACAAGCGCCTGCTCGAAAGCTACTCTGAGGCCTTTGCCCGGTATATCCAGTGCTCCGAAGCTGTCAGCAAATACGGCATGCTCGGAAAACACCCGACCACCGGTGCTGCCATTGCGAGCCCTTTCACACAGCTTTTAATGAACTTTCAGAAGCAGGCCAACCTG